>CAZQJT010000001.1:0-6819 GCA_964593665.1 uncultured Gammaproteobacteria bacterium
TCTGATCCGGGAATAATTGCTTTGGTAAAGAAGTATTGGCCAGAAGCCGAAATACATTTATCTACGCAAGCTAATTGTACTAATATAGAAGCTGTAAAATTTTGGTCTAAGCAAGGAATAAAAAGAATTATTTTAGGACGAGAAGTAACTATTCAGGAGATAAAGGAAATAAAAAAAGCCGCACCAAAAGTAGAGCTTGAATATTTTATTCATGGTGCTATGTGCATGGCTTATTCTGGTCGTTGTTTTCTATCAAAAGAGATAACAGGCAGAAGTGGCAATCTTGGTGACTGTGCCCAGCCTTGTCGTTTTGAATATAGCATTAAAGCCAGAAACCATGAGCAGGAATTTGATATCGTCTCCGAAGAACACGGCACTTATCTGCTTAATTCTAAAGATCTTTGTTTAATAGAATATTTGCCACAGCTTATAAAAGCAGGCATAAGCTCCTTTAAGATAGAAGGTCGAGCAAAAAGTGTTTATTACCAAGCTTGTGTTTCCGGTATCTATGCTCGTGCCTTAGATTTTTTAAAGAAAAACAAAAATCAAACAGTTGTAAAGAAAGAATTAAAGTATCTAAAATCAGAGTTAATTGATAAGTTGGTTCATCGTGGCTATACAACTGGATTTTTATTGGGTGGGAAGGGAGAGCAAAATATAACTAGTGCTAATCATTTAAGTGATTGGGAGTTTTGCGGGCAAGTATTATTACCGCAAAAAAAATGGTTTAAGCCAGAATTAGCTTTCCAGGAAAAACCGCTTTATTTCTTAGTTCATAATACTGTCAAGATTGGTGATAAAATAGAAATAATTACGCCTAAATATGGTATAATTAAATTAACGCTTAAAAAGATGGTAGATGTTAAAACGGGTGAAAGCTTAAGCGAGGCGCATGGTGGTGGCGGTGCTAAAACGGTCGCTATTTCAACTAAAGAAGATGTGCCGGAATTTAGCGTTTTAAGAAGAAAAAAATAATTGTTATAAAATTATGATTGCTTATTTGCGAGGTCAAATTATTAATAAAGCTAGTAATTATATAATTATTGAAGTTAACGGTTTGGGCTATCAAGTTTTTATTGGTGAAAATTTAAGCAATGAGCTAAAAGTTAGCAGTGAAGCAGAGCTTTATACTTACCACCAAGTTCGCGAAGAGGCAAGTGATTTATATGGTTTTAAAAATATAGATGATCTTAACCTATTTGAATTGTTGTTATCTGTTTCTGGCGTTGGTCCAAAATCAGCCTTGGGGATATTATCTCTGGCTAGTTCAGATGATATAAAAGAAGCAATTATACGTGGTGACGCTGATTTACTAACTAAGGTTGCTGGTATTGGCAAGAAGACAGCTGAGCGCTTAGTTTTGGAGTTGAAGAATAAGATAATACGCACTTCATCAGGTACTAATTTAGAAAAGAATGTTTTAGGAAGCAGCGACGAGCTTGATGCTTTAATGTCACTAGGCTACTCTCTTAGTGAAGCACGAATAGCTTTAAATTCTGTTTCTAGTGAAATTTTAGATAGCGGTGAAAGAGTTAAAGCGGCTTTAAAGAAGATAAATAAAAGATAATAAATTATAAAAATAAATAGTAAAGGAAATAAATATGGCTATTACTAATAAAAAGAATATCACTAAACAATCTGTTGATTTTCCAGCTTGGTATCAAGATGTCGTTAGGGAAGCAGAATTAGCTGAGGTTTCTGAGGTTCGAGGTTGTGGGATAGTTCGTCCTTATGGATTAAAAATTTGGGAACTTATCAAAGCAGAACTTGGGCGCAGATTAGAAATGGATGGAGTAGAGAATGTTTATTTTCCAATTTTTGTCCCTTTAGAAAATTTAGAAGCAGAAAAAGATCACGTTGAAGGATTTTCTCCAGAATTAGCCGTTGTTACTCATGCAGGTGGAGAAGAGTTGGTTAGTAAGTTAGCTATTCGTCCGACCAGTGAAGCGGCTATGTATAAAACCTATGCTAAATGGGTGCAAAGTTATAAAGATTTACCTTTGCGCTTAAATCAATGGGCTAATGTTGTCCGTTGGGAAAAAAGACCGCGTGCTTTTCTGCGCTGGAGTGAATTTCTTTGGCAAGAAGGGCATACAGTTTTTGCTAGCGAAGAGGAAGCTCGTGATGAAGTAGATAAGATGCTTGGTATTTATAAGGATGTCTATGAGTTTATGGCTATTCCCACCTTTACCGGGCGAAAGTCAGAAAAAGAAAAATTTGCTGGTGCCGTGATGACCAAGACAGCTGAAGTTATGGCACGTGATGGAAAAGCTATCCAAGGAGCAACTAGTCATTATTTAGGAACTAACTTTGCACAAGTATTTGATGTTAAATATCTTGGTTCAGATGGAAAATTTCATTTTGGTCATCAAAATAGTTGGGGTCTTTCTTGGCGTTCAGTTGGTGCTGTAATTATGGTTCATGGTGATGATCATGGTTTAAGATTGCCACCTAACATTGCTCCAGTTCAAATAGCAATAATTCCTATATACCGTGAAACTGGTGAACAAGAGAAAGTTATTGCCTATTGTCAAAAAATAAAATCTTCTCTTGGTGATTATCGAATTAAAATTGATGACAGGGAAGGACAAACTCCGGGATTTAAATTTAATTATTGGGAAGTCCGCGGTGTTCCAGTTCGTTTTGAAATTGGTCCAAAGGAAGCTAATGAAGAGAAGATAACGGTTTTTCGCCGGGACAATGGCAGTAAAGAAGTAATTTCTTTTTCAGAATTGAATCAGTATATTAAAAACCTGCTTATTTCAATACACGATAATTTATATAATCAAGCTCTTGAGTTTTCAGAAAAAAATATAAATCGTATTGAGGATTGGTCTGAAATAGCCAACCAAACTGGCTGGTTTGAAGCTAGTTGGAGCGAAGATCCAGAAACAGAAATTATGTTAAAAGAAAGATATGGAATAGTTTCTAGAGTAATGCTGGAAAAAAACGAGAAAATTCCTCCGAAAAATAAAAAATGTTTTATCAATGGCAAAGAAGCTAAACATGATTGGTTATTTGCTAAATGTTATTAATAAAATCCTAATTCATTAAGTTTATGTTTAAAAAATTTGTTGGTCGCTTTAGCCATGATTTAGGAATAGACTTGGGTACTCGAAACACCTTAGTCTATATTGCTGAAAAAGGGGTGGTGGTTAATGAGCCATCAGTTGTAGCTATTAATAAAAGAACAAATGAAATTTTAGAAGTTGGCGAGGCAGCCAAGAAAATGGTTGGTAAAACGCCTGGTCATATTGAAGCAATTAAACCTTTAGTTGATGGGGTCGTTTCTGATTTTGAAATTACTGAAAAAATGCTTAAATATTTTATTAATAAAGTTCATAGTGAAAACTTCGCTTTAATTGCCCGTCCAAGAGTAGTAATTGGTATTCCGCTTGATTTAACAGAGGTAGAAAAAAAAGCGGTTGAAGACGCTGCTCGTTCAGCTGGCGCCCGTAAAGTTTATCTTATTGAAGAAGCGATGGCGGCTGCGATTGGAGCTCGTTTGCCAGTTACAGAGGCAACAGCTACAATGATAGTTGATATTGGCGGGGGAACTAGTGAAATAGCCGTTATTTCTTTGGGAGGCGTAGTCACTTGGCGCTCTTTGAAAGCAGCGGGTAATGAATTTGATAATGATATCATTGAATATATCCGTGAAGAATTTAATATCTTAATTGGCGAACAGTTAGCAGAGAAGATAAAAATTGAGATTGGTTCAGCTGTTCCTTTTGAAGAACCTAGAGAAATTGAAGTACGTGGTCGTGATCTTCTAACTGGACTACCAAAAGCGGTGATGATAAGCGACAAGCAGGTGAGAGAGGCTATAAGTAGAACTGTTTCTAAGATTATTGAAACTATTAAAACTATATTAGAAACAACTCCACCAGAACTTGTTTCTGATATTTATGAGCGCGGACTTTATTTATCTGGCGGAGGGGCTCTTTTAAAAGGTTTAGATCAAGCAATTTCAACAGCTGCAAAAATTCCCGTTAAAATAGTAGATGATCCTTTAACTTGTGTTGTTCGTGGCACCGGGCTATTGTTAGGCAATGAAGAACTTTTAAACAAAGTTGTATTAGCTAATAATGCAGAATAATTTTTAATAATGAAATTTTTAAATAAGAAAAATCCGGTTTTTATATTTCTTGTCGTTTTAATTACGCTAGTTTTGTTTTATTCTTTTTCTTGGCTTAGACCTTTTGAAAAAGTTTTTAATAATTATGTTAATCCAGCCGGGCAGTATCTTTATAACTTAGGGAGTTTTTTCAATCATGGTCAACTTGATCAAGACAGCCCCGAATATTTAAAGCTTAAATTAGAAGAGATACAAAAAGAATTAGCTCGACTTACAGTTGTAAATTCTAAACAGCAGGAGTTAATAGAAGAAAATAAAAAATTACGCGCTCAACTTAATTTTTCCAGTCAGAAAGAGTTTAAGGTCGTAGCAGCTGAAGTTGTTGCTCGCGAATCTTTATTTGAAGGAGCCTCGGAAAGACAAGATTTAGTTATAAATAGAGGGATAAGCGATGGCCTGTCTTTAGGGCAAGGAGTTGTTTCTGAAGAAGGAGTTATAGTCGGTAAGATAATTGAGATAAAAGAGGCTAGTTCTAAAATTTGCTTAACTACTAGTGATGGTTGCAAATTAGCAGCAACTATTCAAAATCAAAGTCGAGCGCAGGGAACGACTGATGGTGATTTAGGTTTAACAATAAAAATGGAATACATTCCTCAACTTGAAAAGATTTCTATTGGCGATACAGTTATTACTTCTGGCTTGGGAGAAAAAATTCCTCGTGGTTTAGTAATAGGGAAAATTATTAGTATTCGTAATGAAAGCAATGAAGTTTGGCAGGATGCAACGATAGAACCGCTTGTTAATTTGAATAATTTAACAGTGGTTGGTGTTATTATTCCTTAGTTTTAAATAATTTATGACCAAGCATTTAGGACAAGTTTTAATACTAGCAGTTATAGTCTTGGTCTTAGCGCTTTTTCAGTATTCTTTTATTAGCGCCCTGCCTAGTCCTTGGCGACAGTTTAACTTATTACTTTCTAGTTTAGTTTTCTTTCTTTTCTTTTTAGATTTTAATATCTCTTTATTAACAGCTTTTATTTCTGGATTTTTTTTAGATTTATTATCTTTTAATTTTTTTGGCTTTTATCTCATTCTTTTTTTTGCTACATTATTACTTATTCAGTGGGTTTTAAAAAATTGGTTAACTAATCGTTCTCTTTACACTTTTTTAGCCTTAATGCTAATAGCTATAATTTTTTATAATTTATTATCAGCTCTCCTCTTATATCTTTTTAGCGCTGATTATAATATAATTTTCTTAGGTCAAACTAGTTTTTGGTTGACAATACTATATCAGGGCATGTGGGGTTTGTTTTTCGCCCTTATTCTTTTTAATTTAGCAGCCGCTGTTTCTAAAAGAATTAAGCCATTTTTTTTAGAGAGTAAGTCTTTTTATGATAGATTTTAAATAATTATTTATGAAGTACGATTTTATTACTATCGGTGGAGCAACTCGCGACGTTTCCTTTTTTACCGATCAGGGAATTTTAGTGAAAAATAAACAGGACGTATTGCGTCAAGAACTTTTAGCTTTTGAATATGGAGCAAAGATAAAAGTAGATAGATTCCATTATCAATATGGCGGTGGAGCTGCTAATGCTGCCGTTTGTTTGTCTCGTTTGTCTTTTAAAACGGCTTGTTTGAGCAGTATAGGAGATGATTATTATGGCCAACTGATATTGGAAAACTTAAAGAAGAACGGAGTTGATGTTAGTTTGGTAAAAAAGTATAAGAACGAGGAGAGTGCTTCTTCTTTTATTTTAATTGCACCAAGCGGTGAGCGAATAATTTTTGGTTCACGTGGCGCTAATTTAAAATTAAAAATAGACAGTCAAGATAAAAAAGTTTTTTTGCAAACAGAAAATATTTATTTAGCCTCTCTTTCTGGTGCTTGGCAAACTGATTTAAAGAATGTTTTTTCGGCTGTAAAATCTTCCACTCCTAAAGTATATTGGAATCCGGGCGGCGCGCAGATAAGAGCTGGTCTAGTCAAATTAGCACCCTTCTTAAAAAAGACAGAAGTTTTTGCTTTAAATAAAGATGAGGCGATTGAGTTAGTCTTAAGTTCGCTTGAGCACTGTAATTTAAATCAGCGCTCTTTAAATGATGTTTCTAAATTGGCAAAAATTTTGCACGGTTTTGGCCCTAAAATAGTAGTGATTACTTTAGGTGCCCAGGGTGTCTTTGTTTATGATGGAAAAAAATCATATAGACGAGGCATAAAGGAAGAAAAGAGAAGGGTGGACACAACTGGAATTGGCGATGCCTTTAACTCCTCTTTTGCTGCTGGTTATAGCAAGTGGCATGATATTGAGAGAGCTTTATCATTAGCTCTTCAAAATACTGCGCATAAAGTTTCTTATCTAGGAGCTCAAGAGGGTCTAATGCGAAAAAATATAAAAAAACAATAGTATGATAGACGGAGTAATAATAAAAGAACTAAAAAAATATGAAGATGATAGAGGTTATTTAGTGGAAATTTATCGCCGTGATGAAGCGGATGTAAATGTGGCCATGTCTTACATGAGCGTAACTTTACCTCAGGTAGCTCGTGGTCCGCACGAACATATTTATCAAACTGATTATTTTATTTTTCCTGGCAGTGGTGATTTTATGCTCTATCTTTGGGATAGGCGTGAAAGTTCACCGAGTAAAGGAGAAAAACTGGAACTTTTAGTTGGCGAAAGCAATCCTTGTACAGTTGTAGTTCCGCCTGGCGTTGTTCATGGTTATAAATGTGT
>CAZQJT010000001.1:6919-11395 GCA_964593665.1 uncultured Gammaproteobacteria bacterium
ATGGAAAGTATAAGTGAGGAGGATTTATGCGCTCTTATTTTAGTGGTTAAAAAAATTGGCGCTAAATTAAAAGAACGTTTGGGTATTTTGGGGTATAATATAATTGAAAACAATGATGCTATTTCTGGGCAGGTTGTCCCTCATGTTCATTTTCATATAGTACCCAGAATAGAAGGTGATAATTTATTACAATGGCCCGGACAAGAGTATAAAGAAGGTGAGGCGGAAGAAATTTTAAAAAAATTACAGTAAAAAATATGAAAATTCTAGTTACCGGCGGAGCCGGATTCATTGGTTCTAATTTTATTCATTATTGGCTTAAAGAACACAAAGAAGATGAAATCATTAATTTTGATGCTTTAACCTATGCTGGTAATTTAGATAACCTTTTGGATGTAGAAAATAATCCACATTATCGTTTTGTTAAAGGCGACATAACTGATGAGGAGGCGGTAAATGAAGTGGTGAAGGGAGTTGATTTAATAGTTCATTTCGCGGCCGAGAGCCATGTTGATCGTTCTATTTTAAATAGCGCTGATTTTGTTCACACTAATGTTGAGGGAACAAGAATTCTTTTAGAAGCGGCTAAGAATAATGGCTTAATTCGTTTTCATCATATTTCTACCGATGAAGTTTTCGGAAGTTTAAAACCGGGTGAAGAAAAATTTAATGAAGAAACTCCTTATAATCCCCGTTCTCCTTATAGCGCCTCCAAGGCAGCCTCTGATCATTTAGTTCGTGCCTATTTTCATGTTCACAATTTACCAATTACCATTTCTAATTGTTCTAACAACTATGGGCCATATCAATATCCAGAAAAAATAATTCCTCTTTTTATCACCAATCTTTTGGAAGAAAAAAAGCTACCTGTTTATGGTCGTGGTGAAAATATTCGTGATTGGATACACGTTGATGATCATAATCGTGGCTTAGATTTAATAATCCATAAAGGTGTGCCGGGTGAAACGTATTGCCTGGGAGGTGGGAATGAAAAGAGTAATATGGAAATAACCAGAGAAATTTTAGAAATAATGGATAAAGATGAGAATATGATAGAATATGTCTCAGACAGACGCGGGCATGATTTCCGTTATGCAATTGATTTTACAAAAGCCGAGCGTGAACTTGGTTTTAAGCCGCAAATAGATTTTTTAAGCGGTTTAAAGACAACCGTTTCCTGGTATAAGGGGAATGAAGCTTGGTGGAAAAAGATAAAAAATTTACAATAAAATTATGAAAAACAACAAAGTTTTTGTCGTTGAAGACGACGCCAATCTATTATATGGCCTAGAGTCTCAATTTATAGGCGCTGGCTTGGAAGTTGAAGTTAGTGAGGCTGATGAAAATGACATTGAAGAACTTATTTTAGCTATTAAGGAGTCAGACCCTAGTTATATAGTTCTTGATTTAATACTGCCAAAAATAGACGGCTTTGAACTTGTTAAAAAAATTAAAGCCGATTCTGATTTAGGAGATAAGGAGATTTTCATCTTCACTGATTTAAGTGACGAAGATAGTCGTAGTCGCTCTTTGGAAATTGGGGCTGATTATGTTTTTTTTAAAGAAGATTTTGACACCTTTGAATTTGCTGAAAAAGTAATTAAAATTATTTCTAATAAAGAAAGTCAGGACGAAGCGGTCGGTAATGATGATAGGGATTATATTGAATAAGAATGAGTTTGGTTTGACTAAGACTCCTAAAAATACTAAGATGAATTAGCTAGATTTATATGTTTATCAAAAGAATCGGGATTGATCTCGGAACAACTTATACTTTAGTTTACTTACCAAAGCGCGGTATCGTTATTAACGAACCGAGCGTTGTTGCCGTATCCATTGCCGATAAAAAGATTTTAGCAGTTGGCAATGAAGCCAAAGATATGATAGGCAGAACTCCAGATACAATCACAGCCTCACGACCTCTAAAAGATGGTGTTATTGCTGATTACAAAGCAACAGAGGCTATGATACGTTATTTTATCAATAAAACTTTGGGTGGTATTCGCCTATTTAGACCAGAGGTTATGGTGGCGGTTCCAGCTGGGATTTCTTCCACAGAAAGACGAGCGGTAATTGAAGCCACTATCGCGGCTGGTGCTAAGGCTGCTTATATTATTAAAGAACCAGTAGCAGCTGCTATTGGAGCAGATATTCCCATTGGTTCAGCTACAGGGCACATGGTTGTTGATATTGGCGGCGGTACAGCTGAGATGGCGGTTATTTCTTTGGGTGGTATTGTTGCTTCTACCTCTGTCCGAGTTGGTGGGAATAAGTTTGATGCAGCAATTTTAGAATATATACGCAAAAAATATAATTTAGCTATTGGTGAAATTACCGCCGAGGAAATAAAAATAAATATTGGTTCAGCTTTATATATAGAAGACAAATTGCACATGGAGATACGTGGTCGTGATATTGTTACTGGCTTGCCACGTAGCATTACGGTTTCTAGTGATGATGTTACTGAAGCTATCCAAAATGAACTAGAAGCTATTATTTCTGCAGTGAAAAAAGTTTTACAAAAAACCCCTCCTGAGTTGGCGGCTGATATTATGGACAAGGGAATTGTTTTAACCGGTGGTAGCTCCTTGCTTCGCAATATGGATCAGTTAATAGCACGCACAACTGGTGTTCCGGCTTATATTGCTGATGATGCCACGCTCTGTGTCGCTAAAGGAACAGGATTAGCTTTAGATAATCTTGATTCTTATAAACGTAGTATTTTAGCTACTAAATAAAAATTATTTTCCTGGGCCAGTCTCGGGAATTTTTTTTCTTATGATAATAGGAATTGACGCCTCAAGGGCTAACAGGCAAAGAAAAACTGGTACCGAGTGGTACTCCTTTTATCTTATTAAAAATTTAGCACAGATTGATAAAACTAATACTTATTGGCTTTATTTAAACACTCCAGCTAGCCCTGATTTACAATTAATAGTTAAAGATAATCCTAATTTTGTTTTTAAATATCTTCGTTGGCCCTTTAATTCTTTTTGGACTTTAGGACGCTTGTCTTTAGAAATGATTTTTCATCGTCCAGATGTTTTATTTGTTCCCGCGCATACATTGCCTTTATTTAGTCCACGTAATTCTGTTAATACTATTCATGATGTTGCTTTTTTTAGAGAAAAAAATTTGTATTTCTCTCAAGGACTGAAAAGCACACAGTATATTTTACGGCCGCTTGTTAATTTTTTTGTGAAAATAATTACTTTCGGCCGCTATAGTGCTGATAGCGTAGATTATCTTTACTGGTCAACAGAATTTGCCCTGCATCATGCTAAAAAAATAATAACTGTTTCCGAATTTACTAAACGTGAGATATTAAATATTTATCCTAAGACCAAGGAGGGTAAAATTAAAGTTGTTCATAATGGATATAATAATGAACTCTATTGTCCACTTAATGATCCCGAAAAAACCAAAGAAGTTCTGGATAAATATAATTTAAAACAACCTTTTTTTCTTTATGTTGGTCGTTTGGAAAAAAAGAAAAACACACCAATTTTAATTGAGGCTTTGTCTATTTTACGTGATCAACATCCGGAAATAGAAGAAAAGTTAGTTTTAATCGGTAATGCTAGTTTTGGTTTTGATGAAGTAAAATATGTAATAGAAGAGTTTGATTTAAATAATGATGTTTTAATTCCGGGTTGGGTAGATGAAGAAGATTTGCCTTATATTTATAATGCATCCAGCGCCTTTGTTTTTCCCACTAAACACGAGGGTTTTGGTATCCCTATTTTAGAATCAATGGCCTGTGGTATTCCAACTATTGCTTCCGACTTGCCAGTTTTAAGAGAGGTAGCCGGAGAGGCAATTTTATATTTTGATCAGAATGATAAATATGATATTGCCCGTGCTATGCATAGAATAATTAGTGATGATAATTTACGTTGTCGTCTCAGAGCAGAGGGATTGACTAAAAGTCGTGATTTTAGTTGGCGTAAATGCGCGGAAGAAACTTTAAGAGAACTAGAAAATTTCTCTTAAAAAAACGTTTATTTGGTCTGTAAAAAAAATAAAAGCTGTGCTATGATAAAGGTGTTATATGAAAAAAATAATCACCTTTTTTTTATTGCTTTTTGTAGCTCTCGCTGAGCCGGTTTTTGCTATCGTTTCCCCCAACGATCCCTTTTATCATAACCAATGGTATTTGTCTAAAATTAAAGCTGATCTTGCTTGGGAAAAAATTTCAGCTAGTCCTGATATGATAATTGCCGTTATTGATTCCGGTGTTAGCATTAATCACCCCGATTTAAAAGATAATATCTGGAATAATAAAAGAGAGATTCCTGATAATAATATAGACGATGATAATAATGGCTTCATTGATGATTATAATGGTTGGGATTTTGTAATTAATAGACCGGACCCAAATCCCAAGGTTTCAGATAATTGGACTGAGGCCGGAGTTTCGCATGGGACTATGGTAGCTGGTATTATAGCCGCTCGTGGCAACAATTATGAAGGTGT
>CAZQJT010000001.1:11495-26273 GCA_964593665.1 uncultured Gammaproteobacteria bacterium
CAGAGTTAAGCCGCCAGGAAATAATTGAAATTGTTTTAAATTCCAGTGACAACATTGATCGTTTAAATCCTGATTATCCAAATCAAGTAGGAGCTGGTCGTCTTAATGTTTTACGAGCAGTTGAGATGGCTAAAGAAAAACTATACAGTCGTCTTGGTCGTTTGGTTTTAATACCGATAAAGGAAGGGCAAAAATCAAAAATAACTTCAGCGAGTGGTGATAGTATAAGTTCTTTTTCCTGGCTTGATAAAATAGCTCCTGACTCTAGTTTGGTTTTTGAAGATATAAATGGTGATGAGCAGGAAGAAATTATTATTGGTTCTGCCCCAGGCGAAGAGGCTGAGGTTAGAATTTTTTCTTTAAAAGGTGATCTTATTAAAAAATTTCCGGTTGAATACGGAAATAATTTTAAGGGAGGGCTTAACATCGCTCTAGTTGGTTCAACTGATAATGTTATCTCTGAGATAGCGGTTGCTCCAGCTTCTAATGGCTCTTCTGAGGTTAAAGTTTTTGACTTAGATGGTCGGTTAAAAAGAAGTTTTTTCGCTGCCTCGCGTCAATATCGTGGTTCTTTAAGTATTGCAGCTGGTGATTTGGAAGGCAACGGCGACGATAAGATAGTTATTGCTTACGGTGCTGGAGAAGAACCACATGTGAAGATTTTTGATCGCTATGGCAAGATAATCGGAGCCTTTTTAGCTTATGAGAAAAATTTTCGTGGCGGTGTTTATTTAACTGTGGCTAATTTAGATGGGAGACATGATGGCAATAAAGAAGAGATAATCGTTTCCCCTGGTTCTGGTCGCAATCCAGAAGTAAAGATTTTTAACAATTATGGTAGCTTGCAAAATAAATTTTTAGCTTATGGAAAGAATTGGCAAGGTGGCATCAGAGTGGCGGCCGGAGATTTAAATAATGATGGGTCAAGTGAAATAATTCTTGGGGCTGCCCCTGGCGCTACACCGCATGTGCGAGTTTTTAGTTATTCAGGTAAGTTACTTGAATCTTTTTATGCTTTTTCGAGTGACTTTTCTGGCGGCGTTAAGCCTGGTATAATAAAGATAAATAATTAAATAAAAATCAGTTTATGTCTAAGCAAATTATTTTTGATAAAAAAAATGTTATTGTCGCTGGCGGAGCCGGTTTTATCGGCTCACATCTTTGCGATGAATTAGTTAAAACTTGCAAAGTTATTTGTGTTGATGATTTTATTTCCGGTAATGAAAAAAATATAGATCATCTTTTAGCTAATCCTGATTTTGTTTTTATCAATCACGACTTAAGCCAGTCCTTTGATTTTGAGGCAGATAAGTCGCTTAAGAAATTTAAAATTGAATTTCAAGGTATACAAGAAATATATAATCTAGCATGCCCCATGTCTCCTAAAAAGTTTTTAGATAATCGTTTGGATATTTTAAAGGCTAATTCAATTGTGGTTATGAATTTACTGGAGTTAGCGCGACACTATGGGGCAAAATTTCTGCAATTTTCATCTTCGGTTATCTATGGCCCTCGTCATAAAGACGAGCCTAGTTTAAAATTTGTAGAAAGTGAGCTTGGCCAAGTTGACATCTTGTCTAAACGTAGTGCTTATGATGAAGGCAAGCGTTTTGCTGAAACCATAGTTTCTAACTATCAATCTATTTATAATATAGATGCGAAGATAGTTCGTCTATTTAGAATATATGGTCCACGTATGGAACACAATGATGACCAAATGATACCTGATTTTATTAATGATGCTTTAGATAATAAAGAAATTATTATTCCTGGCTCAGAAAACTTTTCCTCTTCTTTCTGTTATATAGAAGATGCCCTAGATGCTGTTTCTAAAATTATGAGCAGTAATTTACCAGGCCCCTTTAATATTGGATCTGATTTAGATGTTAAGATAGCTGATATTGTTGCTTTAATTTGCAAGCAAACCGGTTCTTCGTCTTTAATTACTCACGTAGAAAGCCCATTGTTTGTTTCAGAATTGGTTTTGCCAGATATTAAAAAAGCTAAAGATGAGTTAGGTTGGATGCCGGTGGTAACTTTAGAAAATGGTTTAAAGAAAACAATTTTTGATATTGAAGCAAATAAACGTCTAAAAGGTTTCCACGCTGCTTAAAGATTATTTTTATAAAATTAAAAACAGCACTTATCCAAGTGCTGTTTTAAAATAAAATGATTATTTTAGAATTTTATTTTTTAAATCTTCCTTATCGCCTGGTTTAAAAAGTGTATCTTGTTGTAGCATAATCTCTGGTATGCCTCCTATTTCAGCGGCAATAACTGGTAAATTTAATTTTTGCGCCTCGTAGATAGCGGTAGGTGAATTTTCATAGCATAAAGAGGGAACGATTAATCTATCGTTCTTTTCCATTAAGTCATAGATTTCAGCGCTTTCTAGTCGTCCCAGGAAGTTAATGGCTGGTGTGTCTTTAGCTATCTCCTTAGCCTTTTCAAGCATAGTGCCATTGCCTATAATAGTTAATTTTATTTCCGGTCTCATCGCTAGAGCTTCTTTAAAAGCTTCAATTAAAAGCATAACGCCTTTATGATTTTCAATTTGGCCGACAAATATAAAGTTTGTCGCTATTTGCTTGTTTTTTAGTCTTTCTTCTTTTTTTTCTATTATCATTAAAGGACGAACTATCAATTCGGATTCTTTAAAGAAGGATCTTTTTTGGTGCTCGTTTAGAAGCCAGCGGGAAGGGGATGTTACTTTATCAGGTGAAGCAAGAAAACGGGATGTAAAGAATTGATACCCTTTAGCTAGTTTGCTATCTGTTATGCTTTCTTGACCAAAAATTATTAGACCTGATGGGTGAAGTAGTTGAATATCATGTAAATAATGTTCATGCCTTATCTTCATTTTTCTAAGAAGAGTTGGAAATCTAAAGCCAATACCCATAAGATTATGGGTGACTACTAAATCAGGCTTTTCTTTTTCTAATATTTTTTTGTAAGTTGTTTTAAGAAAAAAAAGATTGTTAAATTGCCAGATTAATCGCCAAAGAAAACAGTGACTTGCTAAATTAAAATAGTGTGAATTTAAATAGTATGAAGGGCAGTCATTCTCTAGTGGTGTTTTAGCCCTGGGCGGTTTAGTGGCTATCAAAAAAACATCATGACCATCTTTTTGATAAGCATTTATCATTTTTTGGACCACTTTTTCTGCACCACCGCGACTAAAGGGACCATATAGATTGTTGATTAAGGCAATTTTCATTTATTTAAAAAGTTTGTTTAATCTATCTTCCATCTTTTTTAAATCATATTTTTCTTCCGCCAACTCTCTAGCGGCTATTGCCATTTTTCGGCGCAAGTCTTCATGATTTAAGACAAAGTCTATTTTCTTTTGTAAATCATGACTATCTTGCGGTTCAGTTAGTAAACCTTCTTTATTGGGGGTAAAAACTCGTCTCACTCCTGGTAGGTTGGAGGCAATAACTGGAACACCACAAGCTAAAGCTTCAATTAGAACTATGCCAAAAGCTTCGTTATTGTTAATAGAAGGGAGAATAAATAAATCAGCATTTTGGAAGGCGCGAATTAGTTCTTTTTCTTCCAAGCGTCCTAAAAATTCAACCTTATTATCTAGTTTTAGATTTTTAGCTTGTTCTTCATAGCGCCATTTTCTATTACCATCACCTATTATTTTTAATTTCCAATTACGTTTCGTAGTTAGAAAAAGGGCTTCTAATAAAACTTCAATACCTTTAAAATAGTGAGCTTGATCTAAGCCGCCAACAAAGAGTAAGTTGAGGTCGCGCTTGATAAATTTATCATTTACATAGCGAATAATAGCTTGAGCCTTGGCGAGACTTTTATTTTTTTGTTTTTGGTTGATTAGTTTAGGTTGGAATTTTTTTATATCTATACCAAAAGGAATTTCTTGAAACTTTTCTTTATGTTTAAAATAATATTTTTTAATTGAGCTTGATTTTACATAATCCAAACTAGCACAAACAATAGTTTCGGCTTGGCTTAAAAGAGATTTTAAAATTAAGCGACTGGGAATGCTTAGTATTTTAGCTAACAAACTAAGCCCCTTAACATCCATGTGATAATGAATGATTAATTTTTGTTTTTTGTGAAAAATTTTAAAAAGCCAAACTATTTCGGCTGTACCAAAGAATGGATAATGAAGATAAATATAGTCAAATTTTTTTAAATGCCAAAGCAGTTGAGGAAAAAAGGCACCGTGACCGTAGTGCAAAAGAACCCGAGTGGTAGAGGGGGTAAAAGTTTTTATTTCATGTTTATTACTTAACAGTTCATTTATTTGTTTAGCACTGTTTCCCATGCCGCCGGCATAAGGGGGATAGGCGCAAACAATGGAAGCTATTTTCATGTAATTATTTTTTCAAGCTCAAGGCCTCATTTAACTTACTAATGTTTTTATCCATTTTAGCAATTTTAAGACGAAGACGGAAAACTTGGTAAAGTAAAGCTAGGATTGCTAGATAAACTAAAAAGTTTATCGCTGCCCCAGAAAATCCCAAGAGAGCAAGTAGGGTATCAATTTGTTTAATGAAAATAATAGCGACTAGAGCTAAAAGCCAGAAAATAAGCCAAAGCAAAAATTCACTGCCGTTTATTTCTTTTTTTCCTCTTTGTTTAAAAAGACGAAGCAAGAAGAAGGTGATTATAATAATAGCGATAAGTTGTTGAAGCATATAATGTTTAATTAATTAATCTTTGGATGATAATATCCTTTATTATTCTTAGTCCACCACTTAGTTTTTGGCCATATTCGTGATAAATAACTTTAATAGGGACTTCTACAACCCTCTCTTTGTTTTGGAAAAGACGGTAGATTATTTCACTGCAATGAGCCATGCCATCATTTTCTATTTTTAGGTTTTTAGCACTTTTACGACTTAGAACCCGAAAGCCACTTTGGGGATCGCTAAGACGGATATTAAAGAAAAGGCGATTGATGAGACGAGCAAGAGGCATAATAATATACCTTTTTAGCTTAGGAAGATTAGAATCTATTCCTAAAAAACGTGAACCCAAAACAGCATCGGCTTTATTTTCTAAAATAGGTTTGATAAGAGAGGGGATATCGCTAGCCTGGAATTGATCATCGCCGTCAAAATGAACTATTATATCAGCCCCTCTTTCAATAGCTAAATGAGTACCAGTTCTTAAAGCCGCGCCTTGACCACGGTTAATAACGTGCCTTACCACAATCGCTTTAGTTTGACTAGCGATGTTAAAAGTTTTGTCTTTTGAGGCGTCGTCTATAACTATTATTTCATCACTAAAAGACTGCAATTTTTCAATTACAGTTTTAATTCTTTTCTCTTCATTATAGGCAGGGACAACGCAACTTATCTTCATATTTAAACAATTAAACCATTCTTTTTTTTGTGGCGATAATCTTCTTTTAAAGAGTGGTAGCCATTTTCAATAGCTAACTTAGCTAGCTTATACCAAAAATCTGATTTATCTTTTTTAGATTTACTTTCCAGTAAAAAGTTTTTGATATTTTTATTTATTTCTAAAAATTCAAATAGAGCGATATTCTTTCTTGATAAGCGCTTTTTTTTGTTGTTTATATCCTGGCCTCTTTTTAAAGGGTATATTCTTTGATTAATGATGAGGCGGAGATTATTTATTTTTTCCTTAAGTGGCCCTTTTAATCTTAGGATTGTTTCCAGTATCTTCCAGGTAGAATCAGAATTAGTAAGGCCCAAGACTAAGCGACCAGTGTTGGCGGCCGCGATAGCTTTTTGCCAATTTATTTCTGAGTCAAGCGGGGTGATAATAAGATCTGAATCAAGACTAAGAATCTTATCCCAATTATAACTATTTGCCTTAAGACAATTTATATTTTCAAATTCACCTTCTAAGTTGAGGCCGAGGGAATAGGCACTTATATTCGGATTATCTAATTCCTTGATGGTGGCATTTAAAGTAGTGCTTTTTCCTTGGTTGTCAGGTGAGCTAATAATAATTAAGCCAGATTTTTTAAGGAGTAAATTTTTTAAGGTTTTAAGCTGCGCTCTTTCCATGCCCAATTGGTTTAAACGCAATAATTGCCTTTCTTTAGGAATTATTTTGATAGTTATTCGGTTACCGAATTCAGAAGGCGTGATACTTAAATAAAAGCTGAGACGATAATTAGAATCTAAAAAACGACAATATTTTTTCTTGACAAGTTCGTTAGAGGTTAGTTTGAAAATTTGTTCCAAACTGTTATTTAAGTCTTTCTCCAATTTTTTAGGTAGGGTGAAAGAATGACTTTCATCTCCCTGGAAAAAGTATTCTAAAGAAATGCCTTGTTTTTTGTTTTCTAAAGATATTTTGCTGGCTTCTTTGAAGGCAGCATATTTAAATATCTTATTTATAATTTTTTTCCCCATAGTACTATTATTATAGCGTATTTTGTATTATTATAAAATATGTTAGAATAATTATATTAAGCCTTATTTTAAAGACTTATTCTTAGATTTCTGATTTTATGTCTTATTCTGGTTTTTATGCTCGTTTTTATTCCCGTCTAGAGAAAATAAAGGATTCTTTTTTAGAAATTTTTTCTTATCGTTCGGGAATTATTTATGCCATTCTTTTGTCTTTTTATCAGTTTTTTTTATGGTTTGAAGCCTTTTTTATTAAAAAAACTTTAAGCGGAAAAATCGTAGTTTTGCATTACAATATTGATTTTGGGATAGATCTTGTTGCTCCAGCTACCTATATTTATTATTATCCACTACTAGCCCTATTGGTTGTTCTTTTAAATTTTATTTTACTGATGTTTTTTTATAAGCGTAAAAATTTAAATGTTTTGATAAATTATCTTTTAGGAGGAGCTTTGCTTTTTAGTATTATTTTAAGTCTGGTTCTTTTATCTGTTTATTTAATTAATTTTCGTTAATCTATTATGTTGGGATTTTATTTGATCAAAATTCTCTTTTTTTCGGTCTTAGCTTTTGCTGCCTCCTTTTTACTTACACCGATTTTAACTCATTTTTTGTATAAGTATAAATTAGGCAAGCAAATTAGAAATAGCGGCTCTACTCCTATTTTTAGCGAGCTTCATGCACATAAGGCAGGAACGCCGACCATGGGAGGTATCTTAATTTGGGGGACCCTATTTATCTTAATTATTTTATTTTCTTTTTTAGCTGATGTTTTTCCTGATAGTATTCTTAGGCATTTGAATTTTTTATCACGTTCTGAAACTTTATTACCTTTAGGGGCCTTGATTGCAACTGCTTTAATCGGTTTAGTTGATGACTGGTTAGATGTTCGTGGCAAAGGGGTAAAAGGTGGTGGTGGATTAAAATTGCGTCATCGCTTGCTTGTTTATACTTTTATTGCGATTATTGGTGCTCTATGGTTTTATTTTAAACTTGATTGGACAGTCTTCCATGTCCCATTTTTAGGAAATTTTGAAATTGGTTCTTGGTATATTCCTCTTTTTATTTTAGTGATAGTAGCAACTTCTTTTTCTGTTAACGAGACTGATGGTTTGGATGGTTTGTCTGGTGGAACATTACTAGTTGCTTTTCTCTCTTATGGTATTATCGCTTTTTCTCTAGGACGTTATGATTTAGCTACTTTTTGCGCAGTTATAATCGGTGCTTTGTCTGCTTTTTTGTGGTTCAATATTCCGCCAGCCCGTTTTTATATGGGGGATACTGGAGCGATGAGTTTAGGGGTAACACTTGGTATTATTGCCATGTTGACTAATAATGCCTTATTGCTTTTATTTTTTGGTTTAGTTTTTATAATTGAATCTCTATCTGTTATTGTTCAACTTATTTCTAAACGTTTGTTTAAGCGCAAGGTTTTTTTGTCATCACCTATTCATCATCATTTTCAGGCAGTTGGCTGGTCTGAGGCCAAGGTTGTAATGCGCTTTTGGGTTGTATCAGCGATGGGAGCAGTTACTGGCCTTATTATCTTCCTTCTTGATCAGAAGTTTTAGTCTAATTGTTGAGCTTTGAAAATAAATTATGTTTCTAAAAACTTGGCGAAAAAAAATTTTCAATACGCGGCCGAATGAACATGAGCCTGATAAAAGCTTGATTAGTGCGGTTTTTTTTCTGTTAGTTTTTGGGCTAGTAATGCTTTTTAGTGCCTCATCAGTTGTCTCTTATGCCCGTTTTGGGAATACTTATCATTATTTTTTCCGTCAGTTTGTTTGGGTTATTTTGTCGCTCGGCTTATTTTATGTAGTTAGCAAAATTGATTATCGGATTTTGAAAAAATTTGCCTCTTTTTTTCTGTTAGCCTCTATTGCTTTACTTATTTTAGTATTCATTCCCGGCTTACGAGCTGAATATGGAACGGCTCGTAGTTGGATTAATATTTTTGGCTATTCTTTTCAGCCCTCAGAGCTTGTAAAACTTTCTTTTTTAATCTATTTAGCAACTTGGCTGGAAGCGAAAGGGGGTCAGCTTAATAGTGCTTCAGGAGGAATCATTCCTTTTTTAATTGTTTTGTCTCTGATTTCTGTTTTAATGTTTTTGCAACCCGATCTTGGTACTTTATGTATTATTGTGGCCATGGCAGTTATGGTCTTTTTTGCTGGCGGTGGTAAAATTTTTCACCTCCTTTTAACTGGAGCCTTGCTTGCCTTAGTTCTTTTTTCCGTTTTTAGTTTAAAGGGTGATAATTATCAAATGGATAGGTTTAAATGTTTAAAGGATCCAAGTTATAGCGCTCAGGATAAATGTTATCAGATTAATCAATCTTTGATTGCAGTTGGCTCTGGTGGTTGGTTTGGTAGAGGGATAGGTCAAAGTCGTCAAAAGTTTATGTATTTGCCTGAAGTTTGGGGAGATTCAATTTTCCCAATTATTGCTGAAGAGATTGGTTTTGTTTTTAGCGCTCTTTTAATTTTACTTTATCTTTTTGTTTTTTATCGAGGGCTTTTAATTGCCCGGGCTGCGCCAGATCTTTATGGCAGTATACTAGCTATCGGTATAGTTATTTGGTTATCAATACAAACTTTTTTAAATATAGGCGGGATGGTAAATTTAATTCCTATGACTGGTGTTCCTCTGCCTTTTATTTCTGCTGGTGGGTCTTCAATTATGGCTAGCTTGCTGGCGATGGGAATTTTAGTTAATATTAGTAAGCAGACTAAGCAGTCTTATCGGCGCTAGTTTGATAGATATAATTTTATGGATAACCATAAACAAGAAAAAATTTATCCTTCTAATATAATTTTTTCTGGCGGTGGAACTGGTGGCTCGGTTACACCACTGCTAGCGGTTGCCGAAGAACTTTTATTGGAAGAGAGGCCATTAAATTTATTTTTTGTCGGCTCTTTTGATGGCCCAGAAAAAGACATGGTGGCTGGTTTTAAAGGATCTATATTTGAATTTATTCCTATTCGATGCGGAAAATGGCGTCGTTATTTTTCTTTTTATAACTTTTTTGATTTATTTAAAATAATTATTGCTTTTTTCCAGTCTTTTAAAATATTAAAAAAAACTAAAGCTGATTTAGTAATTACAGCTGGCAGTTTTGTTAGCGTTCCTTTGGTCTGGGCAGCTTTTATAAAAAAAATTCCTGTTTTAGTCCATCAACAAGATATAAGAGCGGGGTTGGCTAATAAGTTAATGGCGCCATTTGCCCGAGTTGTAACTATTAGTTTTGAAAAATCATTTGCTGATTATGGTCACAGAGCTGTTTGGACAGGTAATCCTTTAAAAGACCTTAGTGTTTATAAAAACAGTAAAGAGGAAACCAAAAAGCGTTATAGTTTAAGAAGCGATATGCCACTTATAGTCGTTATTGGCGGTGGAACCGGCGCTCTGGCTTTAAATAAATTAGTCCTTAAGTCTCTTTCTAGTCTTGTTTCCTTTTGCCAAGTTATTCATTTTACCGGCAAGAATAAAAGTGGAGAAGTGGGAGAAAAATTAACAAACTATCACTCTTTTGAATTTTTAAGTCAAGATGAAGTTCTTTCTATACTAGCTACGGCTGATTTAGTTGTTTCTCGTTGTGGCCTTGGTGTTTTAACGGAGTTGGCGGCTTTAGCTAAGCCAGCTATTTTAATTCCTATGCCTGATTCTCACCAAGAAGAAAACGCTGCTGTTTTTGAAGATAATAAGGCGGCACTTGTTTTAAATCAAAAAGAAATTGAGGTAGATTCTTTTATAAAACAAATAAAAGAATTATTATCAGATGAGACTCGTCGCCAGTCTTTAGCTAATAATATTAGTCGAATTATGAAAACTAGAGCGGCTGAGAACATTAGCGCTCTAGTTTGGGAAATAGTTTGTGGTCGCAAGTGGGATAATAGAAAAGAATATGAAGAATAAAAAAATATATTTCATTGGCATTAAAGGAGTTGGCATGACTATGTTGGCTCAGTTTTTAAAGCAACGTGGCAATGTAATAAGCGGTTCTGATATTAAAGATACTTTTTTAACTGATGCTGTTTTAAGTAATGAGAAGATTAGAGTTTTCACCCCACCAAAAGAAAAAAATCTTTATCCTTTACCGGATATAATAGTTCATTCTTCGGCTTTTACACCACAAAATAATCCAGAAATGGCTCATATTTTAAGCAAGCCAGAGGTTTTTAAAAATATCCCCCTTATTTCCTATGCTGCTTGTTTGGGTCAAATTTTTAATGATTATTATGGCATTGCTGTTTGCGGTAGTCATGGAAAAACCACCACTTCAGCTTGGCTCGGCTATGTTTTAAAAAAAGCTGGCAAAGAGCCGAATGTTTTAGTTGGCTCCAGCGTTTCGCAGTTTAAAGGTAGCGCGCTGGTTGGTCGGTCGCGCTATTTTGTGGCTGAAGTTGATGAGTACCAAAACAAGCTTAAGTATTTTAACCCTAAGATGGCGTTAATTAATAATATTGAATTTGATCATCCTGATTTTTTTCCTGATGAGAAAAGTTATATTAAAGTTTTTTCTGATTTTATCAAAAAAATTCCACCTCAAGGTTTTTTAATTGCTAACAATAGCGACAAGAATTTAAGAAAAATTGTTTCACGTTGCCAAGGGAAGGTTATTAGTTATGATGTTGAGACTGCAAAAGACAAAGCTGATTATGTTGCTTACGAATTAGAAATGAAGGGCGGACGTCAATTTTTTAAACTTGCTGACCAAGGTGTATTCTCAATCCGTTTGTTAGGCAGACATAATGTTTATAATGCCTTAGCTGTTATTGCCTCGGCAAGAGCCTTGAAGGTTTCTTGGCAGGATATTAAAAAACATTTAGCCGGATTTAAGGGAACAGCCAGAAGGACACAAGTAATTGGTCATTATAATAAAGCTTTAATTATTGATGATTATGCCCATCATCCTAGCGAAATAAAAAGCACTTTAGCTGGGCTAAGGGCTCGTTTTAAGAATAAGAGGATAATAACTGTTTTCCATCCTCATACTTATACGCGCACCAGGGCTTTATTCTCTGATTTTATTAGTAGTTTTTCAGATACAGACGAATTAATAGTTTTAGATATTTATGGTTCTGCTCGCGAAAAACAAGGTGGAGTATCAAGCCGGCAGTTGGTGGAGGAAATTAAAGTTTATAATAAAAATAAATTAAAACAACAAATAGTAAAACATATTCCTAAAATGAAAGCGGCTGCTAGTTATCTAAAACCACGTTTACAAGAACATGACATCCTTGTTTTAATGGGAGCTGGTGATGTTTTTCGTTTGGCCGGGATTATTTTAGGAAAAGAAAAATAATATGACAGAGATTGATAATAAAGAGCAAGAGAAAAAAATAATTTCTTGGAGTGATTTCTGGAGGGAGCTTTTAAAAATGATAAAGCCGTTTCGTACCATAGCTTTTACTATTTTGGCAATTACTATTTTGGCCTCTCTTTTAGATTTAGTAAAACCATATATTTTAAAATGGTTAATTGATGGCTTAACGGAGTTTAGCTTAAGTACCTTGGGCGACATGTTTAAGTTAATAATCTTATATATTTTTACCGATCAGTTTCAATCTTTAATTAAATATTTTAATGATAGGCGCATCCTTCTTTTAATAGTTAAGCTGGAATATTTTTTAGGAATGAAGTCTCAGGAGAAGCTTTTGAGCTTGAGCTTAGGTTATCACGAAAAAGAAAATACAGGCGCGAAGATAATTAAAATAGAGCGTGGTTCTAATAAGATTACTAAATTTGTTGAAAATATTTGTTGGGAAATGCTGCCAACAACTATTCAACTTTTGGTAACCATACCAGCTTTATTTTGGGCAGACTGGCGTATTGGTTTATCTTTTTTAATTTTTGCTCCTGCTTTTATTTATGTTACCTATTGGTCTAATAAAAAAATGGTGCCAGTTCGCAGAGAAATCTTTAGAGATTATGAGACGGCTAGTGGTAAAATGGGGCAAGCAATTATTAATATCAATGCAGTCCAATCTTTTGTTCAAGAAGAAAATGAATTATCGGGTTTTGACAAAATTAAAAGTTATATTCGTGATAATGAGAACAAGCAATGGAGTTGGATTATGAAAATTGGTCTAGGCCGCAATCTGATAGTTGATATTGGTCGTGGTAGCGTTTTGCTTCTAGGTGTTTATTTTGTTTCTCAAAATATAATCAGCGTTGGTTCTTTGATTTTTGCTTTTACTCTAAGTGAAAAAGCTTATGCTTCTTTATATCGTTTAACTCGTTTTTATGACAGGATGGAAGAAGGGCGGGAAGGAATTAATCGTTTACTAGCCCTGTTTAAATTTGAAAGTGAAATAAAAGAACAGGCGAACGCCTATAATCCCAAGGAGATAAAAGGCGAAATTGAATTTAAAAATGTTTCTTTTGCTTATAGTAATAATTTACACGCGGCTATTAAGAATTTGAATTTAAAGATAGAATCTGGCAAAGTAACAGCCTTGGTTGGTCCTTCAGGTGGCGGAAAAACAACTTTAGCTCGTCTAATATACCGTCATTATGACCCACAAGCAGGGCAAGTATTGCTTGATGGTCGCAATTTACAAGAATATAAACTCCATGGCTTTAGACGATTTTTGGGCATAGTTCCACAGGAAGTGGAAATTTTTGATTTAAGCATTAGGGATAATATTGCTTATGCTAGACCAGGGGCCAGTTTCAGTGAAATTGAAACAGCTGCTAAAATAGCTAATGCTGAGGAATTTATTTTGCAGTTAAATGAAAAATACGACACTATGACTGGAGAAAGGGGAATTAAGTTATCTGGTGGGCAAAGACAAAGAATAGGAATTGCTCGAGCTATTTTAGCTAGCCCCAGTGTTCTGATATTTGATGAAGCAACTTCCAACCTAGATAGTCAAAGCGAGAAGTTGATAAAAGATGCTATGGATAAAATTAGTCGCGATAGAACGGTAATAATTATTGCTCACCGTTTAAGCACTATTAAGAAAGCGGATAAGATAATTGTTTTAGAAAATGGCCAAGTGGTAGAAAGTGGTACTCATCAAGAATTATCCAAAGTTCAAGGTGGTCTTTATGCTAAGCTTTTAAGATTACAAGAAATAGGGGAGATAGTTTAAAAATATATGATAAATATTGAAAAAAATATTAGTTTACAAAAATTTAATACTTTAAACATTCCTGTTTTAGCTAAGTTTTTTTGTTGTGTAAAAAATGAAGAAGAATTAAAAGAAGCTTTAGCTTGGGCGAAATTAAAAAAGAAAAAGATCTTTATTTTAGGCGGTGGCTCTAATGTTTTATTTAGTAAGGATTTTTCTGGTTTAGTGATAAAAAATGAAATAAGAGGTATTAGTTTAAAAAAACCCAAAGGCGGACTTGTTCTTGTTGAAGCTATGTCTGGGGAAAATTGGACTAAGCTAGTAGATTTTACCGTAAAGGCTAAGCTATATGGCTTAGAAAACCTTTTTTTGATATATGGAACAGTTGGGGCTGCACCTGTTCAAAATATTGGGGCCTATGGCGTTGAGCTAAAAGATAGCTTTTTCTCTTTAAGAGCACTTGATTTAAATTCTTCAAAAGAAAAAACATTTTTAGCTAAAGATTGTCATTTTGCTTATCGTGATAGCGTTTTTAAAAATAAATATAAAGGGCGCTATTTTATTCTCTCAGTTACTTTTAAATTAAGCTGCCGCAAACATTTTAACCTTAGCTATAAAGGAATATCCGAGGAGCTTGCAAGAAAAGGGGTAAGGAAGCCTGAGCTTAAGGATTTAATAAAAGCAATAGCAGCAATACGGAACAGTAAGCTGCCTAGTCCTGGTATTTTGCCAAATGCTGGTTCTTTTTTTAAGAACACAGAAATAAATAAGACACGTTTTAATGTTTTGAAGAAAAAATATCCAAACATACCTAGTTTTGCAGGAGAAAAGGGAAAGATAAAAATCCCAACTGCTTGGTTAATAGATCAAGCTAATTGGCGTGGTCGTCGGCTCGGCCCAGTGTCTATGTTTGAAAAACAAGCGCTTATTATGGTAAATCATGGTGGGGCTAAAGCAAAGGATGTTTTGTCTTTAGCTAGAAAAGTAAAGGCAGCTGTGAAGAAGAAATTCGGACTTGATATTTGTGAAGAAGTTAATGTAATATAAAGGAAAAGAAAAAATATGAATTCTCAAGAACTTCGTAAAAAATATTTAGATTTTTTTGCCACTAAAGATCATGCCATAATCTCTAGCGCTTCTTTAATTCCAGAAAATGATCCGTCAGCTCTTTTTATAAGTGCAGGCATGCATCCTTTGGTGCCTTATCTTTTAGGAGAAAAACATCCAGCCGGATCTCGTCTTACCAGTGCACAAAAATGTATAAGAACTGGCGACATAGAAGAAGTTGGTGATTGTGTTCATCATACTTTTTTTGAAATGATGGGTAATTGGTCACTGGG
>CAZQJT010000001.1:26373-34390 GCA_964593665.1 uncultured Gammaproteobacteria bacterium
ATTTTTTATTGGTCTGACAAGAGTTCTCCTGTGCCAGATTATTTTAATGATGATAATGATTTGTGGGTGGAAATTTGGAATAATGTTTTCATGCAATATAAGAAAAGTGAAAACGGAAAATATGATCCGCTCAGCCAAAAGAATGTTGATACTGGTCTGGGATTGGAAAGAGTTTTGGCTGTGTTAAGTGGTACCCCTGATAATTATCAAACAGATTTGTTTGCTAGCATTATTTCAAAAATAGAAGCTTTAAGTGATCATTTGTATAATGAAAATGAAGAGACAAAGCGAGCCATTCGTATTATTTCTGATCATTTAAAGGCAGCTGTTTTTATTATTGGTGATCCTCATGGTGTAACGCCTTCCAATAACGATCAAGGTTATATAGTTAGACGACTTATAAGAAGAGCAATACGTTATGGTTTAAAGTTGGGAATTTCTAAAGATGCCTGGACGGCTGACATTGCCCAAGAGGTAATAGATATTTACAAAAACATCTATAATGAACTGGAAGATAACAAAAATTTCATTATTGAAAATTTAACAAAAGAGCAAGAGAAGTTTTCTAAAACTTTAGAAAGGGGACTACAGGAGTTTAATAAATTATCAAATAATAATATAAGTGGTGTAGCCGCCTTTAACTTATATCAGAGCTACGGTTTCCCCTTAGAGATTACTGAAGATTTAGCTCGTGAAAAAAATATAGAAGTTGATAGAGCCGGTTTTGAATTGGAATTAAAAAAACATCAAGATCTTTCTCGAACTGCTTCAGCTGGAAAGTTCAAAGGTGGGCTAGCTGATGGTGGTGAAGAAACTATTAAATTGCATACCGCCGCTCATTTACTATTAGCTGCCTTGCGTCGAGTTTTAGGAGAGCATGTTCTTCAGAAGGGAAGTAATATTACTTCAGAAAGACTGCGTTTTGATTTTTCCCACTTGGAAAAAATGACAACTGAGCAAATAAAAGAAGTAGAGGATTTGGTTAATGGAGCAATTTCAAAAGATTTTTTAGTTATTTGTGAAGAATTAAACTTAGAAGAGGCTAGAAAAAGAGGAGCGATGGGAGTATTTGATTCTAAATATGATGAAAAAGTGAAAGTATTTACGGTTTCAAATTTAAATACAGATGGTGAGCCCAATTTAAAAGAAGCTTATTCTCAGGAGATTTGTGGTGGACCTCATGTAAAAAATACTGGGATGTTAGGGAAATTTAAAATAATAAAAGAAGAGTCTTCAAGTGCAGGGGTAAGAAGAATTAAGGCAGTTTTAGAAGATTAATTTTTCTATTTCTTCTTTTTCAGCCCTTGACAACTTATTCTCTTATCTCTATAATAGTTTTATTAAGAATATTATTACAAAAATTAATTTTTTATAATAGATTTTGATAAAGAGAAATCATTGATCTTTATCAAATTTTTTTGTGTTAATGTCAAAAGACCGGAAAAATAAAAATAATTCGCTAGATAGCAGTGCTATCTTGAACGCTAAGGATTTCATTGAAATGCAGGGCGAAGTTTTGGAGCTGATGCCAGCGGCCAGCTTCAAGGTGAAAATAGAAAATGGCCACGAAATCCTGGCTCATTTATCCGGAAAGATGAGAATGAATAAGATCCGCTTGTTGCCGGGAGACAAGGTTAAGCTTCAGATCAGTCCTTATGACCTGACCAAGGGGCGGATTACTTATCGCCTCTAATTTAATTTAAATTTAGATTCTAATATGAAGGTAAGAGCCAGCGCTAAAAAAATTTGTAAAGATTGCAAGGTAGTACGCCGCAAAGGCCGTGTTCATGTAATCTGTAAAAACCCTAAGCACAAGCAAAGACAGGGCTAATTTATAAATACTATATGGCAGTAAGAATTGCAGGGGTTAATATCCCAAATGACAAAAGAGTAGAAATTGCTCTAACTTATATCCACGGTATCGGCAAGACTAGATCTGGTCAGGTTTTGTTAGCCGCTAAAGTTGATAAAAATATTCGTGTTCAAGATTTAAAAGAAGAGGAAGTTAATCTTTTAAGAGAAATTATTGAAAAGAAATATACAGTTGAAGGTGACTTGCGTCGCGAAGTTCAAAGCAATATTAAACGTTTACGTGAAATTGGTTGTTGTCGTGGTCTTCGCCACGCTAAACATTTACCAGTTAGAGGACAGAGAACTAAAACTAATAGTCGTACTGTTCGTGGTAACAAACGTGTAACTATGGGTAGTGGCAAATCTAAGGCTGGTTTACAGAAAACCTAATCCCTAATATTTATAAAGATTAAAATATGTCTGAAGAGATAAAAAAAGAAGCGGCGATTGAAGCCGGAACAGAAGAAGCAAAAGAAGCTAAGAAAGCTCCTGTTGCCGAAGATAAAGTCCAAGACGAAAAAGAAGTCGAAGCTTTTTCTTTTGATTCCAGTGATGAAGAATTGCCAGAAGAAATAAAACAGAAGTTAGAAAAAAATAAGCAGGCTAGGGCAAAAAAGAAATTAATCAAGAAGAAGAAAAAGAAAGTTGCCAAGGTTGTAAAAGTTGGTCGTGCTTATGTTCAAGCTACTTATAATAACACCATGATTACTTTAACTGATAATGGTGGTGATGTTATTTCTTGGGCTAACGCTGGTTTAGCTGGCTTTAAAGGAGCTAAAAAAGCTACTCCTTACGCTGCACAGATTATTACTAAGATTGCTGTTCAAAAAGCTAAAGAAGAATATGGTTTACAAGAGGTAAGCGTATTTGTTTCTGGAGTTGGTACTGGTCGCGAAGCGGCTATCCGTGCTCTAAATGCTAACGGCCTAGAAGTTAATGCCATTAAAGATACAACCCCCGTTCCTCATAATGGTTGCCGTCCTAAAAAACCACGTCGCGTTTAATTTTTAAATAATATGGGAAGAAATATTGATAATAAATGTAAGCAGTGTCGTCGTATCGGCGAAAAACTTTTCTTAAAAGGGGATCGTTGCTTTACCGCCAAATGTGCTATGGTAAAGAGAAATTATGTTCCTGGATTTCATGGACCAAAAGGCCGCAAACGTTTAAGTGGCTATGGTTTACAATTACAAGAAAAGCAGAAGGCAAAAAAATATTATGGCTTACTAGAAAAGCAATTTCGTTTACTTTTTGTTAAAGCCTCTAAAATGTCTGGCGATGCTGGTAAGAACTTTTTGAAATTATTAGAAATGCGTTTAGATAACGTTATTTATCGTTTGGGTTTAGCCTCTTCTCGTGCGCAAGCTCGTCAAATGATTACCCATGGACATTTTTCAGTAAATGATCGCAAGACTGATATTCCTTCTTTTTCTGTAAAAGAAGGGCAAGTAATAAAAATAAAGAAAAGTAGTCAAAATAACCGTTTCTTTAAGAATTTGAATGAAAAATTAAAGAAATCAGAAGAAAGACCAAGTTGGCTAAACTTTGACGTTAAAGAGTTGAGCGCCAAAGTATTACACGATCCTAAAGATAGTGATTTGCCTCAGAATATCAACGTTCAAATGATTATTGAGTATTACTCAAAATAAATTAATTGTTTCAGAGCAAGTTCAAACTTGTTCCGGGCAGCATTATCTATGCAAAATATCGCTTTACCTAAAAAAATTAATTTTAAAGCCGGTGTCAATCCAAATGAAGGCATTGTCAGCGTCGAGCCATTGTTTCCTGGTTATGGCATGACTTTAGGCAATTCTTTACGCCGCGTTTTATTGTCTTCTTTACCAGGCGCAGCTGTTATTGGTGTAAAAATAAAAGGAGCTAGTCATGAATTCATGGCTTTGAAAGGAATCAAGGAAGATGTTTTAGAAATTATTTTAAACTTAAAACAATTACGCCTTAAGATTCATACTGATGAAGAGGTTCGTTTAGAACTTAAAGTTAAAGGTAAAAAAGTAGTAAAAGCATCTGATATTGCTAAAGATAGCCAGGTGGAAATAAAAAATCCAGAGTTAGTGATTGCTAATTTAACAGATGAAAATGCTAGTTTAGAAGCAGAAATTTGGGTAAGAGAAGGCCGTGGTTATAGAATGCCAGAAGGAGCTAAAAATCAAAATAAAGAAATTGGTTATATTGAAATAGACTCTATGTTTTCACCAGTTATTCTTGTTTCAAGTAGTGTAGAAAATACTCGTGTCGGTAAGATGACTAATTGGGATAAATTAATTTTAAATATTAAAACCGATGGCACTATTTCCTTTGAGGAAGCTTTTAATGAGTCAGTAAGCATTTTAGTTAATCAGTATGGTTCATTGCTGCCAGGAGGAATAAAAAATGAAGAAGAAGATAAAGATGAAGAAGAAAAAGTTGTAGAAGTTGCTGTAGAAGAAGAAGCGGTTGAAGAGGAAATTGTTAAAAAAAAGGAAACAAAAAAGGAAACCAAAGAAGTTAAAAAGAAAGCTAAGAAATAAATAGTAAAAACTAGTTGATATGCGTCACAGAAATAAAAATAAAATTTTAGACAGAGCCAAGGGGCCAAGAGAGTTAATGCTTCGTAATCTAGCATCTAGTATTTTGTTGTACGAAAAGGTAACAACAACTAAGGCTAAAGCGCAGGCAGTTAGACCAATGGTAGAAAAAATTATTACCTCAGCTAAAGCTGGTGATTTGGCCGCTCGTCGTGGTTTAATTAAGGTTCTATTACAAAAGAATTCAGTTAAAAAAGCTATTGAAGTTTTAGGTGTTCGTTATAAAGAACGCCCAGGCGGCTATACTAGGACTACAAAGATAGGAGTAAGAGCTGGCGATGGAGCAGAAATGGTGCAAATTGAATTAGTATAACTATATGAAAAATATTGAGAGAAAATTACATCAACTAGATGCGACTGATTTGACTGTCGGTCGTTTAGCAACAAAAATAGCTACTATCTTAAGAGGAAAAAATAAGCCAGAATATCAACCTCATTTAGATTTGGGTGATATTGTTGAGGTTAAAAATATTTCTAAAATGAAATTTAGTGGCAAAAAATTAGATCAAAAGCAATATCATCATTACTCTGGTTATTTAGGTGGTCTGAAGAGTAAAAAAATGTCAGTTGTTTTTGAAAATAATCCAGGCGATGTTCTATATCGGGCTGTTCGCGAAATGCTACCCCCAACTAAACTGAGAAATGGCATGTTAAAAAGATTAATTATTAAATAATATGGCTGTAAAAAAGATACAAGATCTTCAAGACAATGAAGTTGAGATTACCGAGTTGGATAATCTTGAAGCAGAAAGAGAATGGGCTAAAAACGAAACAGCTGAATTTGTTGGCAAATATACTAAAGCAGTTGGTCGTCGCAAGAAAGCGGTCGCACAAGTTCGTTTATATGAAAACGGCAAGGGTGTTATTATGATTAATGGTCAAAGAGCGATTGAATATTTTCCTGGAAGTAGCTTTGGTTTAATTATTCAACCTCTTAAAGTAACTGGCCATTTAAGAGATTTTAATTTTTCTATCATTGTTTCTGGTGGTGGGAAAATAGGTCAGGTTGATGCGGTTAGATTAGGAATTTCTCGTGCTATTTTTGCTCTATTCCCAGAAACTAAAGAAGCTCTAAAAGCTAATGACTTTTTAACTCGTGATCCAAGACAAGTAGAAAGAAAGAAACCAGGTTTGAGAAAAGCCAGAAAAGCGCCTCAATGGAGCAAGCGTTAAAGATAGTAAATTCTATATCAAAAAATCCGCTTATCAGCGGGTTTTTTGTATTAAAATGGAATTATGATTTGATATAACTCTGGAAATACAATAAAATGAAATTATAAAAATATATAAACCTATTTTTTATATATGGCCTTTACTGAAAAAGACATTTTGGAAATAGAAAAAGAAGCTTCTAATTTAGAAAGAGTTCTTGGGATACCCGCTAAGATCCGTTTACTTGAAAAAAATAAGGGTTTGCAAGCTGAGCCTGGCTTTTGGGATAAACAAGAAGAGGCAATAAGAATAAATCAGGAAGCCGAAACTTTAGACAAACAAATTAATACTTTTTTAGAAATAAGAAAAGAATTAAAAGAAATAAAAGAACTTTTTGATTTGCTAAAAACAGATAAGGAAGATGTTTGGCTTAAGGAGTTTGAAGAAAAATTTTTGTATTTGCAAAATAAATTTCAGGAACTTCAATTTTTTTCCTTATTTTCTGGTGAGCATGATAATAAAGGGGTTTTCCTTTCTCTTCACGCTGGCACTGGCGGTGTTGATGCTCAAGATTGGACGCAAATGCTTGAGCGTATGTATTTACGTTTTGCAGAAAGACAAGGCTGGCGCGCTGAAATTTTAGATAGAAATTATGGCAACGAAGCGGGTTTAAAAACAGCTACTTTACGTTTTACCGGTCCCTGGGTTTATGGGCATTTAAAAGCAGAAAATGGTGTTCATCGTTTACTAAGAAACTCTCCTTTTAACGCTGATGGTTTAAGGCAAACATCCTTTGCTTTAGTGGAAGTTATTCCTGAGCTTGAGGGACAAGTAGGTTTTGAAATAAAAGACGAAGATATTAGAATTGATGTTTTTCGTTCATCTGGTCCAGGCGGACAAAGCGTTAATACTACTGACTCAGCGGTTCGCTTAACTCATCTCCCAAGTGGTATTAGTATTAGTTGTCAATCAGAGCGTTCACAACATCAAAATAAGGAAAATGCTTTTAAAATTTTAAGAAATAAGTTGTATCAATTAGCTTTGCAAGAAAGAGAGATGGAAGAAAAAAAATTAAAAGGAAAAACGGTAAAAGCGGAATGGGGCCGACAGATCCGTTCTTATTTTCTCTACGGCAATCGTTTGGTAAAAGATCATAGGAGTGATTTGGAGACGGCCAATGTGGATGCTGTTTTGGATGGAGATTTAGAGTCATTTGTGCAGGCTTATTTGCGTTGGTTGGAAAAAGAGAAGATAAGTAAAGAATAATTTTTAGTTTAAAATAATTTTAATATCTTTATTATAAAATACCCTATTAAGGGTATTTTATGAATCAAAAAAATAAGTTATCTAGATTTTTTGCTAAAAAATCTAATGTTTTTCTTTTATTAAATTTGCTTTTTATTGCAATTATTTTTTTTCTTAGCTTTAATCCAGAGGTTTTCCGTCCTCAAATTAAAAAAGATGACATCGCTTATTACAGTAATCAGAAATTAACTTTTTCTGCTTGGGTCTGTGAGGAGGCAGATGTTGATTATAAAAGCAGACGCCTAACACTTTGCGTGGAGGGGAAGATAAGGGGAAGGGTTTTGATAAAAACTGATTTATACCCTCACTATGACTACGGAGATATTTTAAAAGTTTCTGGTTTTTTACAATTGCCAGGAAAAATAGAAGACTTTGATTACGGCGCTTATTTAGCTCGGCATAATATTTATGCTGTCATGTATTTTGCTAAGATTGAATATGAAGGAGATAGAGATTTGTCTTGGCAGGAAGGTATCTATGGATATTTATTAGAAAAAAAGCAGACTTTAGCTACCGTTATTAATCGCCATTTACCAGAACCGGAAGCGGGACTGGCTAATGCTATTCTTTTCGGTTATAGGCGAACTGTTTTAGAAGAAGATATGGCAATTTTTTCTCGAGTTGGGCTTAGTCATTTGATTGCTATTTCCGGTTCTCATATAACAATTTTAAGTGCCATGATAGTTAATTTTTTTCTGTTTTTAGGTTTAACCCGCCAACGTTCTTTAATTTTAGTTTTTTTGTTTTTATTTATTTATCCGCTTATTACCGGTGCTTCCGCTTCTGCTGTTCGTTCAGCTATTATGGGGGCCTTAGTTTTTTTAGCAATTTTTTTCAAAAGAGAAAGCTCTTTACTAAGAGCCTTGATTTTATCTGCTAGTTTAATGCTTCTTCTAAACCCTCAACTTTTGTTTTTTGATATCGGCTTCCAACTTTCTTTTGCTGCTTTGATAGGAATAATTTTTCTTTATCCTATAGGCGAGGAAAAAGGCAAAAAACTTCTTTCTTATTTTAAATTAAAAGGGAAGACATATAGAATAATTAAACTTTTTTTAGATACTGTTAATTTAACACTTGTTTCGCAAATTGTTATTTTACCTATTGCTCTTGTGAATTTTAAGCAA
>CAZQJT010000001.1:34490-36972 GCA_964593665.1 uncultured Gammaproteobacteria bacterium
AGCGGTTTTTTTCTTATTTCTTTGAAGTTTTACTTTTTTTAACTGCGCTTTTAGCACCAGCTTTTTTTGTCTTAGGAGCTTTTTTTTCTCCTTCTTTTAGAGCCGGCTTTCTTTTTGCCTTTATTCTTTTTGGTTTGTCCATAGTTCTAAGACAAGAAGTACAAAGACGTAATTTTAATCCATCCACTACTTTGGTTTGCAAATTAATATTTTGTCTTTTTAAAGTCTTTATTTTAGAATGAGAGCGAGAAGCGCCTTTTGTCGCGCTGCGGCCACATAGATCGCATTTTTTTGCCATATTAATTCTGTGCTTAACTTAGTTTAGTAATTGTTTTTATATTAACAACCTTTTAAAAATTAATCAAGTTATGCTAAACTATAGTTAGACTTTATTTATTTAGACCTTATTATGATTTACCTTTTTCAAATTATTGTTTTAGTTTTATCAGCCGTTATGCATGAATATATGCATGGCTTTGTAGCTTACCGTTTAGGAGATAGGACGGCTAAAGACGCTGGTCGTTTAACTCTTAACCCCTTTAAACATTTAGAGTGGTTTGGTTCTTTCTTTTTGCCGCTGGTAATGATTATTAGCCAAATGCCTTTTCTTTTTGCCTGGGCCAAGCCAGTCCCTTATAATCCTTATAATTTAAAAGACAAAAAATACGGGGAGGCGAAAGTAGCTATTGCCGGATCTTTAGGCAACTTAGTTATTGCTCTGTTTTTTGGTTTGTTTATTAGAATATTTTCCATGCTCAATATCACCTTTTTGTCTCTTCTTAGTGTTATTGTTTATATTAATTTAATATTAGCTGTATTTAATTTATTACCCATTCCGCCGCTTGACGGCTCCAAGGTCTTGGCTACCTTTTTGCCACCACGTGCTCGAGAAAAATTTTTATCTTTAGAGCGCTTTGGTTTAGTACTAGTTATTTTGTTTGTAATGTTAGCTGGTTCAACTATTATTCCTATCGTTGGCTTTTTATTTGATCTTATTGTCGGGAAATAGAGAGAGGATTAATAAAAAGAGATTAGGGCTACTTAAATTAAAGTTGCTTATATCTTGACTTATATTTTGTATTTTGTTAAATTGTATTAGTACTAAAAAACATATATAAACCATCCTGAATTATCAGGATATTTTTAATATATCTATATTATATTCCCAGTTTTAATTGGGTAAAATTTATTAAGAAACTATGCCAACTACTAACCAGTTAGTCCGTCGTGGCCGCAAAAAAATTACTAAAGGCAAAAACGCTATTGCTTTACACAGCAGTCTTGATTCTTTGCATCGTAAAAAAAGAGAAACTGCCAAAGGCGCTCCTTTTAAACAAGGTGTTTGTTTAAAGGTAACAACCACTACTCCTAAAAAACCAAACTCAGCTTTGCGTAAGATTGCTCGTGTTCGTTTATCTAACGGAATGGAAGTTACTGCTTATATCCCAGGAATGGGACATAACTTACAGGAACACTCCATTGTCTTAGTAAAGGGAGGGAAGACTAAAGATTTACCAGGTGTTCGCTATAAAGTTGTCCGTGGCGTGTTTGATGCCTCAGGTGTTGAAGCTAGACGTCAAGGCCGCAGTTGCTATGGCGCTAAAAAACCAAAATAATAACATAAAAAAATATGAGAGGAAAAGCAGCTTCTAAAAGGGCGATTGAAGGTGATTCAAAATACAACGACCAAAATATTGCCAAATTCATCAATTATGTGATGGAAAGAGGAAAAAAATCAACAGCTGAGGCTATTGTCTATAAGGCTTTTGATATTTTAAAAGATAAAACAAAGCAGGACCCACGCCATATTTTTAATAAGGCGATAAAGAAAGTCTCTCCTTTAGTTGAAGTTCGTGGTAAGAGAGTTGGTGGCGCTAATTATCAGGTTCCTTTTCAGGTTCGTGGTGAAAGACGTTATTTCTTGGGTTGTAATTGGATTATTAAGGCCGCTAATGACAGAAAAGGACGTTCAACTGCCGAAAAATTAGCTATAGAAATACTTGATGCTTCAAATGGAGAAGGTACAGCTGTTAAGAAGAGAGAAGCTGTTCACAAGATGGCCGAAGCTAATAAGGCTTTTGCTCATTTTTCTCGTGCTAGATAATTTTAATTTTTTTTATTATTTTATAATTTATGTCTCGTGATTATACCTTAGAGCACATTCGTAATATTGGAATCATGGCTCACATTGATGCTGGTAAAACAACCTTTACCGAGCGCGTTCTTTTTTATACTGGTAAGAAACATAAGACAGGTGAAACCCATGAAGGTCAAGCTGATATGGATTGGATGGAACAAGAAAAAGAAAGAGGCATTACTATTACTTCAGCAGCAACAACTTGTTTTTGGAAGAATAATAAAATTAATATTATTGATACTCCTGGGCACGTTGACTTTACCGTTGAAGTAGAACGTTCTTTACGTGTCTTAGATGGCGCTGTGGCTGTTTTTGATGGTCAAGCTGGCGTTGAGCCACAATCAG
>CAZQJT010000002.1:0-1099 GCA_964593665.1 uncultured Gammaproteobacteria bacterium
TTAGTTGTTTCTTTGAAAAATATTGCTGAAAAAGAATTAAATAACGAAAAACTAAGTGAAGATGAGTATGAGCTTATCCGCTCCTATGGTGGGCAATTAGAACATCTTTGGCTTGAAATTTACAAGAATGAAGAGGAGTTTAAAGCGATGGGACAAAGAGATTTCTTAAATGAAAATCCAGCTGCCATTATTGCCGATGTAGCCACTGATCCCAATGGAGTAGTTTTGGAAGTTGGTACTGGAAAAATATCAGAGATTTATGTTGTAGTACCAGTTGATGGAAAGTTAAGGATTGCTAAAGGAGGAGTTTATTCTTATTACGAATTTTCTTGGCCAATGTCAGATAGGTTGACTGATAAAAAATGGCGAGAACTTCTTATGTCTGATATAGCCCCAAAAACTCCAGACTGGACTAAGGAATTCATTGCGGAATAAAAATGTTTAAAAAAATTGTCTTTTTCTCTTTTTTATTTGTTGTAATAATATTTTCTTTTTTGAAAATATTTAATTATTATACTTTTAAAAAAACACCTGATAATTTTAAGGAAGAAAAAGCTGATTTAAATAAAAATAACCTTGAAGAATTGTATATTCTGAAAAATGGCTCCTTAAATATTAAAGAGGATTCTAAAATAATTTGGCAATCGCCTAAAGATTGGTTGATAGATGATTTTATTTTAGCTGATTCTAATAATGATGGTTTTCTAAATATTAATTTATCTTTTTGGCGGGTTGGCAGTTTTGGAACTTCTAAGCCATTTTGGATAGAGAAAAATGATAAAGAATTTGGTAATCATTTTTTTGTTTTAAGTTTAAATAACCAGGAAGTTAGACAAATCTGGGGATCTTCACGCTTAGCAAACCCTAATTGTGAATTTAAAATTATTGATGTTAATGATGATGGGAAAAACGAATTGGTTGTTTTAGAAGGGGACTATAAAGATTATGTTTGTCAGGGAAAATATTTGGCGGTTTGGGAGTGGAATGGTTGGGGGTTCTCTAATAAATGGAGAAGTATGGAAGGGGATTTTTCTAATTTAGAAATTGAGAAGATAGATTATTAAAATAATAATTAATTATGGCAGTTATTATTTCGCAT
>CAZQJT010000002.1:1199-9979 GCA_964593665.1 uncultured Gammaproteobacteria bacterium
TAAAACCAGAGAAAAATAATTCTTTGTGGTCTGAGATTAGAAATAAGTTTATTGCCACTGAAAAATCTTTAGTGAAAAATATAAATAATCGGCTTTCTAAACGTTTATCCGGACGTATTCTACTACAAGTTGAAGAGAAGGGAGAGGCTTGGTATATAAACCCAACCGATGGTTCTAAGTATTTTCTTGGCCGGCCAGAAGATGCCTTTAGTTTAATGAGAAAACTAGCCTTAGGGATAAATAATAAAAATTTTGATAGTTTTAAAGGAAAAGCGCCAGCCAGACTTTCGGGTCGTATACTTTTGAAAGTAGAAGATAGTGGCAAGGCTTATTATGTTAACCCTCTTGATCTTAAAATGCACTACCTCGGCCGTCCTGATGACGCCTTTAACTTAATGCGTAATTTTGGATTAGGCGCCAAAAATTCTGACATTAGACAAATAATAATTGGAGATTAAAAGAAGTTAAAAATATATAAAGAAAAAAGACTTGTTAGAACAAGTCTTTTTTTGATGATTGGGGAGCATTAGATCGCTTTCAGTGGTTCTCCAATGAAGATGCGGAAAACTTCTTCCGGACTAACCTTTTTGTTTAGTCCAGTTGCTTTTCTTATCAACCTTAGACATCTCTTTTTCAATCTTTTTTGATTAAAAATCATCATAGATTGAAATTTTATCGGGAGTAAGTAGTCGTCAGGGTGATCAAGTTTTAAGCTTTCACGACATGCGGCACTTTCGCAACAGGTCAGGGTAGGGAGTATGTCTTCACTGTTTAAGAACAGGAAGTATTTTACACCCCTTTTTTTGCATACAGGGCACATCATTGCTGTTTTTGGAGTATTCTCCATTAGTAGTCGCAGATGTCTTTGGATAGCATTTTCTCTCTGTTTGTTATCCCGGTATTTGTTCATTATGAGAACAAATTCAGGATCATCAAAGATTAAATCTTCGAGATACCTTCCCTTATAGCGTCCACTTTGAAGCATATAGGGACCAGTTGGGTTTTCCATAGTTTCAGGTTTAGGTTTAAAAGGTACGTATTAAAATTACTAACTATTAAATATAACATCTTTTTATAAGTTAGTCAATGGTAATTGATTTTTTAGCAATTTTATGATAAAATTTACTAATTAAATCAAATATAATATGAATTTTTCAGAAAATAAAATTTTTTCTAATAATAAGGAAAATATAAAGTTTATAGAATTAGCTGATAAATTAGATGAGTTGAAAAAAGAGTTTATTGAGCGTTTTAAATTAGCAGAAGACGCTATTCCTTATGTAAATTGGTTAATCCAGGATTTAAGGAAAGGTAATTTGGAAAATGTGCGAATAAACTATGAACAGCAGAGGGATAAGTATGATAATAAGCCGGAGATAAGGCATTTTTTAGAAGATAATAATTTAGTTGATAAGGGTATAGACTGGGAAGCTTTCAAAAAGTTAAATGAATAATATAAGTAATATTTTATTTTATTAAAATAAAAAATATGAAATTTTTTGATTTTTTAAAACCCAAAAAAGGCAATGTTGAACAAAAAGAGACTTTAGATAAAAAGCCTGAAAATGAACAAGTAGCTGATTTATCCGATGAAGGCAGCCAAGTAGAGGGAGGAAATGATAATGTGGAGAATTTAGAAACCAGAGATGAAAAAGAATCTCAAGAGCCAGAGCTAGAAATTAAAAATGAGGGAGAGACGCTAGAGGATTTAAAGAATGAAGAGGCGGAAAAAACAGAAGAAGAAATAGAGAGGATAAGAGAAGATATTGATAGTAATAAAGATAAAAAAGAAGCTTTGTTTTCTTCTGAAACCATGGCAATTTTTTCTAAGTTTAATATTAGTGAAGAGGATTTAAACTCAATTCCTTCTTTTAGTGATTTAAATGATGTTTCCAAACTTTTACTAGCTAAAACTTTCTATAGTAATTCTTTAGAAAGAGCAAAGGGAAAATCAACTCAAGAAGTTCAGAAAATGATAACTTCTAAAAATAAATTTGCCAGAAAATTTCAATCTATTTATGTTGGTCTTTTTAAATCATCAGCAATTGATAGGGCATCTGAAAAAGAAGAAAAAGAAGGGGGAATTGCCAAACATTTAGAAGAGCTGCAGGAATTAAGTCTTTTTTATAGACAAGTAAATTTTGTTGAAAAAGAAAAAGAGGAAGGGAATGAAAAAGAAGAAGAGCTAAAAATAGATTTTTTAAAAGAAGAAGACATGGATTTAGAATATTTGATTCCGGAAGTTCAAGAGATAATTAGAGGGAATATTTCTAGATTTAATAAAGCTGCTTTAAAATTTAGCCAAATACCCAAGCACTGGCAGAATGAATATTCTGATGAAAAAAATCATATAGAATATCGTAGGGCTCTTTCTGAATATAGAAGCATTAAAGAAATTTTGTCTTGTGACTTATTAAAATTTCAAGCTTCTTCTAAATCTAGCCAAGCTTTTCTTCATGCCGATTATCAAGTTAATGTTATGCAATTTCTAACCGCTAATCCTGAGTTAGAAAAAGAATGGTCAATGATGAGTATGGGTTTTTTAAAAAAGATGGCTACTAGTTTAAGCAAGAGCCAGAATCTAAAATTTTTCTTTGGTGGTATGATCGCCAGAAATTTTGTTAGTAGCACTATTGGCATTGCTGCTATCCCAGCCACAGCCGCTGTTATCGGTGCTCTAAGAGGCTATACTGGCGGGAAGAAAGAGATAAGGAAGAAGGAGGAAATAAGATCTAAAGATTTAAATATAAAAGATTCAAAGATTTTTACCGATAAAGAAAAAGTTTTTCAAGAAATGACAGAAATGACAAGAGAATATGATATTGAAGAAAAAATAAATTATTTAATAAGTCAACCAGCCTTTATAGAAAAAGCTAAAGAACTTACATCATCTCAAGATGGCGAGGAATTTATTTTTAGCCGTAATGTTGATGATGTTTTAGATGTTTATAATCAACTGGATGATAAAGATAAAGTTTTAGAAGCAGAGGATTATGAGCTTCTAAAAAATTATAGCTTAAAAATATCTGATTTGAAAAGGCTCAACACAGAGATAAACAAAATCAAAGGTGAGTCTTTGGAAATAAATGCAGAACGTTCTATTGATTTAACTGAAAAGATAAATAAACTACTAGCTAAATTAGAAAAAATAGAAGCAGATGGTATAAATAGTGAAGATGATAAAAAAGAGTATCAAGAAACTATTGATATGCTTAATAGGCGTTTGGAATTTTCTTATGATAAAGAAAAAAGAGATTTGGTTAATTTTGGTAAAATGAAAGAAAGAGCTTTAAACCAGGCCGAATTCTATCAAGCTTTGTCAGCTGCTAAAATGTTTTTAATAACATCAGACATAGGATTATCAGATGCTTATGATCAAATGGAGGATAGAGCTTATGAAATACTAGAAATGATAGAAGAAAGTCAAGGTCAAAAAATTTCAGAAAACAGAAAGAAATTCTTTATTAAAAAAACCGTAGAAGGGGCCCTTACCGGAGCTATCTTTGCTTCAGCTGGTGCTGCAGTAACATCTTCTGTCAGTGCTCTTTATGAAGGAGTGGGTGATATGGTAGTAGACCATGAAAATATAATTGCTCAATCAGTTATGGCAGGAGAGGCGCTTTCAACTCCACCAACCCCAGAAGATATAATTAATTCTCAAGCAGAAGAACTGGGACAAGTAATAGACTTAGATAGACCACTAACTTCAGATGAGATAAGTGATATAAAAGAAATTAATTTGCCAGATGATTTACATATAGACGAAGATGTTTTAGAAATTGCTGGTAATGATGATTTTCCTTTTAAGGAAGAAGTTTTAAATAATGAGAATCTTTTGTCGGTGTATGATAAATTAAAAGAACTTGATCCAACGGTTTTAGAGTCGGTAGTTAAAGCCGGAGAACTGACTGAACAACACTTAGATATTTCTTCTTTAGTAGCTGAACATAATTTATCTCCTGAGGAAATAACCGCTTTAATTGGGATGGAGAACGCTTCCTACGAAGAATTAATTGAAGAAATAGGAAATTTAAGATCACTTTCTGATGTAATAGATTCGGGTGGTAATTTTACCAATAGTTTAAGAAATATAATGGCTGAAGCTTCAGAGAGTACTCAAGATGCTTTTATTAAAAAAGTTGAAGAAATGTTTGATATTTTAAAAGATAACGAAGTAATAACTCCTGAAAATCGTCAAGAACTATTAAACAGAGCAATTAATCGTTTGTCGGTAGAAGGCGATAATCCAGACTCTGGAGTTGCTAATTATGTTTATAAGGGTAATGTTTTAAAGGTAAATTCTGAGACTGGACAATGGGAGATACAGCAAGGCGATTCATCATTTGCCCCTAAGGCCAGAGGGTTTAATTTGGAAAAAATTTCTACCCCAGATACAATTGAAGAGGTCCCTGTTCCTGAAGGAAAAATACCAGATGAGAACCTTTTTACAGAAGATACAGTTAGTGATAATTTAGAAGAAGCCGGTGCAGATAACATTAGTCCAAAAAAAGAAATTAACGCCGATGAGACAGAAATTCCAAAGGAACAGCTGACTAATTTGGAAGATGAAGATGATTTAGGATCAGAAGAAACTCTGCAGGATAATGGTTTAGAAGAAGAAGCTGGTACAGATAATAATAGTTTAGAAGAGGGAATTAGCGATGGTCAAACAGAACAAGCTACAGAAGAAATACCAAATGAACAACCAACTAATTTAGAAAATGAAGATGATTTAGATTCAGAAGAAGATGGAGAAATAGTAAGAGAAAGGACTAGTAGTGTGACTGAGACAGAAAAAAATATTCTAAAAAGTAATAGTCATAATCTTAGTAAAACCATACATGGTTTAGCTGGTAAAATATCTGATCCAGAAAGAATTTTTACCTTTGACGGTAAGAAAACTTCCTTAAAGGAAATGTTAAACGGGGTAACTAAGATTGATAATTTCTATGATAAATTATCGGCTCCAGAAAAGATTGATTTAAATGAATGTATTTCTGATATTCAAAGAAGCGGTCGTTTAAATCCTGCCGCAGAAAGTAAATTTACTCAATTCATGGAGCAAATGGTAGAAAAATATAAATAAGATTTAAATTTAGTTTAGGAAAAATAAAAAAAGCAGTCCAAAAGGCTGCTTTTTGTTGCGTCTTATTTTAGAAATACCATTTGGTATTTTTCCAAATCATTTAAGACTATTTCCCATTTGCCAAGAATTAGTATTTCGGCTTCAACGTAGATGTCAACCGGGGATCCGTTGGTGATTTTTGCTTGGGTTAACTTTTTCTCACCACCTTCCATCATCCAATCGAGCTTTGTGTAATTTCTCGACTTTGGATTTATCGGAAAGACAACGTGAGTGACGTTTGATTGCACATACCACTCGTTGATTTTTAATTTTTCCCCAAAAGCATCAACTGCCAACAAAGTATCAGAGACGCTCAGTATTCTTATGGCCGAGAATTTCTTTGAGCGTTCAAAATCAATACTTCCTGTAAGCGTCGTTTCGGTTTTTTCCTTGTTGGTAGTTTTTTCTTTGCACATTTGACGATAAGTCAAACAAAGAAGGCAAAACATTATAAAAATAGCTACCAGAAGGTATTTAATCTTCGTGTTCATGGCTTGTGTGTTTAGGGTTAATTTTTTAAATAACTAAAATAATTATATCATATTTATTATATTTTGTCAATGTTTGGACAATTTAGCCTTTTTTGTGTTATTATTAAATTATAATTTATTTTTATTATAAAAATATGGCAATTTCAAAATTAAATCCGACCTTTGTTGCTTCGCTTATTGATCACACTAATATTGAACTATCAGCTACTAAAAATGATATTAAAAAACTATGTACTGAAGCTATTCAATATAATTTTCGTGGTGTTGATGTTAGGCCTAAATATGTGAAATTAGTGAAACAAATGCTTTTGGGAACAAAAATAAAAGTAGTTGTTTTAATTGACGCGCCAATTGGGGTAAGTAGCACTAAAGATAGGTTGGCAGTTTGTCGTCAAGCTAAGAAAGATGGGGCTGATGAACTAGATGTTGTGATGAATTTAGTGGATATAAAATATGAACGTTGGGGCAGTATCTTAAAGGACATAAAAGCAATCAGCCGTCTTTTGCCAACTAAAGTTATTATCGGTTCTGGTTATTTAACTGATGATGAAATTGTTAAAGTTTCCAGTATTGTAAAGCAAGCGGGTGCAATTTGTGTTAAAACTGCCACTGAAAAAGATCCTTTAGAAAAAAGAGAATTAGCAGAAAAAGCACGTCATCTTATTTTAATGAAAAAAGGAGCGCCAGGCTTATTAATTAAAGCTTCCGCTAAGATAAGTACACTTGATGATGTAAAGTTAATGGTAAAAAATGGAGCTGACATTATTGGTACTAGCTCAGGTGTTAAAATAATGACAGGGTTTAGGAAATAATTGTAATTATTATGAAAAAAAAGAATACAAAAAAACCAATTAAGCCAAGAATAAATAGTGCACCTCTTTATCCCGATCCTGATTTACCGCCAGTTAAAGAAGATTTTCGTAAAACTTATGAGTGGCGTATTTTTAAGATAATGGCTGAATTTATAGACGGTTTTCATTTCTTAGCTGATCTTAAAAAGACAGTAACTGTTTTTGGCTCTACTGTTATGACTGAGAAAGATAAGCATTATCAGGCGGCTTTAAAATTTGGCAGTTTAATTGCTAAAAATGGTTACGGTGTTATCACCGGTGGTGGGCCAGGAATAATGGAAGCAGCTAATCGTGGTGCTTTCAAAGAGGGGGTGGACTCTGTTGGGATAAATATTGAACTTCCTGAAGGTCAAAGAATGAATCCTTATGTCACAAAACCAATTGGCTTTAATTATTTTTTTACCAGAAAAGTAATGCTTTCTTTTTCCTCTGATGCTTATGTATTTTTTCCAGGTGGTTTCGGCACCTTAGATGAATTCTTTGAAATGGTTACCTTGGTTCAGACTAAAAAATTAGGGCGCAAAGTACCAATTATTGTTGTTGGTCGTGATTATTGGGGTCCATTTTTTGAGTGGATAAAAAAAGAGGTGTATGGTAAATATGGGGCGATTAAAAAATCAGATTTGGATATAGTTAATATAGTTGATACTCCTGAAGAGGCGGTTAAGCTTATATTAAAGCAAAAAGGGAAGAATTAGTCTTTTAAGTGATAATTTTTTTCTTGACAAAAATAATATCTTAAGGTATTATTTTTTTTACCAAAACATTCTTTAACAAAAAAAACCGCCAAAGGAGGGCGGACTGCCATGAAAAACTTAAAAAACTTTTTTATTGAGAACTTTGAAGCCAAGCTCTCTCAAGACAGGGATGAGCCACGTTTAGAGGAGATTTTTATCTCTAAAAATGGTTTTCCGGTTTGCGAAGAAGACTTCTTTCTGAATTTGCCAGAAAACATCTGGAAAGAAGCTTGGAGTAAAGTTCATGAGTTTTTTTCTCCTCTTTCTCAAAAAATTTTCAGGCAAAATGATGGCATCTTCATTGAAACTGAAGAAGGTCACAGCTTGATAGTTTCAGCCAATGTTTACGGGAAGGAAGAATTCCGCGTTACCGTTAACGTTTGGTAACAAACATTACCCCGTTATTTAAGAGATAACGGGTTTTTAATTAGATTGACATAATAAATATAAAATGGTATTATAAGAAATTAGTTGAAAAATGTTATTTAACAAATAAAACCAAAAAACATGGAAAATAAAATGTTTTTGTATGAACATCTTTGTCAGGAGCTTGGGTTAACCTTGTCTCCTAAAAGAGGTATTATATTTATTGCTCCTATTCCTATCCTTAAATCTAAAGAAGGAGGGGAACTTTTTGAAGAAGATTTTTTTATTTCTCTTCCCAAAAGGATGAAGAATAAAGAAGAAGAAAAAAAAATTTGGGATTCAATAGTTTCCTTTTGCGGGAAAATAAATGAATCCAAACCCTGTTTCTCCGGAGTGGGCATTTTGTTCAAAATGCAAGATGGTTGCTTCCTTTCTATATCAGGTACGTACTACGACAATCATGTTGAGTACAGAGTAAACAGTCGTTTAATCAGAAATAGCCTGAAGTAACGACAAACAAAACCCCTGGCAAAACAAAAGCTTGGGGTTTTTTAATTATCAAAATTTGGGGTATAATAGAAATTAAGGTAAAATTGATAAAAATAATAATATTACAACAATGAATTGCCAAGTTATAAAAATCAAAACACCAAAAAAATATTTACTAGATGCTTTGTATTTTGGTCCCTTAAAAGCCGATAGGCTTTTTATTTTTATCCATGGCTTAGGTAGTAACTTATTTTCTAAAATTGATTTATTTGAATCTTTAGTAGATAAAAAAACAGCTGTGCTGGCTTTTAACAATAGAGGTCATGGTGCTATAAATCGTGTTAGTCGAGAGGATAAAAGAACTGCTAGGGGTTATGTAAATCATACCATGGGGTTTTCTCATGAAATATTTTCTGACTGTGTTGATGATTTAGAGGGGGCTGTAAATTTTGCTTTTAAAACTAAAGCTAAAAGTATTTTTTTAATTGGACACTCTACTGGTTGTCAAAAAACCGTTTATTATTTAGCCAAAAAACAAAAGAGTCCAGTACAAGGAGCAATTCTTTTAGCGCCTATGAGTGATTATGCTAGCATGGTTTTTAATACTAAAGGCACTTTATATAAAAAATTAATTACTATAGCTTTAAAAATGGTTCTTGATAAAAGAGGGAAAGAATTAATGCCTAGTCATCTTTGGTCTGTGCCAATTGATGCGCAAAGA
>CAZQJT010000002.1:10079-23782 GCA_964593665.1 uncultured Gammaproteobacteria bacterium
AGGGAAAGAATTAATGCCTAGTCATCTTTGGTCTGTGCCAATTGATGCGCAAAGATTTTTAAGTCTTTATGATCCAAGTAGCGAAGAAGAGATATTTTCTTATGCTTCTTCAAAGAAACCTATTATTTTGCAAAAAGCAAAGAAACCGTTACTTGTTATTTTGGCTGGAAAAGAAGAATTTAAAGACAGGTCAATTTCAAAAATTGCCGCCTGGTTTAAATCGGCGATAAATAGCAATAAATCAGAAGTGGAAATAATTCCTGGCGCTTCGCATGGCTTTACTGGTTTTGATAAAGATATCAATAAGTTAATAAATAATTGGCTTAAATCTAATAATTTAAAATAAAATTAAAATATGTTTCAGTTACTGGTAAGAATAAGACAAATTTTTAAAAAAAATAAAACAAGAGAAAACAACAAAAAAATACTTATAGGCGGATTGATTATTATTCTTTTTGTCTTTTTTTATTTTATCTTTGATGGTTTAGGTAGAGAAAAGGGAGGCGTTGATAATAATTTAGGAAAAGAAGAGGTTAATGTTTTACCAGAAACAAAAACAGAAGAAGTCTTAATAGTTTCTGGTGACACTTATGGAGTTGCTATGGCTAGAAGCGGTTTGGACCAAAAATTGATTAATGATATTTATGAAGCGGCTAAAGATGTATATGATTTGGCTCAAATTAGAGCGGATTATAAGTTGGAGTTTATTTATGGCTATCAAGATAATAAACTGCAGAAATTTGTCTATAAAATAGATACGGAAAAAGAACTAAGTGTGGGAGTTAGTCCAGAAGGATTAAAAGCAAAGATAGAAGACATTCCTTATGAGGTAAAGGTGGTAAAAAAAGAAGGGGAAGTTATAAGTTCTCTTTATGAAGCCGCCTTAAATCAGGGGATTGATGAAAGAGCTATTATCGCTCTAGCTGATACTTTTCAATGGACTATTGATTTTGCTATGGATCCAAGAGTGGGGGACATTTTTCGTTTTATCTATGAAGAAAGATATTTAGACGGAGTATATATAAGACCGGGCAAGATTTTGGCTGGACTTTATATAAACGAAGGAAAGGAACATAGAGTTTATTATTTTGATGGTGAGATCGACAATACTGGCTATTTTGACGAAGAAGGAAACTCTGTTCAAAAATTATTTTTAAAAGCACCGGTAGCCTTTAAATATATTTCTTCTGGTTTCACTACTGGACTTCGCTATGTTCAAGCTTTTGACACTTATACTGGTCATAGAGCAATTGATTATGCCGCTCCTATTGGCACACCTATTCGTTCAGTTGGTGATGGAACTATTACCTTTGCTGGTTGGAACGGTTCTTATGGGTATATGATAAGTGTTCGTCACAATGGCACTTATTCCACTAATTACGCTCATTTATCTAAAATGGCGGTTAAGAGAGGTGATAAAGTTAAACAAGGCGAAATTATTGGCTATGTTGGTTCTACGGGTTTTTCTACTGGTCCTCATCTTCATTATGAAATGGTGAAAAACGGAGTAAAAGTAAATCCTTTAGCTGAAGTTCTTCCTCCAGGAAAATCATTATCTAAGGAAAATAAAGCTTTATTTTTTGAAGCAATTAAAGATTGGCAGCGTGAACTTGAGTAAGAAGATTAATTTTTATGAAACAAGTTAAGAAATTTTATTTAGCTTCTTTTTTAAAAAACCAGATTTATTTTGTTCCGGTTATTGTTTTGTTTTTCCAGGACTTAGGTTTGAATTATTCTCAGATATTTTGGATATTTACAATTGGTGCAGCTTTTTCTTTTCTAATTGAAATTCCAACAGGTATATTTGCTGATTTATATGGGCAAAGAAAAAGTATTATTATTTCTAAGTTTTTGATTTTTATTAGTTTTATTTTCTTCGGTTTTGCTCAGAATTTTGTTATGCTTTTGATTGCTAATTTAATATATGAGCTAGGTAAAAGCTTTCGTTCCGGCACTGAAACGGCCTATGTTTTTAATTATTTAGGCGAAAAGAGCGAAGAATATAAATTAACTGGCAATCAAACTTCTAAATTACCAAGTTATACGAAGATAAAAATTAATCAGAAGTTTTATGCCAGAGTTTCTGAAAGTTTAGCGGCAATTGCTGGTGGTTTTATTGCTTATCGCTTTGGTTTTAACTTAGTTTTCTTTGTGGCCGCTTTACCCGCTTTAATTAATTGGTTGCAAACTCTCAGTTGGGAGAAATTAGCACTTGAGAAAAAAATGGTTAAGGCAAAAACAAATCTAGCTAGCAATTTATCTTTTCTTAAAGATTCTATTAAGCAACTGCGTGGCAACAAGGTGGTAGTGAAGATAATTGTAAATATTAGTTTATTTGGAGCGGCTTTCGCTGCCTTAGATAAATTTATTCAGCCCTATATGAAAGGAGCGGGGATAGAACTGCAGCATTTTGGTCTTATCTATTCAGCCTTTTTAATAATTGTTGCTTTTTTAGTTAAGTTTGCGGCCAAGTTAGAAGAAAAAGTAGGCGGAGAAAGAATAATGAATTATTCAAATTTTTTCGCTTTAGCACCTCTTTTACTTCTAGTTTCTACCACCCCTTCTTTTTGGTCAGTTGCGCTTTTCTTTATTGTCTTAATGATAGATAATCTTCGTTCTCCAGTTGCTAATAATCTTTTTCATGAGCAGGTAAGTTCTGAAAATAGAGCAACTATGGGATCAATCTTAGAACTATTTGAATCAGTTAATAAATTATGGTTTTTACCTTTAATTGGTTATATGGCTGATATCTTCTCTATTAATACGGCAATTTTATTAATAGGAGCCTTAATTTCTTTTAATTTACTATTTTTCCGTATTCCTTTATTTTCTGAGAAAAAGATGATATAATGCTTGAATATATTGATAAATAATAAAAAAATAATATGAATCAATTTATTGATGTTGATAAGGTAGAAAATGTGCAAAAAATTAAAAAAAATGTACCAATTTTAGTTTTAGTTTTTTTCGCCTTGCTTCTTATTTTTAATTCTTTTGGTACTATTGGCGCTGGTGAACGTGGCGTTCTTTTACAATTTAGTGCCGTTCAAGACAAAGTGCTAGGAGAAGGTTTGTATTTTAAAATTCCTTTTATTCAACAAGTTCAAAAAATGGATGTTAAAATTCAGAAAGACGAGGTGCCAGCTAGCGCCTCTTCTAAAGATTTACAAATAGTTACTTCAGCGATTGCTATTAACTATAACATTGATCCTTTGGCTGCTAATCGGATTTGGCAAGAAGTTGGTAAGGATTATAATCAAAGAATAATTGCTCCAGCTATACAAGAAGCAGTTAAAGCAATTACTGCTAAATTTACCGCCGAGGAGTTGATTATTAAACGTGAATTGGTAAAAGAAGATATAAAAAACAATTTAACAGAACGTTTGTCTAAACATCATATTAATGTTGTTGAATTAAACATTACTTCATTTGATTTCTCTAAAGCTTTTAACGAAGCAATTGAGGCTAAGGTAACAGCTGAACAGTTAAAGCTTAAATCGGAAAGAGATTTAGAAAGAGTAAAGATTGAGGCTGAACAGAGAGTAGCTGAAGCTGATGGTAAAGCCAAGGCGATAAAAACTGAAGCTGAAGCTTTAAATTCTAATCCGAAAGTAGTTGAACTTCGTTGGATTGAAAAATGGGACGGTAAAACGCCAATGTATTGGGGTGGAGCGACTCCTTTTGTCGGCTTGCCACAACAATAAAGTTTATTTTTATGAAAAAAAAGAAATTTTGGATAATTTCAGGGTCTATTTTATTACTAATAATTTTAGTAAGCTTGTTTTTTTCTAACAGGAAGCCAAAAGTTGATTATTCAACGGTTTTTGCTAAAGAAGGCCAACTTATTCAAACTGTTAGTGAATCGGGTACGGTTAAACCAGTTAAAGAGTTATCTTTAAATTTTCTTTCTTCTGGTCGTTTAAAAGAGATAAAGGTAAAAACTGGAGACAAGGTTGAAATAGGGCAAGTTCTAGCAGCGCTAGAAGACACTTCTTTACAAGTTAGAAAGGCTGAAACAGAGGCTGCTTTAAGTGTAGCTGAAGCTTCTTTGTCTAAGCTTTTAGCTGGAGCTAGTAATACTACGATAAATGTTAGTTTAAGAAGTCTAAATCAAGCGCAGACGGCCGTGTCTTCTGCTAAAATTGATTTAGAGCAAATAAAAAAAACAGTAGCTGAAAATATAAAACAAGCAGAGAAAACTTTGTTTGATTTAGAATCTAATTTATCTACTGACATTACTCCACAGGAGCAAGCCGTTTCTTTAGCCGAAACTTCTTATGATAATGCTAAGAAAAATGGTTTAAAAAACATTGCCAATACTCGTAGTTCAGCTCTACTTGTTTTAAGCGATAAAATAGTATCAGCTCAAATTGCGCTTGATAATATAAATACTATTTTAGAAGATGAAGATGCTAAAAATGTTTTAGGAGTAAAAAATTCTACTGTTATTGTTCAGGTTAAAAATTCTCGTTTATTAGCTCTTAATTTAATTGCGCCAGCTGAAGAGAAAGTTGCTCAAGCTAAGGTGTCTTCAGATGAAGATAGTGTGGTTGCGGCTGGTCAGGTAGTGAAGGAACTGCTTGTTTTAACTGGCCAAACTCTTGATCAAACTTATACTTTACTAGAAGCTAGTATTGTTAGTTATAACTTTACTCAAATAAAACTTGATTCTTTTAAAGCAACAGTGAGTGCACAAATAAACCAGATAAATACAGCCCTTAATTCTTTAGAAACTTCAATTCAAAGTTTGCATAATGCTGTTTTAAATTATGAAACCACTCTTTTAAGTGCTAATGATAATTTAAATCAAGCTAAAGTTAATTTAGAAAATTCCAAAATTTCTGCTAGTAATGCACTAAACAATGCAAAGTTAAGTGGTAGCCAGCAAATTTCTGCCGCTCAAGCTAGATTAGACAACGCTTTAAATAGTTTGTCTGTTAGTGAGGCGCAATATCAGAATACGGTTGCTCCAGCTCGCGCACAAGATATTGCCGTTAGTCAGGCACAAGTTAAACAAGCTGAGTCTGCTTTAGAAGGAATTAATCAACAAATTAAAGATACCTTATTAATTTCACCGGTTGACGGAGTTGTTAATCAAGTAAATTATGAAGTTGGTGAACAATTTGCTTTAGGGGCCAAAGCTATGCTTTCTCTTTTGGTTGATAATAGTTTTAATATTGAAGTTGATATTTCAGAATCAAATATTAGCAAGATAAAAGTAGGTGATGAAACAGAAATAACCCTAGATGCTTTTCCAGAAGATCTCATTTTAAAGGGAAGTGTTAGTTTTATAGAACCAGCTCAAACAGTAATTCAAGATGTTGTCTACTATAAAGTAAAAATAGAATTTTCTGATTTAGAAAATATTATAGAATCGCTATCGGCTCGTAATTTAACTATTAAATCTGGCATGACCGCCAATGTGATTATTATGACTGAAAAACTTGATAAAGTTGTCCAGGTGCCAGCTAGAGCAGTGATAGAAAAAGACGGTCAAAAGATAGTTCGTGTTTTAAGCGCTGGGGAAATAATAGAAAAGCCGGTTTCGGTCGGTTTACAAGGTGACGAAGGCTTTATAGAAATAAAAGATGGTTTATTGCTCGGCGAAGAAGTAGTCACCTTTATTCGCAATGGTGATAAATAAAAAATTATGACAGAAAAAATTCTTTTAGAACTTGAAAATATTTCCAAGACATATATCAGTGGCGATTTAAAAACGTCAGTTTTAAAAAACATAAATTTCAAAATTGCTAAAGGAGAATTTGTTTCTATAATGGGGCCATCAGGTAGCGGGAAATCAACTTTAATGCACATACTTGGTCTTTTAGATAGACCAAGTGATGGTAAATATTTTTTTGCCGGCAGGGAAGTCGCTAAATTAAGTGATGAAGAATTAGCCCATTTAAGAAATCGTGAAATTGGTTTTGTTTTTCAAGCCTTTAATCTATTGGCCAGAACTAGTGTTTTAGAAAATGTGAAGTTACCCCTTATTTATTCTGATCATAAAACTGGTTTAGATAAAAAGGCGAGGAAGGTATTAGAAAGCGTTGGTCTTGGTCATCGCCTTAATTATTTTACCAATCAAATCTCTGGTGGGGAAAAGCAAAGGGTGGCGATAGCCAGAGCCTTGGTTAACTCTCCGTCTGTTATTTTTGCCGATGAGCCAACTGGAAATCTTGATTCAAAATCTGGTACTCAAGTGATGAAAATACTTCAAGATTTAAATGAAGCAGGCAATACTATTATTTTAGTAACGCATGAAACTTTTACCGCTGAGCATGCTAAAAGAATTATTCGGGTAAGAGATGGTGAGATTATAAGCGATGAAGAAGTAAAGAGAAGGCGCTTTGCTACTGATGATGAAATTTTGAAATAGTTTTATGTTGTTTAGTTTGAAACAATTATTAAAGATAGTCATGACGGCTCTTCTGTCTAATAAGACGAGGAGCTTTTTGACTATGTTGGGAATAATTATTGGTGTTAGCGCGGTTGTTTTAATTATGTCTCTAGGCGCTGGGGCTAAATCTCTTATTTTAGGTCAACTGTCTGGTTTTGGTGGTGATTTGATTGCTATTTTACCAGGACAATCAGATGAAAAAGGTCCGCCGGCTTCAGTTTATGGTGTTAAGGTTACCAGTTTAAAATTAGCTGATATTGAGTCTTTTCAAAAGAGTGCTAATGTACCGCACATTACCGCTGCAGTTTCTTATTACGAGATAAGTGCGCCAGTCTATTGGCGTGATCAAAATTATGACGCTAGTATTAAAGGTGTTTTAGGTGATTATTTAGAAGTTGATGGTGGCGAGGTATTGAATGGTCGCTTTTTTTCAGCAGATGAACTAGAAACTAATATGCGTTTAGCTGTTTTAGGAAGTACGGCAGCGACTGAACTATTTGGAGATAATAATCCTGTTGGGCAAAAAATAAAGATTAAAAATCAAATGGCGACAGTAATTGGCGTTATGAAAGAGCGCGGACAAGTTGGTTTTCAAAGTTATGATGATTTAGTAATCGTTCCTTTAGCCTTTGCTCAAAAAGAATTAAGCGGTGTTAATTATATAAGTTCGGCCAGGGTTAAAGTTGATAATTCAGACAATATTGACGAAGTGATGGAAAATATTCGCTTAACTTTAAGAGAGCGTCATGAAATAAGTAACCCAGATGATGATGATTTTTCAGTACGTAGTTTTAGAGATGCCCTAGAGTTAGTTAATACTATTACAGATGCCATTCGTTATTTCTTAGCTGCTATGGCTAGCTTATCTTTGCTAGTTGGCGGCATTGGTATTATGAATATTATGTTAGTGAGTGTTACCGAAAGAACCAGAGAAATTGGCTTACGCAAATCTTTAGGGGCAACCAATAAGCAGGTTTTAAATCAATTTTTATTTGAATCAATAGTTCTAACTTTATTTGGTGGGCTAATTGGTCTTTTAATTGGCGCCTTACTGGCTTATTTAGTGTCAGTGGTTGTTGTTTATATGGGTTATGATTGGGATTTTGCCATTTCTATTGTTTCTGTTATTGCTGCTTTAGGGCTATCTACTTTAATTGGTTTAGTTTTTGGTTATTATCCAGCTAAGCGCGCCAGTCGTCTTAATCCCATAGAAGCTTTGCGTTATGAATAATAAACGTTTTCAAATTGCTTTTAAGCTAGCCTTTAATTCTTTAAGGCTTAATTTACTCAGGACTAGTCTGACGGTTTTAGGCGTGGTTATCGGCGTAGCAGCTATTATTATAGTTTTTTCAGCTGGCGATATGTTAAATAACCTTGTCTATGGCGAACTAGAATCATATGGCACTAATACTATTCAAACTGAGCCCAAGGCACCAGGGAAAGAAGTTTCTGCTTCCAGCGAGTTAACATCTTTAAAATTAGATGATTTAGAGGCGATCAATAAGTTGGAAAACATTAGCGATGGTTATGGAGTTTCTTTAACGCAGCTTAGAGCCTCTTATGGCGCTGATAGTAAAAAGATTTTAATTTTCGGCACCAGTCCTTCTTATATTAATATTGATTCTAAAACTAAATTAGCTAGTGGAAATTATTTTGATGAAACGGATAATAAGAGCCAAGAGTCGGTGGCTGTTTTGGGAGCAGGGATAAAAGATTATTTGTTTGGTGATCAAGAAGCTTTAGGCCAAATGGTAAAACTTGGTTCTCGTAAATTTAAGGTAATTGGAGTTTTGGAAGAGCAAGGCGGTTTACAGAGTTTTATTGATTTTAATGATATGGCTTATATTCCTATCAATACTTTGCATAAAAGAATTATGGGTATAGATTATGCTATGTATTTCATGCATCAATTAAAAGATGTAAATAGAGCGGCAGAAACAGCTGAAGAAATAAAAGTATTACTGAGAGAAAGACATGATATTACTGATCAGAATAAAGACGATTTTCGTGTTTCTACTATGGAAGAAATGATGGAGATACTAGGAACGGTAACGGGGGCGGTTACCGCTCTACTTTTGGCTATAGTTTTAATTTCGCTTTTAGTGGGCGGCGTTGGCATTATGAATATTATGTATGTAAGCGTTAGTGAAAGAACACCAGAGATAGGTTTGCGCAAGGCTTTGGGTGCAACTAGACATGATGTTGTTTATCAATTTTTAATTGAAGCAATGCTCATTACTTTTTGGGGTTGGTTTTTAGGTGTTGTCATTGGCATAGCTGCTTCATATCTTTTAACTATTTTAGCTAAATATTTAAATATAGCTTGGCAATTTTCTTTTCCTTGGCAGGGAATAGGTTTTTCCTTGCTTTTTTCAATTGCTTGCGGTCTTTTATTTGGTTATCGCCCTGCTAAACAAGCAGCTAGTCTTGATCCGGTAGAAGCACTAAGAACAGAATAATTAAAAAATTAAGATAAAATAAAAGTATGAACAAAAAATATCTGATTATTAATACTGGTAGCACCAGTAAAAAATATTCTTTTTATGAAGGCGAAGAAAAGCTTTATACAGCCCACTTTGAGGAAGAGGGAGCTGGGTTTATAGTTAGTGAGAAAATAAATAATAATACTATTAAAACAAATATCAGCGCGGAAGAATATCGTTTGGCAATTGGTTTTGTAGTTAATTCTTTAATTTCAAATAAGATTATAAATCAGCGTGAAGAAATTGATTTGTCAGGGATTAGAATAGTCGCTCCTGGAGAATATTTCTTAGAAAACAGAGTAATTGATAAAGATTATTTAGAAATGGCTAAAAAAGCTTTGGAAAAAGTTCCTCTACATTTAGCACCGGCTCTTGAAGAAGTTAATTCTTTATATAAATTTTTAGGTGAGAATCATAAGATTGTTGGCGTTTCTGATAGTACTTTTCATGCTACCATTTCAGATGAGTATAAATTTTATGGTATACCAAAAAAAGATAGTTTAGCCTTAGGTTTATATCGTTTTGGTTATCATGGTATTTCTGTCCAATCAGTTGTTTCCCAGGCTGAAAAAATTATTGGTCATTTGCCAGAAAAAACTATAGTTTGTCATTTAGGAGGCGGAGCTAGTATTACAGCGGTAAAAGACGGAAAAAGTATAAATACTACCATGGGGTTTACTCCACTTGAGGGTTTAATTATGGCCACTAGAGTAGGTGATATTGATCCGGGGGCAGTTTTGTATTTAATGGAAAAATTAGGAAAAGATGAAAAAGCTCTTGGTGTTTATTTTAATAACGAATGTGGTTTACTAGGATTATCAGGTAAAAGTGCCGATATTCGTGAGCTTTTAAAATTAGAAAAAGAAGGAGATAGGGAAGCGACTTTAGCCCTAAAGACATATGTTAGTAGAATTAAGCAGTACATAGGGCAAATGGCAGCTGTTTTGGGTGGACTAGATCTTTTGATTTTAGCCGGTACTGTTGGTGAACGTTCTTTTATTATGCGCGAGAGAATTTGTGCTGGTTTAGAGTTTTTAGGTTTGAATCTTAACAAGGAATTAAATAATAAATCAGAAGGAGTGGAGGTTTCTTTAGAAACAGAAAACTCTCCAGTTAAAATTTTAGTGGTAAAAACCGATGAAATGGCAGAAATAGCTAAAGAAACATATCGCCTGTCAAAAGAACTCTAAGATATTGGCAGATATAACTTTTTTCTTTATAATATAAAAGCTTTATTTATTTAAAATTTAAAAATATTTCTACAAAAATTATGAAAACAAAAATAGTTGCAACTGTTGGACCCAGAACAGAAGGAAAAAAAGAGCTTTTGTCTTTAATCGAAGCAGGAGCAGATATGATCAGGGTTAACTTTTCTCATGCTACCTATGAACAGTATGAAAGAATTAAAAAAATAATTGATGATTTTAATAAAAAACACAAAGAAGATAAGATAACTTTAATGCTTGATCTTCAGGGACCGCGCATTCGCGTCGGTAAAATCCCTGGAAACGGTATTATGTTACACGTTGATGAAGTTCATCGTTTCGCCTATTCTAAAACAACTTATCAATCTGGTGGTATTATTCCAATTGATAATTGTGATTTACATAAATATATTAAAAAAGGGGAGCCTTTATTTTTATGTAATGGCGCTATTGAACTTGTTGTTTTAGAGGTAAAAGATGAAGTAATAACTGCTAAGGTTATAAACAATGGCGTTTTAAGTTCTAACAAGGGGATTAATGTTCCCAATACTAATATAAAAAAAGGTGGGATAACAGTTAAGGATAAAAAAGATATAAAATTTGGTCTAAAGGCAGGTATGGATTATATTGCTCTTTCCTTTGTTCAAACGGCTGAAGATGTAAAAGAATTGCGTCGCCTTTTGGGAGCTAAAAGTAAGGTAAAGATAATCTCCAAAATAGAAAGAGGTATAGCTTTAAAAAATATTGATGGCATAATTCAAGCCTCAGATGCAATTATGGTCGCTCGTGGTGACTTGGGTATTGAGGTTCCAATTGAAGAATTGCCAGTTATTCAAAAAAATCTAATAAGACATGCTCATTGGCATGAAAAACCAGCGATACTAGCAACACAAGTTATGACTTCTATGATTAAGAATCCACATCCAACCAGAGCTGAGGTAAGTGATATTGCCAATGCTGTTTTTGATAGAGCTGATATGATTATGCTTTCAGATGAAACTGCTGTTGGCGATCATCCGATTGAGGCGGTAAAAATTATGAATAAGATAATTAAAAAAACAGCTGAATACTTTCATAAAAACTACATCACAAATTAATTTAAAAATATGAAAATACAAAACATAAAAGCTTTAGAAATTTTAGACTCAAGAGGTAACCCAACTGTTATGGCAACGGTTATCTTGCAAAATGGTCTTAGTGCTTCCGCTTCGGTTCCAAGCGGTGCTTCAACTGGTAGTTATGAAGCAGTTGAGCTACGTGATGGCGATAAATCGTTATACGGTGGAGCTGGGGTAAGGCAAGCTGTTTCAAATATTGAAAATATCATTGCTCCAGCTTTAATTGGTCAAGATGTTACCGAGCAGAAAAAACTAGATGAGATGATGATAAATTTAGACGGGACAGAGAATAAGGGAAAACTGGGAGCCAATGCTATTTTAGGTGTTTCTATGGCAATCGCTAGAGCAGCTGCTTTAAGTTTAAACCAACCATTATATGAATATCTAAGTCGTTTCAATCCGCTTTTTTCTGGAATATATCAGATGCCCATTCCTATGATGAACGTCTTAAATGGTGGTAAGCATGCTAATTGGGCAACTGATATTCAAGAATATATGATATTGCCTATAGGCGCTAAATCAATTATAGAAGCAGTTAGAATGGGCGCGGAAATTTATCAAGCTCTAAAGAAAGTGTTAAAGGAAAAAAATTATAGTATTAGTGTTGGCGATGAGGGTGGTTTTGCCCCGGCAGTTTCTAGTAACGAAGAAACATTCTCATTGTTAAGTGAGGCAGTTTCAAAAGCTGGTTATAAATTAGGAACAGATATCGTCTACGGAATTGATGCGGCTGCTACAGAATTTTTTAACGGTCAAACTTATGATTTAAAGAAAGAAGGGAAGCAAATGAACAGCGCTGAACTTATCTCTTTCTATCAAGATTTAACAACTCGTTATCCCATTGTTTCTTTTGAAGATGTTTTAGCTGAGGATGATTGGGATGGTTTTAAAGAATTTACCGCTTCTTTTAATCCACCAGTCCAAGTAGTGGGGGATGATTTATATGTTACCAATACTAAACGTTTGGAAAAAGGAATTGAGACTAAGGCTAGTAATTCAATTTTAATTAAACTTAACCAAATAGGAACCCTGACTGAAACGATAGCAGCGGTTAATAAAGCTCATGAAAATGGATTAACAGCTGTCATTTCTCATAGAAGTGGTGAAACTGAGGATGCTTTTATTGCCGATTTAGTAGTAGCTTTAGGCACTGGACAAATAAAAACTGGCGCACCAGCTAGAAGCGAAAGAACAGCTAAATACAATAGATTAATGGTAATAGAAGCAGAACTTGGAGAAAAAGCTTCTTATACTTCTTTCCCTTTTGTTTCCCGTTAGCTTTTAGCTTCTTCTTTCTTTTTGTGTTATAATTTAAAGTAGTTGTTAGGTTAATTTATTAATTTTAAAAAAATATGAAAAAAGGAAGTATTTTTTTAGCCAGCTTAGGCATTTTAGCGGTGGCAGGCATCGTTATCGTCGCCCTTATTATGGCTAATCGCATTAATAATCAAGACAGATTTTCTGTTTCTGGATCTGGCATAGTTTATGCCAAAGCTGATATTGCTAATTTGCAAGTTGGTCTAAAAACTGGTGCTAAAAAGACAGCTGCTGAAGCAACCGCTGAAAGTACTAAAAAGATGAATGAAATTATGACAGAACTTGTTAATTTAGGAGTTGAAGAAAAGGATATAAAAACTTCAAATTACAATCTTTATCCAGTTTATGATTATACCAATAACAGAGGACAGGAGCTTAAAGGATATGAAGTTTCTCAAAATGTTGACTTAAAAATTCGTGATTTAAGCAAAATTGGTGATGTCATTGCTAAAACAACTGAGAAAGGAGCTAATCAAATTGGCAACATTAATTTTACCATTGATGATGAATATGAACTGAAGAATCAAGCTAGAGAGTTAGCGATTGAAAAAGCTAAAGAAAAAGCAGTTTTAATTGCCGAGCAATCAGGTATGAAACTAGGAAAGATAAAGGGAGTGTATGAAAGTTATAATGATTATCGACCTGTAATTTCCTATAGCAACGCCAAGATGGATATGGCAATGGGAGCAGCAGAGGAATCTTTAATTGCTCCTAGTATTCAAGCTGGACAAAACGAAATAAGAGTTGAAGTAACTGTTACCTACGAGATTAAGTAACAATTTTCAAGATAACAAAACAAAAACCCCTAAAAAAGGGGGTTTTTGTTATTTTGGTTACTTTAGATAAAATAAGGTATTTTTGCTCTTGATTTTTTTAAAAAAAAGTCTTATGATTTAATATAAAACAAAAAAGTTATTTCACAACTAAATAAAGAGAAAATGGGAAATCAAAAAAGTCTTCCGGTGCATACTCGGCCAAGTTTGACCGGAAAAAACATTTTAGTAGTTGATACCAGTGTGCTCATTGATGACCACAATGCTATCAACGAGTTGAGGAAGAGTGGGAACCTTCTAGTTGTCCCTCTGACGGTTATTAATGAACTTGATAATTTAAAAACCGACAGGCGACTTGATCATGACGCTCAAAGGGTTATTAAGTTGATTTTTAACCTGCAGGAAACAGG
>CAZQJT010000002.1:23882-26224 GCA_964593665.1 uncultured Gammaproteobacteria bacterium
TTTTTGAAATTGTAAACCCGCATATTGAATCATGTGGAATCAAGCCGAAAAAACATGAAGGTGCTAGTTTGCCAAATTGGGAACAAGCGCTCGCCTTGTATTATTGCTTGAATCCAGAATTTGATTGTGTCTTTCTGCAGGGGCCAGCTGGATCAGGAAAAACTCTAATAGCTATAGCAGCTGCCTTGGAACAACAGCGTAAAGGCTTATATTCCAAGATAACCATTTTCAGAGTGCCTGAACCGGTGGATAGAAAAAAAACCTTAGGTCTTTTGCCTGGCGATGCTGGTGCTAAAATTGGCTTATACCTTAGGCCAATACAGCAAGCCTTAACTCGTCTTCTAAGACAAAGTGAAAATCATTTAAATTACAAAAACAATGATGGCACTGTCAAAGAAACTGGGAAGAAGAAGAGCAAAGGTGCTATCCCGGTAACAAACGGAAACGGAAACGGAAAGAAAGTTTCTAACCTGGAAGTCCATGTGGATGATATCTTTGAACAAAATGGCTTTGAAATTGCCGTTTTGGAATATGTCCGCGGGGAAAACTTGGATGAGGCTTTGATTATCGTTGACGATGCTCAAAACTTGAGCCGTCATGAAATTAAAACCTTGATTACCCGTGTTGGCGAGGGCTCAAAGGTTGTCTTTACCGGTGATCTGGCTCAGATAGACAGTCCATATCTTGATGAGACGTCATCTGGATTGGCTCATGCCATTAAAAAGATGGGCGGATATTACAATGTCGGGGTTGTTACTTTAAAACAAACCCTGCGTAGTCGTATTGCCTCTTTGGCAGAGAAAGCTTTATAAGCTTATAGGCTTGGTATTTACTATCAAGCCTTTTTTATTTGTTTTTTTGTTTAAAAAAAGATATAATATGGTTGTTATATTAATAATAATTAATTTTTTATTTATTAAAAAAGTAATAAAACTATGAAAAAGAAAACTATTATTTGGATTATTATTGGCGTTATTGTCCTTCTTGTTGCCTGGATTTGGACTTCTTACAATCGTTTGGTAGCAATGAGCGAACAAGTTGATGGCCAATGGGCACAAGTTGAAGTTCAGTATCAAAGAAGATTTGATCTTATCCCCAACTTAGTAGAGGCAGTTAAGGGGGCAATGAGCCAAGAAGAAAGTGTCTTTGGCGATTTAGCAGCTGCTCGTCAGAATTATGCTGGCGCTAGTAGTGTAAATGCTAAAGCAGAAGCAGCTAGTCAGCTCGAAGGTGCTTTAGGAAGGTTACTTGTTATTATGGAAAACTATCCAGAGCTTAAATCAATTGAAAGTGTCCAAACTTTAATGGTACAACTTGAGGGAACTGAAAATAGAGTGAGCGTAGAAAGAAGTCGTTTTAATGATGGGGTAAAAAATTATAATATTGTTATTAAGCGTTTCCCGATGAAACTTATTGCTTCAACGTTCTCTTATTTTGAAAAAGCTTATTTTGAAGTATCAGAAGTAGCGGCTGAAGCTCCAAAAGTTGATTTTAATTTAGGAGAGTAAAACATCATGAAACGGTTTTTCTTTGTTTTATCTTTAGTAGCTATATCTTTAGCAGTTGTTTTACCCGTGCTAGCTTATTCTAGTTTGGGGAAAGCAACTGCTTTTGTAAATGATTATACAAGCACTTTGTCTTCTGATCAGATAGCTAATTTAAATCAGAAAATAGAGGCGTTTAAAGAAGAAACGAGTAATGAAATTGCGGTAGCGATTATCTCTGATTTAAATGGTGATACGATTGAAAATTATGCTGTTAAATTATTTGAAGAATGGCAAATAGGCCAAGCGGATGTTGATAATGGTATCTTATTGCTCATTTCTTTAAATGACAGAATGATGCGTATAGAAGTAGGGTATGGTCTAGAAGGCGCTTTGCCCGATGCCTATAGCTATCAAATTATAAATAATATATTAAAGCCAGCTTTTAGACAAAATGATTATTATGGCGGAATAGACAAGGCAATTTCAAGTATTATGTCGGCTACTTTTGGAGAATATACAAATTTTAATTCTTCAAATGTAAATAAGGCAAATAATATAGGCGGTGATGTTATTATTTTTTTAATATTTTTTGCCTTTTCTATTTTAAATTATCTCTATCGCTTTTTAGCTAAATCAAAATCTTGGTGGCAGGGTGGTGTAATTGGTTTAGTTTTAGGAATTATAATTTCTTTAATCTTTTCTGTCACCTTAGTTTTTTTCATCATCATTCCTTTAGCTTTGGCTATTTTTGGCTTGATTTCTGATTATCTTTTATCACGAGTTTTACCTAAACCAAAAGAGATTAATAGAAAGGGCGGAGGTTTTTGGTTTTTAGGTGGAGGCGGAGGAGGAAGT
>CAZQJT010000002.1:26324-32752 GCA_964593665.1 uncultured Gammaproteobacteria bacterium
GCTCGTGTTATTGTTCTTGAGCAAATATATAGAGCCGCTAGTATTTTACAAAATAAAAACTATCATTATTAATTATGAATAGTTTAGGGCTTTTAAAAAGGGAATTAAAAACTTTAGGTAGTTTAGATAAAGCTAAAATTCTGCAATATTTTTTTAAAACAAAGCCGGGACAATATGGAGCTGGTGATGTTTTTTTAGGAGTTACGGTTCCTTTGGTAAGGCAAGTAGCTAAAAAATATAGCAATCTTAAATTATCAGAAGTTTCTTTGCTTTTAAAAAGCAAGTTTCATGAATTTCGTTTAACAGCTTTATTAATACTAGTTTCAAAATACGAAAAAGCGACTGATTTAAAAACAAAAAAAGAAATAGTTGATTTTTATCTTAATCATTCTTTCTGGATTAATAATTGGGATTTAGTTGATTTATCGGTTTATAAAATACTTGGCAATTATTTATTAACCAGCGAAGATAAGGATGATATTTTAAATCGTTTAGCTAGCTCTTCTTATCTATGGGAAAGGCGAATGGCGATTGTTTCTACCTATGCTTTTATTAAATCTGGTCGATATCAAGAAACTTTTTTAATCTCAAAGAAATTAATGAAAGATGATCACGACCTGATACATAAAGCAATCGGTTGGATGCTTAGGGAAGTTGGAAAAAGAATTAGCAAAGAGAAGCTTGAAAAATTTTTAATTAAAAATATAAGTGGCATGCCGCGAGTATCCCTACGTTATGCTCTTGAACATTTTTCACAAAAAGATAGGCAATATTTTTTAAAAAAATAATTTTAAAAATATGAACAAATATGAGGAAGGTTCTTTTTTAAGTGATAAAAATCGCGCAGAAAAATTAGCGAGCGAAAAACTTTTTAATGAGTTCAGGGAGATAGTTTTAAATAATAAAAACTATGCTCTAGGTAAAGCCAGAGAAATAATTGAGGATTTATCTCTTTCTGAAAAGCGTTATCTTTTTGAAAGATTTAAAAAAGAGGAAGGGGCTTTGCCTGACAATCTAACTATTGAATATACAAAACTCATTTATAGTTTAGAAAATATTCAAGAAAAAATGGCCATGGGCAATTCTTTCTATGAAGTACTTTCTAAAATAGCTCAAGAAGTTAAAACGCTTGGTATTAATCCCGATGCGCTGGTAGCTGATAAAATGATAAGAGACGTTAAAAAAGAAATTTTAAAAGATGAAGCTAACTAGGAAAAATTTTTAGTTTAACATCTTGTTTTAATCCCTTGTTTATTGGCATATTTTTTTAAGTGTGCTATAATAAGCTTGTAAACATTAGCGTTTAAAAATTAGCCTGTTTAAAACTTAAGCAGGCGGCCAAAAAACGCTTTTAAAAAATTGTTAATTAATTTAAATAACAATCATTTAACATTGGATCTTTGCGATTAAATCAATTTAGGTTTATTGGCAGAGCCCCATGCAAAAATTATGTCAAAAATGACTAAATCACAAATGATCGCTGCTTTGTCTGAAGTAAGCGGTTTAAGCAAGAAAGACACTTCTGCTTTCATGGATAACTTAGCAGAAATCGTTTACAAGGAAGTAAAGAAGGGTGGAGAATGCATTGTCCCTGGATTTGGTAAGTTAGTTAAAGTAAAGAGAAAGGCACGTGAAGGCCGCAATCCAGCTACTGGTGAAACCATTAAAATCCCAGCTAAAACTGTTGTTAAATTCCGTTTAGCTAAGGTTGTAAAAGACACTGTTCTATAATATTTAGCGATTTTTCGCTAATACTCATAATAAGAGCCGTCCCGTCGGAATCCGGGGCGGTTTTTATTTGTATTGACAAAATATATTAATCGTGATAAAAATGATTTATAAAAACGGGTCTTTAAAAATTAAATATAAAATTAGTTGCAGCCAAAAGATGGTTAATAATTTAGCCGTTTCCTGGCTGTGACTACAATAGCCATAGCTCCTGCTTCGGATAAGAGCAATTAAATAGCGCAAATAAGCGCGAGGAGGACAAAATGAACAAAAATTTTTTTGTGATTTCCGATGTTTTGCCGGGTAAGCTTAATGCTCTGGTAAAAAACATCATGAAGCAAGTTGAAACAGATGATCCCAATGAAGCCGTCAGAATGGTAAATGCCGGAGAGGTTAAAATCTCGGTAATAAAACCAAGACAAGCCAAAGAAGACGTCGTCCGTTTTTCAGTGACCTCTGATTACACTACCGGAAGGGAGTGGATTCCTCGTTTAAAGAGTAAAGGGATTTCTGTTAATTCTTTTTCTCAGGACTTACTCCGTTCAAGTAAGTTCAAGGAAACGAATGGGGTTACCTACAACGTTGTTATTTTGAGAAGAAGGATTTTTGGAAAACATGGTCTGAATATAAGAGGTGTTTTTAAAGAGGCGGGAAAAAGAAAATTGTCATCGCCAAATGCCGAGGTCACCTGTCTTATTCTAGACAAATTTTCTGAGGAAGATTTCAAAAGGCTGGGGCTTGATAGTATCGTTGTAATGCATAAAATGATCAGAGAGTCAGGAGGAGATTTCCGATTGTTTAGCATTGAAAATTATGCTTCATGCTTGGACACTATCCATGGCGGGTTTGAATGTATAGTGGAAAGAGTCAGCGGATTTGTTTTTATTGAGTAGACTTACCACTTGTGATTTTAACCTTGGGTTGTTTAAACAACCCAAGGTTTTTTATTATACAAATCAAAAAAACTAACCCTTTGAGGATTAGTTTTTTTGATTAACACTTTTTGTTTTTGAAATATGAATAATTATATTTCAAAAATTGCTTTCCACTAACTTATATAAATTTTCCCAAATGGGTTTTAGAATTTCCATTCATTTACATATTGTCCTAAGCCGAAGTCTTTTAACTTGTTTTTTAGTTTAGTATTTTTATTTAAAAAAATAAGCAGAGAACCTAAATCTATTTGATAGCGATTTTTAACTATCTTATATTTTAAATTAGGGTCGGACTTAATAGCGCGCCGTATTGTTTTTCCTTGGACGCCACCCAAAGCAGCCGCCTCTGATACAGACAGCCAAATGGGACAAGCGATTTCTTGAGTTTTAAAATCAGTACTTTGAGCCATTTTTTATATTTAAGTCCACGATAGATTAGACTTAAGTTTAGTATAACAGGTTTAATTAAAAGATGAAAGTCTTTTTTAACAACCTGATGTTATGATTTAAGTCCAGGTCTTTATGGACTTAAATCATAATATTGTAACTCTTATTTAAAAAAAGTCAAGGCGATAAATAAAAGAATAGATAATCTCTAGGCGTATTTAAAAGAGTGATAAGAGAAAAATTTTTCTTCCTTTATTACTTCTATTTTAATAGTCTAAAAGAGTTATTTATGCCCAGCTTTAAGCTTGCTTTACAGGTTTTTCTATGCTAAGCTGAAACAACATTTATATGATTATTTTCTGTTGAACTTGGTTTAACAGTTTTTGTTTATTTGTAAATTTAAATGGCCAGTAATCTGATAAAAAAATTTAAGAATAGCCAGTCGTTAAAGCGTTTAAAAAATCAAGATCGTGACGCTTTTACTCAGGCTTATGATGACAACATAGACGATATTTATCGTTTTGTTTATTTTAAGGTTGGCAGTCGTGAAGAAGCTAATGATTTAACCTCTACTGTTTTTCTTAAAACTTGGAGCCATATTCAGACTAATAGTCTGGAAAGTAGTAAGACTTTAAGAGCTTTATTATACAAAGTGGCCAGAACAACCATTATTGATTATTACCGGGAAAGCGGTCGCAAGATTACCGCCTCTTTAGATGATGAAGAAAATAAAATAGACGTAGTTGATGAGTCTTCTTTTGGCCTTGGTGAGAAAATGGATGAAGCTTCAGACATTGCTTTAATAAAGGGCAAGCTACCTCTTTTAAAAGAAGAGTATAGAGAAGTGATTATTATGAGGTTTATCAATGATTTAACCTTGGAAGAAATAGCAGATATAAGTGGCAAAAAAAAGGGAACTGTTCGTGTTCTTTTGCACCGAGCTTTGAGTGCTTTAAAGGAGCTGGTGAAGGAGGATGATAAGCTGTAACACTTTCTTGTTTTCTTCGTATACTAAGGTGTATGACAGACAAAGATTTAATCAAAAAACTAAATAGCCTAAAAAGTTTAAAACCCGATGTTAGCTTTAAAAAAAGCAATCGGGATATTTTGTTATCTCAGATATCTAATTCAGGAGCACGTGACTTGTCTTCTTGGCAATCATTTTCTATCAACTTTACAAGTTTCATGAAAGCTATTTCCCAACCAGCCTATGCTTTGGGAATATTTTTGTTTGTTATTTTGTCTGGTAGTTTATTTAGTCATCAGATATTTAGCGGTGCAAAACCAAACGACTCCTTATACATTGCTCGCATTGTTTCTGAGAAGGCACGTTTAAATACAGTAATGGATCCAGGTGATAGAAATAAGTTAGCGGTAAGATTTGCCATAGAACATGCCCAAGATATTTCTAGCGTTCTAGCTGATCCTAATTTTAACACCGAGGCTAATCAAGATCAGGTAGCTAAACTAAATGAAAGTTTCAATAGAGAGATTGATAGTGCTAGAAGCATGATAAGTTATTTGTCTCCTGAGAAGAAGATTCCTTTAGTTGATGAAGCTAGCTCCACAGAAATAAGTGAGGATGTGTTTCAAATAGCTGGCAGCGAAAAAGATGAACAAGGTTTGCAACTTTTTGAAACAAATGAGCCTGTAGTAACTCCTTCAGTTGAGACAACAAGTGTTGAGCTTGAAGAGATTGAAGAGGACGCCGCTACTTCTAGTGATTTAACTGGTTCTATTTTAGACGAGGCTAAACAATTTTCAGAGAACAAAGATTATCAAAAGGCTTCAGAAAAATTACGTGAAGCTAGTGAATTAATAAAATAAGAAAATGGCAGTTGAACGTTTAAACCTTAAAGAAGAGGGAATGGCTGATATCTTAAGCAATGAACATTGGTTAAGATATGAGGCAGTCGCTCCACTGGTAAAAGGGAAGATTGTTTTAGATATTGCCTGTGGATCTGGTTACGGAACAGACTACTTGGCAAAAAAAGGTGCAGAAGAAATTATTGGTTGCGATATTGATAAAAATAGTATTGAAAAAAGCCAATTTTGTTATCAAGCACCTAATTTAAAATTCCAAGCAGCTAATGCTTTAAACCTGCCCTTTGAAAACGGCAAATTTGATTTAATTGTTTCCTTAGAAACAATAGAGCATTTTTCAGCTGATAAGCAAAGTGAACTTTTGCAAGAGTTTAAAAGAGTTTTAAAAGCAGATGGAACTTTAATTATTTCTACTCCAAATTCACTTGCAAGCCGAGAAAAAAATCCTTGGCACTTAAAGGAATTAAATAAAGAGGAGTTAAAGAAATTGTTAAAAGATAATTTTCTCCATTCTCGCATTTATGAACAGGGAAGCGCTATCGCCACTTTTATAAAAGGTGGGCAAGAATCACATTTTAGAATTTCTTCTGTTTTTCAAGCTAAATATTATTTAGCTTTAGCTAGCGACAGGGAACTTGTATATGAACTTCCTTCTTATTCTTCTCTTAACCCTTTAGCCTTAGCAGCTAAAGAAAATCATCCTTTGATGAAAGTAATTGATAAAATATATTGTCGTTTAAATAAGTTAAGTTTCTTTACTAAAATATTTAAATCTTTTTCTGAGCGGACCTTAAAAAGGGAAGCAGGAAAAAGAGAATAAGCCATAGTGCGTGTTTGTTAGTTTATCTCCCGTTACGATTACTCCTGGCTGGAAGATCGGTATCTAATTCGGTCATCTTATCACGGACAAGTCTCGGAGATATGCTAACAAATCCGCATTGAAGCGGATTGATAGGCCCAATCAAGGTCGAGTCTCTGTAAAAAGAGGCGGTCTGTCCTTAAAAAACATTCTTCAATTCAAAGCTAAAATGATTTATTTTCGTTTAAATGTAAATCGGTTAAGCTTTTCTCCAGCAGGCGAGCAACACGCGCCTCTGGCAGAACTTTGAATAAGATCAGTCAGTAGCGCCTTAAGCCTTAAACCGGCTGGCGGAGCGGGATTCCGACTGATTTACAGGAAAACATAAAAGATATTTCAAAGTAAGCGGCGAATTGAACAACTATTTCTTTCAAATAGTTTAAACTACTATTGTTTAGACATTTAAAAGGAAATTAAACAATTATTATGAATAAATTACGCAAATTTTTAGTTATCGGCGTAATGGTAATGACAGTATTTGCCACTATGGGCATGGTTGCTCCTCGCGTTGAGGCGGCTGCATCAGCAGGCGACTTGATTAAGATGGACGGCCTTTCTTCTGTTTATTACTTAGGTGCCGATGGCAAAAGATATGTATTCCCTAATACGGAAACTTACATGTCTTGGTACAGCGACTTTTCAGGCGTTGTTACCATCCCTGCATCAGAATTACAAAGCTACCCATTGGGTGGTAA
>CAZQJT010000003.1:0-4668 GCA_964593665.1 uncultured Gammaproteobacteria bacterium
ATTTAGTATCGGATAGACCCATGAGTCCCGTAAATACGGGGTTTTTTAGTATAGTACTGGTTTTACACGTAACGGAGAACTCTTAGTTTTTATTGAAAATACTATGTACTATGCTATTATCTAATTATATGAAAATTAGAAAAATTAATAGAAATGATTTAGAGGCGTGCTCTAAAATTCTAAAAGAAGCTTATAGTCAAAAACCATATAACGAGACTTTTAAAGATTCTACAGCGTCAGAGTATATAAATGGAAAGTATAAAAATTGTGGAGAAAATAGTTTTGTAGCTACTGATGATAACGATGCAGTTGTCGCTTTTATTTTTTTAAACATTTCATCTTGGAGCGGTGGTTTACAGGCTATTTTAGAGGAAATTGCCGTCACGCCATCATTGCAAGGAGTGGGTATTGGAAAGGAGTTAATATCACATGCTCATAATTATTTAAGTTCACAGGGTGCTAAATCGGTTATGCTTTGGGCTAAAAAAGATGATCGTTTATTAGATTTTTATAAAAAGCATGGTTATTTACCGGCTGATGACTTTGTTGTTATGTTTAAAAATTTTTAGAAATATGAAAATAGCAGCCCCTGTGGCCGCTATTTTTCTTTTATCTTTTCTTATATCTAGTTGTTCTGCCCACACCAATCCGTTCTATCCATTTGAGTTGCAATAGTTTATTTAACACCTGATTAATAGTTGGTCTAGGGATTCCAGTCTCTTTGGAAATTTCTAGCGGCGTAACAACCTTATTTTGCCCAGCAATATATTCCCAGACGATATCTTGTTGAGGGGATAGTAATTTAGATACTTCTTCATGAGAAATAATATTAATTGCATATTCAGATTGCTCTAAAATAATTTTTAAGAAAAAGGTTAACCAAGCACTAATATCTTCTTTGTCGGTTCTTAAAGTTTTTTGACTAGCTCTTAAAGCAATATAGTATTCTGGCTTATTGTCTTCAATTAATTTCTCTTGTGAAACATAAGGCATATATTCATAGCCATGTTGTAACATTAGGAGATTGCTGAGAATACGAGAAAGTCGTCCGTTACCATCAGTAAAAGGATGGATGTGTAAAAACTCCACTAGAAAATTCCCAATAATAATTAATGGATGATTTGATTTTTCTAAAAAAGCTGTTTGTGTCCATTCAACTAATTCCTGCATCTCTTTTGGTGTCAGCCAAGGAGCGGTTGTATCAAACAATATTTCTATCGGCTCACCAGTTAGTGATACCATCGCCACTTTATTTTCATCTTTTTTATATTCACCACGATGCAATTCATCTTTCTCAGAATATTTTAAAAGTTCACGGTGAAAAAATTTAATTGTGCTTTCGGCAAAGGGGATCGATTTGTATGATTCAAAAACATTAGTTAGTAAATCAAAATAACCGCGTGCTTCTTGTTTGTCGCGGTCTTTAAATTTTTGCATGGAGAGTCCTCTCATTAATCGTTTAACATCTTCATCTGATAGATCTGAGCCTTCGATTCTAGTTGAAGCTCCAGTGGAAGTAATTAAAATAGATTTCTTTAAATTACCCAGGGTTTGTTGGTCTAGTTTAGCGCCATTTACCCATTTGCTTTTAAGCAAATCTATCTTATCAATTAATTCAAGGATATTTTGAGGCAGGTCACTTATTCTATTGTCGAATTTATTATACATAATCTTATATAGTTTATATGTAAGATTATATAAGATTATGTATGAAATTGCAAGAGCAGGCTAAAATATACCCCAGTTTTTAGTAGTTAAATTTAAGATTATTAGCTAATATTGAACTAAAATGAAGTATCGGAGTGACATACTTAGTTTAAGCCTCTCACTCTCCGCCAATACAATTTAGTATCGGATAGACCCGATTACTTAGATAATAATAGCTAAAAAGTAAAGAACTTGATTAACGTCAAGTTTTTTATTTTTTCAAAACATTGACAAAAATTAAAGTGATATAATATTCTTATAGTTTTTTAAAATAATAATAACCCAAAGTAATGAAAATCAGTAAATCAGATTTACAGAAATTAACAACGGCAATGGAAAACAAAAAATTGTCCGTTTCTCAAATGATTGAACTTATTGAAAAGAGCGGTGTTCAAAGTGAAAAAGTAATCAATCACACAGACGAAATTAAGTTGGCAGTTGATTACACTAAAACTATTGAACAAGCTATCGCTGACGGCCACTACGATTGGAAAAATAGCGACATTAATGCTAAAAATTTTCCCATTTCTCCGGAGATGACTGGAAAAAAAGCTGAAGTGTCTGCTAACTTATTCCATTTCAATCGCGATATCAGTTCAGAAGATGCCATCTCTGAAATGGACAAGACCGGCTATCGTCCTGCAACCTTAATGGAACTTTTAGTTTTAGGATTTTTATTCCCTGAATTACAAAGACAATTTTCAATTGTCGCTCTCGGTTCCGTTTGGCACGATGCTGATGGTTATCGCCTCGTGCCTTGTCTGTGCGCCTATGGCGACGGGCGTGAGCTTAGCCTCGGTTGGTTTGATGATGGCTGGGGTGCTCCTTGTCGCTTCCTTGGTGTCCGCAAGTAGCACTTAATCGCTTGGTTACTTATCTCTTAGCCCTTAGGCTCTTTGTCTCTTGGCTAAAAAACCCGTTTCAAAAATGAAACGGGTTTTTTTCTTGATAGAAATATGATAAGACATTTTTGGATAGTAGGTGAATCTGTCAGCGGTTACGGCTTCTGGCGGCCGAATTCTAAAATATTTTTTAGATTAGAATAATTAATCCCAAGGGACTACTTAGAATATTGAATATTATTTTAAAAAATAAAATACTTGGCGCTTCTAGATAGATTTTTAGCCGAAGAATTACATTTTTAATCTGGTTTTAATGGAAAGAATAAAATATTTTATTTATGAAAAAACATCCTTGGGAAAAAGCTTGGAGCAATAAAAAGTTTAATATTACAACTCTCAAGCCGAGTATTATTGTCAAAAAACATATAAATAAACTTTTTTCAGGAGATGCTATTTTAGATGTTGGTAGTGGAAATGGAAGAAATTCTATTTATTTAGCTGGCCTAGGATACAATGTAGATAGCTTTGATGTTTCTGATATAAAGTGGATAGAATTAATTGCCCCAGAAATTAAGGATAATATTTCATTTACAAAATCCAGTATTTTAGACTATTCCTATCCCGTTGATAGGTATAAGGCAATTATTATAACTCGAGTAGTTCAGTATCTTAATAAAGAAGAATTAATATATTTATTTGACAGAGTGGTATCTAGTTTAACTGATGATGGTTTTTTATTGCTAAGCTATAGTAGTCAAGGGGGTATATTTAATAGAGATGAAATTGATGTTCCAAAATATCGTTATGACATAGAAGAGATAACAAGTATGTTAAAAGATAGATTTAAAATTATAGAAATTACTAAAGGTTCAAATATAAATACCCATGTTAATTATAATGGCGAAACAACCTCTTATGATATATATGCCGCTGGAGTTTTAAATAAAATTAAGATGATTAATAAAAATTAGCCATTGACTTAATAAACAAAGTATTATATAACTTGAAATCAGATATTTAACAAAAAATATATAAGCCATGGGGAAAAAATTATTTGGGCTGGAATTAGGCCAGCTAGAGGACATGATAAATGAAATCATGTTTCAAACCGGCATTGAGGATGCCAAAGAGCTCTATCGCCTTTTAATCTCCGGGGAATTATTCTTCTCACTGGATGAGAGTAGGTTTCAAGAAGTTGAAGGTGTGGTTTTTATAAGAGTTGTTTCAGATGGGACAACTGGAAGACAGTGGATGGACCGATTTCAGAAAAAAGGAATCCATGTGAAAAATTCCGCTCGGAAAATTTTGTTAAGCGAAAGTTTTCAGCCCACTCAAGGGATTATTCATTGTTTGGTTATTTTAAAAGGTGATCTTTTTGATGGTGGCGATAGGCGTACCAGCGAGATTTGCCAAATAACCAAGGATGGTTCATTGGAAATTCCAAACCTTGAAGTGGCCTGTCTGCTTCGTGAAAAGCTGTCTGACCAAGACCTGGAGAATATGGGGCTATGGGAAATTGTCGTTATGCATCACCCAGTAGTGGATGAATTCGGTGTTTCCAGAGTTCTGGGCATAAGCCGCCATGTTAATGGTCCCTGGCTTGAAGCAGAAGCCTCTGATCCTAACAAGAAGTGGGACAAAGACGTTGGTTTTGCCTTCATATCTTGTAAAGGAAATTAGTCAAATAAGCCTTGGAAAAATGGGAAAACCCATTAAAATCCAAGGCTTTTTATTTTATACTAGATTTTTTTAGTAAAATCTGTTAATCTATGAAAAATGGCCGAAAAAAACGGTTTTTAATTTATTTATTTTAAGTTGCTAAATATGGCAGAAGAAGTTATCTTGCGTTTTGATGAAGTAAAGTTTGAATATCTTCCTAAACGTCCAATTTTAGATGAAGCGTCTTTTAATGTTCGTCGTGGTGCGAAAATAACTTTAATGGGGCAAAATGGTGCTGGAAAAAGTACTATTTTTGGTTTGATTAAAAAAGAATTACAGCCAAAGAGCGGACAAATATCTATTACTGGTGGGGCTACTATTGGCAGTGCTCGTCAGGTAATGGCTCAAGAACACCTTCCTTTAACTGTAGAGAAGTATTTTGCCACTGCTTTTAGCGAAG
>CAZQJT010000003.1:4768-11487 GCA_964593665.1 uncultured Gammaproteobacteria bacterium
CAAGAACACCTTCCTTTAACTGTAGAGAAGTATTTTGCCACTGCTTTTAGCGAAGCGCCTGGTAATTTAAAGAGTCGTATTGCTAAAGCGTTAGAGGCAGTTAATTTTAATATCCCATTTGATAAAATAGTTGGTGATTTATCTGGTGGACAACAAGCTCGCCTTCTTTTAGCTTATGCCATTGTTCAAGATCCAGACATCTTGCTTTTAGATGAGCCAACTAATAATTTAGATAAAGAGGGGATTGATCATCTTATAACTTTTTTAATCATGTATGACAAAACTGTTTTAGTTATTTCTCATGATGCTGATTTTTTAAACTGTTTTACCGAAGGAGTTATATATCTTAATAACTTTAATCATAAAACTGAAATGTATGTTGGTGATTACTATTCAGTAGTAGCTGAAATTGAAAAAAGAGTAGAAAGAGAACGTCGTGAGAATGCTCAACTTGAAAAACAGATTATCGATCGCAAGGAAAAGGTAAACTTCTTTGCTCACAAGGGAGGTAAGATGCGTAAATTGGCAAAAAAATTAAAAGAAGAAACTGAAGAGTTAGAAGAAAATAAAGTTGAAGTGAGAAGAGAAGATAAAACTATCCGTGATTTTGAAATACCAGTTCAGGATATTACTGGTGATTTAGCTGTTTTAAAGAAGGTGAAGATTATAAATAATTATGAGCCGGTAGTAAAAGATATTGATAAAAAGATACGCAAAAAAGACCGCCTTCTTATAATTGGCCCAAATGGAATAGGGAAGAGTACATTACTTCGTTCACTGGTATCAGGCGGACAAGAAGGACAAATGATCAGCCCTGGTGTTAAAGTTGGTTATTATAGTCAAGATTTTTCTACTCTAAATTTTGCAGAAAAAGTTTTTGATTCTTTAATGAATGTTATAGCTGATGGACACGATGAACAAAGTATGCGTTCTGTTGCGGCTGGGTTTTTAATCACTGGTGATTTAATGAATCATCGTGTTGGTGATTTATCCGAAGGACAGAAAGGGTTACTTTCTTTTGCTAGGTTAGTCTTGATGGAACCAGGGTTACTTATCTTAGATGAGCCAACTAATCATATAAACTTTCGTCACATCCCGATAATTGTTGAAGCGATAAATAATTTTGAAGGTGGCGTTATTATGGTTAGCCACATGCCTGAATTTTTATCAGCTGTTAAAATAAAAGAAGAACTTGATTTAGGGAAGTTGAAATAAATTAAAAAGTATTTAGTTTTAAAAACATCTAGCAAGCGCTAGATGTTTTTAATTTGTAGTCCTTAAAAATGAGATTTCACAAAATTTTGATGGAATTGTTAGGGAAATCGAGAGGTGGGGGGAAGTTTTAGCACATTAAGATTATTTATGGTAGCAGCTTTTTATATGATATTGACTATATCGTTCAAAGGGTATAATATATAAATATAACAAAAGTGTTATATTATAGAATCATGAATATTGAATTTTTTAAGAAAACAAACGGGAATGCTCCAGTAGAAGATTTCATTATTAATAATCTTGAGTCAAAAGATCAAAAAAAGGTAATTCGTGCTCTTGATAGAGTAGAAAATGAACAGGATGGACTCGCGAATCTTTTTATAGCTGAGTACGTCAAAAAACTAGAAAAAGATTTATACGAGTTAACGCCGGATAGAGTTAGAATTTTATTTACCCTAAAAGATCGTATATGTTGGTTGTTACATATTTTTTTCAAAAAGACTAATAAAACTCCAGCTAAAGAATTAAATGTTGCTAGGGAGAGAAAAAATTATATTTTTAATAAATAAGTTTAAACAAAATGAAAACCACATTGGAAAAATTAAAAGAAAAACTTTTAAAAAATAATGGATATAGACGTGAAATCAATAAACAAGACTTGTCTTTTGAAATAGCCGAAAGTATTATTGATGCTAGAATAAGAAAAGGCATAACTCAAAAAGAGTTAGCAAAGAAGCTTAAAACTAAACAATCTGGAATTGCTAGATTAGAAAGTGGTAGAAATTATCCAAGTTTTAAAACTTTAGAGAAAATTGCTAGAATTCTTGGTATTAAAATTAATAATCCACTTGGAATGGAAGCTGACAATACTACTAATTGTTATTTCCGTTTTCCGGTTGAATTATTGCATAATAGTGCAGTGGTAGAGCAAAAAAGTAGTATGGTTAATAGTATATTATATAATTTATAAAAATATGAAAAACATTTGGTCAGTTATATTTAATAGAGCGGTTGTTGACGAAAACACAAATTCAATCAGCTTATTCGATTGCGTAGAAGAAATTACTGTTAATTTTTCTAAGCCCGAGGATGTTAGTGCTCCTCAGAAAAACATCCCAATTAATTTTACTATTATTAGTTTATGGAGTGATAACGACATAACAAAGGATAGAAAATTTGAATATTTATTAGAGGTTATCGACCCTCATGATAAAAAAATAAATGAATTTACTAATTTTCCAGTAATTGAAAAGGGGAAAAAAAGACTAAGAACAATTGTTCAGATGAATGGAATGAGGATTACTTCAGAGGGCGAATATACGCTAGTTGTTAAATATAAAAAGGATAGCGAAAAATTTGTTATTGCTTCTAAGATTCCATTAGACATTAAATTTGTATTAAATACATCAGTTGCAAATACAAAAATCAATAATAAATAATTAAAATAGATTTCCGCTGTTGTTCCGCCCCAGAATGGGAGGACTTACTTATTCAACCTGTTTCCCGCTAGTTGACAGATGTTTGATTATTCTTGTTGCGAATATAAACTAAAAGAGGCACCGTATTCACGGTGTCTCTTTTGCTTCGTAGTCCCTAGGGGAGTCGAACCCCTCTTACCAGGATGAGAACCTGGCGTCCTAGCCGATAGACGAAGGGACCGTTATTTAAGTATTCCTGATAATTTATGTCCACGCAGGAATTCAGAGCTGGTCATTATTTTTTTGCCGGCTGTTTGTAATTTTAATATAAGCAGAGCATCTTGTCCACACTGAATAGCCATTTTGCCGTTATCAAAAAAAATTTCACCAATTTTATAATTATTAATTTTTAGAGGAGTTTTGTCAACCGATATTATTTTTATCAATTCTTTTTCTTTAAAACTATAAGTACCAGGCCAGGGGTTATAGGCTCTAATTAGGCGTTCTATTTCTTCGGCTTTATTTTGCCAGTTTATATGCCCATCTTCTTTCTTTATCATTTTTACATAAGAAGCATCTGTTTCTTTTTGTTCTCTTTCTTTAATTTTTCCATTTAGCCAATCTTTAATAGTTGTTGGTAGTATTTCTGCTCCAAGAAGTGATAATTTATCATGAACAAATTCTAAAGTTTCATCTCCATTTAAAGTAATTTCTGCTTGTCTTAATATCGGCCCAGTGTCTAGACCCTCTTCCATTTTCATAATAGTAATACCAGTTTTGCTATCACCATTTAAAATTGGTGCATTTAAACAAGCCGCTCCGCGGTATTTAGGCAAAAGGGAAGCATGAACATTTAAACAACCATAAACTGGTATTTCTAGTATTTCTAGAGGAATTATTTTTCCATAAGCAGCTACAATAATTAAATCAGGTTTCAATTCTTTAACAGTGCTAGTAATTTCTTTTATCTTAAGTGGCTGGAGAACGGCTAGCCCATTTTTAGAAGCTATTTGTTTTATAGGTGGGGCACTCATAATATGGCCACGTCCAACCGCTTTATCTGCTTGGGTTACAACCGCTACAATTTCAAAAATATTCTCTTTGATAAGAGCTTGTAAAGAGGGGACGGAAAAATCAGGTGTTCCCATGAAAATTAGGCGGATTTTTTGTTTGGACATAGCCTGTAAATATGGTATATTGAAATTATGTTAAATGATTTTTTTAATTTTTTATTAGGAATAACTCAGGGTTTGGGTTATTTCGGCGTGGCCTTTTTAATGGCAATAGAGAGTTCTTTTATCCCCATGCCTTCAGAAATAATTGTCCCTCCAGCTGCTTATTTAGCCAGTCAAGGCGAGATGAATATTTTTTTAATTGTTATTTTCGGAGTAATAGGTAGTATTTTGGGAGCAATTTTTAATTATTTTTTAGCTTATTATCTGGGCCGTCCTTTAGTTTATAAATTAGCTGGGCATCGTCTTGCTAAGTTCTTATTTATTACTCCAGAAAAAGTTGCTCGGGCCGAAGACTATTTCTTAAAAAACGCAGTCGCAGCCACTTTTATTGGCCGCTTAATACCAGTTATTAGGCAACTTGTTTCATTGCCAGCCGGATTTTCTAAAATGCCTTTTTCTAAATTTATTTTTTTTACTACTTTAGGTTCTTTTATTTGGGTTTCTGTTTTAGCTGCCTTAGGTTATTTTATAGGGGCTAATCAAGAGCTTTTGAATTTGTATTATCAGGAAATAAAATGGGGCTTATTATTTTTGCTTGGCCTTTGGCTTCTTCGTAGGATCTTTAAGGCGGTCAATAAAAAGAATACCGTCTAAATGGTCAACTTCGTGCTGAATAACTCTGGCTAACATTTTTTCAGCGTTTATCTTTTGTTTTTTACCCTGCCTGTCGTAATAGAGGCAGTTTATTTTTTTATGTCGTTCTACTGGAGCATAGACAATTTCTCCATGTTCATCAAGAACTGACAAACAACCTTCTTCTTCAGTTTCACGCGCCCAAGATTTTTTAGTAATTTCCGGGTTGATAAGAAAGATATTTTTATTCTCGTAGTTTATAACTATAACTCTAATATTGTTTCCTGTTTGCGGAGCAGCTAGGCCAGCGCCGTCTTTTTTTATCATTGTTTCTTCTAAATCTTCAAGAAAATCTTGGAATTTTTTATCTTTTAAGCGCATTAAATCAATCGCTATAGATTTTTTTCTAAGCAGAGGGTGAGGATTTATTAAAATGTCTAATTGTTTTTTCATCCTATTTTTTAGTATCTATTATTTTGAAAAAATATTTCCAGCTAGCGCCGCTTTTGCAAAGTTCTTTAGTGTCATTTAGGGCTAGTTTTATTTTATGATCTGGAAGATCGCGGCAGACTTTAAAAACAGCTGCTCTTTTAAAATTAGGGATGCCTAATTCTTTTATAACCATAAGGGCTAGCTCTTGCCAAGGATAAGCCGGCGGCTTAACTGTTGCCTTCTTTTTGAATATCTCTGCTAAAGAGGAAAAATCTTTATCAGATTGGCTATTTATCATAAGCATTAATTAGTTTAAAATCAAGACTAAGATAACCAATGCCAAAATCTGTTTGATAGGCTAGAATTTTACTTTCAGAGCACAAGCCATCTATTATTCCCAAAAGCATAACGATTGGTTTTAATCCGCACTCAGCTGCATCCTCAATTAGATTTTGATCAATGTTCATTATTTTTTCAGCTGCACTTATTGGTTCGTTTAAATATTCAATTAATTTATTATCAAACTTGGCTCCTTTTGGTGAATATCCTCCAGGAGATTTCTTCTTTAAACGATGTGACAGATCACTTGAAGAGATAACGGCAATCTTTTGTTCACTTTCTAAAATTATTGCTTGAAGCATTTTCCCAAAAGCATATTGAGCGCTGAGATCTGATTTTTCAGCTGGTATAATAATTATGATTTTAAAGTTTGCTCCAGATTTTTTAAGGAGATAGGCGGGAATAGCACTGCCGTAATCAATTATTTTCTCAGAAGTCATTTCTAGTGAGAATTTATCACGTAAAACATCTTTTATTTTATCAGCCAATAAAAAATCTCCACGCAATATTTCTTTTTCGGGGATAAAACCAAAATCTTGAAGATTAATTATCATTTCCGGCGCAACATTAATAGTGAAAGAACTTTCTGAACTTAATCCATGCGGGCTGATGATAATTAAGGTATCAATTTCAAGTTCATTAAGCTCAGTACCTATTTGCAGGTAGGCCTGACTAGTTTTTTCTAAAAAAGCATGGTTAGTTCTTCCAATTTCTGGGATAAGTAAGGGGGAGTGGGGAAGGATGAAAGCTTTGTTAAGAGGCATAGATTATTTGGTTTATATTTCTCCGCTTATTACTTCACCTAAATCGTAGTTATAGAGAAATTGTGAAGAAGCGGTAATAACATTTTTTATATTATAACCTAAGCGATTAAAAGCTTCTTCACTGGCAAAAGGACGCTTTAGTCCGTTAGAGATAAGATAAATTGTTGGGAAATTGCTTGTTTTTATTAACGTTCCTTCAAGTAGTAATACTGGATCAACTTTAGTATATTTTTCTAGTTTTTCTGGAGATGTTGGTATTATCTTTTTTCCTTTAAATCTGGTTTCTAAAAGAATTTTATCTATCAAAGGAGATTTAGTATCATCAACAACATAATAAATACCACCCGTTTTAGTGTCTTGCATTAAGACGCCAGTTAGATTGCTAGAAGTGGCTGTAATAGTTTTACCTATTTTATACATAGCAATTTCTTCCAAAGAAGAGTTTTCTATTTCTGCTTGGTTAAAACCAATATTTTTAAATACGTCTAAACTGGCAAATGGTCTTTTTTCTTTATCAACCAAAAGATAGATTTGTTTATCAGGAGTTTGTACAATTGAGTAGTTGGCAAATTTTATATTAGGGCCAGCTTCGTATTTGTTAAATTCAATTTCAGAAACAGTTACTACTTGCTCTGGTTTAAAACGAGAGATAAAAGCAGAGTAATTCAAGAAAGGTCTTTTTTGTCCGTTTTCAATAAGCCAAATTCCCGGATCACCAACTAGTTGAATCAAGGATCCATCAG
>CAZQJT010000003.1:11587-31903 GCA_964593665.1 uncultured Gammaproteobacteria bacterium
TTTTCAATAAGCCAAATTCCCGGATCACCAACTAGTTGAATCAAGGATCCATCAGGATAGGCTTTGGTTATTTTTATTATTGTATCTTCTGAAGAAGCATATCTTTTTAAAAGGCGATGAACATTATAGTTTCCATCAAAAACATGGGGCGTATAGTTATACAAAGCGGCAGTAGCTTTATTTTCCAAATAAACAGTCATTGTTTCTTTTAGAATAGTTCCGTATCTATTTTGGAAGGTATATGTTTGTCCTGCTTTATAGGAAAATTTTTCTGATTCTTTTAGATAATACAAAAATTGCAGGGCAGCGCTGTTTACCTGTTTACCAAATCCTTTATAGCGCCAGCATTTATCATAAGGACTACAAGTTAACATGCCATCAAAAATCATATAACCAGTTGCCCAGTCAAGATGATTTTGGGTGGGATTAGGGTTTTCTATTAAGCTAGTTTCTTTTTGTAAAAGTATTAAAAGAAAACGAGGATTAACAGTGGTAATTTGTTGGCATTTTTGTTTAATGTCCGATTCAATTAAAGTTGTTCCTAAAATAGTGCCATTATCACATTCATATTGGTTTGTTTTGGAGTTAAAGCTGATGTCGTAATTTCGTCGGGCAGCATCATAGATTATTTCTGCGGCTGACTTTATAGTACCATAAGCATTTTCGGTTCGATAATTAGCTAGATAACTATTTTTACTTTCTAAAAAAGCTTGAATTTCGCTTAGACTCATCGAATCACAATTTAACATCTCGCTGTCTTCTATTATTCTTCCGGGATTAAAGTCGGGATCTATAAGAGGGGCCTGAGCTTGACTATTTTGGGTAAATAATAGTGAAAACAAAAAAAGAATAAGGATTTTTTTAAGATTCATGTTGATGTTTAATTTAAGTTTTAAGGCGCTATAAATTATAACAAATCCGTGATAAATCTACAAATTGAAATTAAATTTTATTTTTAACGTTTTAATAGACTAATAGTTACTTCTTCTTCTTGCCCAAGATCAATTTTTACCCTGTCGCCGTCTTTTATTTTGCTATTAATTATTCCCATGGCTAGTTCATCTAAAATCATGGTTTGGATTATGCGTTTTAGCGGTCTAGCGCCATAGGTTACGTCATAGCCTTTTTCTGTTAATAATTTTTTAACTTTTGGGCTAATACGTAGACTGATATTTTTATTATGTAAACGACGAGAAACTTTTTCTAATTCTAGATCAACTATTTTTTCTAGGGCAACTGGACTTAAGCTGCGAAAGAGAACAATTTCATCTATTCTGTTTAAAAATTCTAATTTAAAATGATTTTTTAGAATTTTATCTATTTTTTCCTTCATTTCTGTATTGCGATTAACACTGGCTGTTTTTTTATCGCTTTCATCACTAAAACCAATAGAATATTGTTTAATTATTTCATTGCCTAAATTAGAGGTCATGATAATAATAGTATTTTTGAAATTAACTGTTCTTCCCTTGGAGTCAGTTAGGCGGCCATCATCTAAAATCTGTAGTAGCATGTTGAACATATCAGGGTGAGCTTTTTCAATCTCATCAAATAAAACAACGCTATAGGGATGACGTCTAACACGCTCAGTTAATTGACCGCCGTCATCATGGCCGATGTAGCCGGGAGGGGAGCCAATTAATTTAGCTACTGAATGTTTTTCCATGAACTCACTCATATCTAAGCGGATTAAAGATTTTTCATCAGCAAACATAAATTTCGCTAAGGTTTTAGCGAGTTCAGTTTTACCGACTCCACTTGGTCCAACAAAAAGAAAAGAACCAATAGGTTTTTTTTCTTCATTTATACCAGCACGTGAACGACGAATAGCACTGGCAACCGCTTTAATTGCTTCTTCTTGGCCAACAACTTCTTTTCCTAATTCTTCCTCCGCTTCACTTAATTTAGAAATCTCATCTTGTAGCATTTTATTAACCGGGATACCGGTCCAACGAGCAACTACTTTAGCGATATCTTCTTCGTCAACTTCTTCTTTTAATATTCTCTGACCCTTCTTTTGAATTTTTATTAATTCGTTTTGCAAAGTATTAATTTTATTTTCTAATTCTGGGATTAGACCGTATTTTATTTTAGCCACTTCGGTTAAGTCAGAACCTTGTCTTTGTATTATTTCTGCTTGTATTTTTAAATCTTCAATCTGTTTTTTAGAAGATCTGATTTGGGAAATAATATTTTTTTCATTATTCCAATGGAGTTCTAACTGATTAGCTCTTTCTTTTAATTCAGCTAGTTGTTGATTGACCGCCTTTAATTTGCTGGATTTTTTATCAGTGGTCATAATGCCGACTTTATTTAACTCCAACTGGTTTATTTTTCGTTTTAATTGATCTAATTCATCAGGCATAGAATCAATTTCCATGCGCAAAGATGAAGTGGCCTCATCTATCAAATCAACCGCCTTGTCTGGCAGAAAACGATCACTAATATAGCGACTGGATAATTTAGCAGCGGCGATAACCGCATTATCTGTTATTCTAACTCCATGATGAACTTCATATTTTTCTTTTAATCCGCGTAACATGGAGACAGTATCTTCTATACTTGGTTCGTTGACCATAATGGGTTGAAAACGTCTTTCAAGGGCCGCATCTTTTTCAATGTATTTTTGATATTCTTTAGTGGTAGTGGCGCCAATAGTGCGCAATTCACCACGGGCTAAAGCTGGCTTTAACATATTTGAAGCGTCCATAGAGCCCTCAGAGGCGCCTGCTCCTATTAGAGTGTGGAGCTCGTCAATAAAGAGAATAATACGACCATTTTGCGACTTAACTTCTTTTAAAACAGCCTTTAGGCGGTCTTCAAATTCTCCTCTAAATTTTGCACCGGCCACTAAAGCTCCTAAATCTAAGGTAACAACTTCTTTATTTTTTAAATTTTCTGGGACATCGCCAGCAATAATTCTTTGGGCTAAACCTTCAACAATGGCTGTTTTACCGGTGCCAGCCTCACCGATTAAAACAGGGTTGTTTTTAGTACGTCTTAGAAGAACCTGCATAATGCGTCTTATTTCCAAATCGCGTCCTATCACCGGATCAAGTTTTTCTTGGCGAGCAAGTTCGGTTAGATTACTGGTATATTTTTCTAAAATATTATATTTGTTTTCTGGGAAAGGATCATTTATTTTTTGATTACCGCGTATTTCTTTTAATATTTTTTTAACATTTTCATATTCTACTTTAAAAGTGAATAGTATTGATTGGGCAGGGGACTTTATTCCTATTAGAGCCAAAAGAATGTGTTCTGTGGAGATGAAATCATCACCCATACCGTCTGCTTCTTTTTTAGCTCTTTCTAAAATAAGAGCAGTTTCAGCTGTACCAGAAACAGCCTGGACTGGTCCATGATTGCTTTCTATTTTAATAGCAGGTAGTTTTTGCAGTTCTTTTATAACAGTTTCTTCCATCATTTCTGGATCAATTTTCATCTTTTCTAAGATGGGTTTTATTAAACTTTCATTTTGCTGCAAAAGAGACAAAAGGATGTGTAAAGCTTCAATGTTAGCCTGTCCGTAACCCGAAGCAATAATTTGAGCGTTGATTATCGCTTCTTGTGATTTATCAGTAAATTTATTGAACATATTGTTATAATATTTAATTAGCAGTCTTTAACTTAGAGTGCTAATATCATCTTAATATAAGCAATTTATATTGTCAAATAAATTTGTTTCTTACTAGTTTTGTGCTAATATATAAACAGACATTAGTTGAAATTAAAATTTTTTATGTTAAGGCATAATTTTTTAAGTTATAGCGGAAAAATCATCATTTCGTTAGTTTTGGAAGTAATATATTTTCCAATCTGGTGGTATGGTGCTGGCTTTGTGCGTTTGATAAAAAACGTTTGGCATTTTTTCTGTGCCCGGGAGCGTGGTTTGGGATTTTTGATATGGTTAAAAAACATTTTAGTGCCAATGTACGGTCAGTATGATTTTATGGGCAGGGTAATTAGTTTTATTATTCGCCTATTTCAAATTATTATTCGTGGATTGGTCTTGTTTTTTTGGGGAGCAATTTGTCTTTTTGTTTTACTTGTCTGGGCTATTTTTCCAGTTTTTCTTTTTTTAGCTTTAGTTTTTCAAATTTTGTAATATTATGATTACAGATAGTCAGCCGGAAAAATTATCTTTTGATTATGAGGAGAAAATAAAATCTCCTAGTGTTTGGTTTTTAGGGCGGCTGCTTATCTGGTCTTATGATTTAAAGCGTTCTCTTATTTTTCTAGAAAGAACTAAAGAACATTTTAAAAAAATAATTGAGTTTTTTGTTTGGCTTTTAATTTTTGCCGGAATAGCCGCCTTTGCTTTTTGGCTGTTTGCTAATCAAGAATACTGGATATCTGATTCTAAAAAATTGTTATTGTTCTTTACAGAAAAAGACCCGCTTATTATTTTTTTCCTCCTTACCTTATGGCTTGATCTTTTTATGATTTATCAGAAAACTGAGGCTAGAGATAATAGACAAAAAATTAATTATAAGAAATTTTCTTTTACGGAAAAAAAAGGAGGAAATGAAAAAGTTGGCAAGAAATATAATGTTAGCAAGGCTTGCAGTTTAGAAGTGAAAAAAACAATAGAAGACGCTTTTTTATTAGCAGTAAAACTAGGTCATCATCAGGCGGCGTGCCTTCATGTTTTTCGCGCCCTGCTTTATAACAAAGAGGTTCAAGCGTTATTTATTCGCTTAAATGCAGATGCTAAAAGATTAGTGGAAATGGTGGATAATAATTTAACCAAGATTGATTCCGATAAAGATAAAAGACATGATTTATCTTTAGAAATGAAGAGGGTTATGATCTTAGCTTTTATTGATGCTTATGAATCTGAGCAGAACAGTATCGGGGTTTTGAATCTTTTAGCTTTTTGTTGTCAAGAGGATCCCCTCTTAGCAGATATTTTATATGAGTTAGAAATAGATGAGGATAAACTTAAGAACGGCGTTGCCTGGTTTAAGGTAAATAAAAAGATGTTGGATAATTATAATTCTTATCGCCGTTTAGCTCTATTAAAACCAGACACAAGTATGAATCGTGCTTATACTGCAATTGCCACCCCAACGCTTGATCATTTTTCTCATGATTTAACTATCAAAGCAAAATATGGAATGCATGATATTTGCGTTGGACGTGACAGGGAAATAAAAGAAATTTTTGAAGCTTTCACTGGTGGGCATAATGGAGTTATTTTAGTAGGAGCAACTGGAGTCGGTAAATCTTCGATTATAAACGGCTTGGCAAAATTAATGGTAGAAGAAAAAGTACCTAAATTTCTAAAAGATAAGCGTTTAGTTGAGCTTGATATCTCTCGTCTGGTGAGTGGTGCTGACGCTTCAGCAGCGCAAGAGCGTTTATTGACAATAATTAATGAGGTAAATCGTTCTGGAAATATTATCTTATATATTGATAATGTTGAGAATTTAATCGGTATAAGTGCTGGTAGTCAGGAAAGTTTAGATTTATCTGAAGTTTTAGCTGAAGCGTTAAGTCGCCGACATATTTTTTGTTTGGCAGCGGCAACGACGGAAAATTATAGCCGTTATATAGAAAACAGAGCTTTAGGTAATTCACTGACAACAATAGGTATTAAAGAGCCAGCTTTTAATGACACTATAAAAATTCTAGAAAGCAAGGCCGGATCTTTGGAGGCAAAATATGATGTCTTTATTGTTTACAGTGCCTTAGAACAGGCGGTAAAGATGGCCGAACGTTATTTACATGATAAATTCTTGCCACTTAAGGCAATTGAGCTTTTAGAGAAAGCTGCTTTAGTAACTGCTAAAAATGCCCAAAATGATCCTAGCAAATCTTTCTGTACTCAAGAGGAAGTCGCTCTTGCTATCGGTGAAATGACAGGCATTCCGGTTAACCAAATCACTATTGATGAAAGTGAGAAATTGCTTAACTTGGAGAAAGAAATCCATAAGCGTTTAATTGGACAAGAAGAGGCGGTTAAAGCTGTTTCGGCTAGTTTGCGCCGAGCTCGTGTTCAGCTTAAAGATTCTAAGAGACCTATTGCCAGTTTTTTATTTCTTGGTCCGACTGGTGTCGGAAAAACCGAGTTAGCTAAAGCAGTCTCTGAAGCTTATTTTGGTGATGAAGATTATCTGACACGTATTGATATGAGTGAATATCAGAATCAAGATAGTGTAAAAAAGATGATAGGTGATAGTGATGGCACTTTAGGATATTTAACCGAGGCGGTTCGCAAAAAACCATTTTCTCTTATTTTATTAGATGAAGTTGAAAAAGCTCATCCTGATATTTTAAATCTATTTTTACAACTACTTGATGATGGGCGTTTAACTGATGGGCAGGGAAGAACTATTAATTTTTCTGAATCTATTATTATTGCCACTTCTAACATCGGTGCACTTTATATTCAGGAACAGATAAAGTTAAAAACATCTTTAGCCTTAATACGACAGGAATTAATTGATAATCAGTTAAATAAGCATATGAGGCCGGAGCTTATTAATCGTTTTGATGGCATTATTGTTTTTAAGCCACTGAGTATGGAAAATGTTTTAGCGATAGCCACTTTAATGCTTAAAAAGATAAAGAAGACTTTAGAAAAGAAAGGCGTTGGTTTGAAGGCTGATAAAGATGGTGTGGCTATTTTAGCTAAAGAAGGTTATGATCCTAAATTCGGTGCTCGTCCTTTGCGTCGTTTGTTGCAGGAAAAAGTTGAAGATGATATTGCTAATAAATTTCTAAAAGGAGAGTTGAAAAGACGTGATACTATAGTTATTAATTCCCAAGCAATTTTAGAAATTGAAAAAGCTCCTCAGTTATAATTTATGTTTTATCTTTTTCTCTTTATAATTAGTTTGTTTTTAACCGCGCTCGCTACTTTAGGGGTAAAGAAGCTGGCGGTTTTTTTAAAGGTGATTGATTGGCCCGATAAAACAGGAGAAGGTCGTAAAATTCATAAACAAGGTATTCCTCTTTTAGGTGGCCTGGGAATTTTTGTTGTCTATTTCGCTTTATTATTCATCTTTTCTAATCGTTTTTTAGCTGGTGATTTAAATTTTTCTCATCTATTGGCTTTTTTTCTTGGCGCCTTAGTAATAGTTATAGGGGGTGCTTTAGATGATAAATATAATTTAGCCCCACAACAACAGATTATTTTTCCTCTTCTAGCGATTGCTCTCCTTATTTTTGGTGGCGTTGGTATAGAAAGGATTAGTAATCCTTTTGGCGGTCAAATAGATTTAGGTGCTTTTGCTTTTATTAGTCAAGGACTGTTAATAGTTTGGTTGCTTGGCATGATGTACACAACTAAGTTACTTGACGGAGTTGACGGCTTGGTGAGTGGCGTCGGTGCGATTGGGGCTTTAGTTATTTTTTTATTTACTTTAACGACTCGTTATTTTCAGCCGGACATTGCTTTGGCGGCTGTGTTATTGCTAGGGTCATTGTCCGGTTTTTTAATTTTTAATTGGCATCCAGCTAAAATATTTTTAGGAGAAGGCGGTTCGCTTTTAATCGGTTATATATTGGGAGTATTGGCGATTATTTCTGGAGGAAAAATTGCCATTGCTCTTTTGGTGATGGGTATTCCGGTTTTGGATGTTTTGTGGACTATCTTTAGACGTGTTTTGCAGAGGAAAAATCCTTGGCGTTTTGCTGATAAAAAACATTTACATCACCGTTTGCTTAATTTGGGATTAACCCAAAGACAAACTGTTTTAGTTTTTTTTGCTTTTTCATCAATCTTTGGTATTAGCGGTTTGTTTTTACAGAGCCGTGGAAAATTTTTTGCCCTAATTATTTTAGCATTGATAATGGTAATTATTGTTATTACCTTTAATTATTTAGATAGACACCTTATTTTTTCAAAGCCAAAACTCTTGCTTCATATCTGTTGTGCCCCATGCAGCTCTTATATTACGCGTGATATTTTAAGTTCGCGTTATCAAGTTATTTGGTATTTTTATAATTCTAATTTAAATACATTGGAAGAGTATAAAAAAAGATTAGCAGCGGTAAGGATGGTGGCTAATAAATTTAATATCCCTTTAATTATAGAGCCCTATAAACATTTAGCTTGGCTTGAAAAAATTAAGGGTAGAGAAGCTGATTTAGAATGTGGTCCACGTTGTCAAATTTGTTATTTTGATCGTTTACTTAAAACAGCTAAAATGGCTAAGAAAAAAAAGATAGGAGTTTTTAGCACCAGTCTTTTAGTTAGCCCTTATAAAAACACGCAGTTGATTGGAGAAATTGGTAAAAAATTAGCTTTGGAATATAAACTTGAATTTTTAGCTGAAGATTTTCAGGCAAATGATGGCTATCGTTTATCTCAAAACTTAGCCAAAGAGCTTGGTTTGTATCGTCAGAAGTTTTGTGGTTGTGAATTTTCTTTTAGATCAGAGAAAAAAGTGGTTTAAAAAAAGATTTTTTCGCGATGACTAATCGTCTGAAAGATGATATAATAAAAAAGAGTTTTAAAGAGCAATTATTTTTTTGTTTATGTTTAAAAAAGTATTAAAATTTTCTTTTGTTTTAGCTATTTTAGTGTTAATTTTGGGCGCCTGTAGCCTTCCGGGATTAAAAAAGTCTCCTTCGGAAAACACTACAAAAGATGCTTTAGAAAACGAATTTTCAGAAGAGGATGGTGATAATAATTTTGAATCTGCAAACACAAAACGTTTGATGAAATTTTCTAATTATGATGATTTGAAGAAATTTTTACAAGACAATAGTTTTAACCAAAACATGACATCAGTAGTAGATAGCCAGGATTCTTTTGGTAATTCTTTAGCAAAAATTGAAACTGATATTTATTTAAACAATATTAATGAGGGTGATCTTTTTCAGGTTGATGGAAAATATGCCTATACCTTGGTACGCGATGAGTTAAAAATCTCGGAAGCAAATTTTTCTGATTCTGGCCGCATACTAAGTTCTATTAAATTTTCTTCACGACCACAGGGATTTTTGATAAGTGGTACAAAGCTTCTTGTTTTTGGATTAGACCAAAAAATAACGGAGAATACAGATTATCAATTATTTCGTCGTCGCAATTCTTATACTTTTTTACAAGTTTTTGATCTTACGGATATTTCCAAACCGGAGCTGATAAATAATTTAAGTATAGAGGGTAATTATTCTACCTTGCGTCTTGTTGGTGATTTTGTTTATCTTTTGACTACTTTAAATAGTTCTTATGTTGAAGGTGAAATTTTAACACCACGTGTTTTTAAAGAGGGGAAATTATTGGCTAATACTTGTTCTGAAAAAACAGACTGCTTTGCCCCCGATGTTTATTATTTTGATGTTCCTTATAATAATTTAGAGTTTGCAAATATTACTGCCTTAAACATAAAAGATAATAGTCAGCCCTTAAAAGGACAAAGTTATCTTCTAGATAGCGCACAACTTCTTTATTTTTCTTCGTCTAATCTTTATATTACTTACACTGAGCAGATAGATGAACGTATTTTAGAACAAGGGGTAAGAAGTGAGATAGTTCTACCAAAACTATCTTCAGAAGAGAGGGCGAAGGTAGTAGCTATTTCAAAAGCGCCTTCTTATGTTTTGACCCCAAGTGAAAAGAAAATAAAGATAGCGGTTTTATTAGATTTTTACCTTAATTCTTTGACAGCAGAAGAACATAAAACAATAGAAACGGAGGTTGAGACTGCTTTGAAAGAGAAAATGTCCTTACAAGCGGCGGCTTTAGAAAAAACTTTTATTTATAAAATTGGTATTAGGGGAGAAAAATTAGAGTATAGAGGAGTAGGAGAAGTGGGTGGTAGAATTTTAGGAGAACATTCTTTAAATGAAAGTGATTCGTATTTACGAGTTGCCACAAAAAGAAGTGATCTCTGGGCAAGACTTAGTGGACATGATAAAAAATCTTATAGTAATGTTTATATTTTAAATAACGAATTAAAGTTAATTAGTCGTTTGGAAAACTTAGGAGTTGATGAAATTGTTAGCGCTGCTAGATTTATTGGTAATCGTCTTTATCTTTTAACCGCTAAAGCTGGCGACCCTTTATACGTAGTTGACTTAACTGATCCTTTAAAGCCGGCTATTTTAGGAGCGATAAAGGTGCCAGCTTATGTTAAAAATCTTTATCCCGCAGATGCAAATGGCACTAGGTTGTTTAGTTTGGGTAGAGATAACGAAACAAAAAATGGCAGCCAGGGTTTAAAATTAGCTTTTTTTGATTTTAATGATTTAAAAACGCCAAAAGAGTTAGATTCTTATATAATAGGAGATGCTTCAAGCGATTCAATTGCTTTAGTTGATAATAAGGCTTTATTTTATTCTCCGTCTAAAAACATTTTATCTGTTCCTGCAGTTTTAAGAAATAATGGTGAAATTGCTTTTGCTGGCGCCTTGTTATTTCAAATAAATAGCGATCGTCTAGTTCTAAGAGGCCAAGTTGATCATGCTATAAAAGGTCATTCTGCAAGTCCTGATTTTTGGAATTCTTATAATTATTATGACAATACTGTTAAGCGTGGTTTTTTCTTTGGTAACAATTTTTATACTTTTTCTAATTTATTTTTAAAGATAAATAATTTGACCGATTTTACATCACTTGGTAGTCTAACTTTAATGCCCGAGATAGTTGATAGTCTGACTGAAAACGAGGAGGCAAACGATATTGTTCCTGGAGGAGGTTTTTTAAATGAAACAGAATCTCCTTATCTAGATAATATAAACGGAGAAGTCCTGTCTGAAACTGGGTTAGAAGAAAATTTATTAGGTGAAGAAAATAGTAATTTAGGAGAGGTATCTTCATCTTTAAGTGAAGACGTTCCCAGTGTTTTAGAAGAAACAATACCTGAGGAAAATAATACTTTATCTGAAAACGCTGTTTTAGAAACAGAATAAAAAATTAAACAATCATGCAGAAAAAAATTTGGCAATTTGGTTTTTTAGCTTTCTTGATTTGGTTACTTAGTCAGTCGTTTTTACGTTGGCCTGATTTTTTCTTCGTAGCTGTTAGTTTATCGGTTTTGTTAATAATTTTAGCTGTTCTTAAAACAATTAGTCGTTATGGCAAAGCTTTTTGGCCGCGCTTAGCTTTAAGTCCTGTTCTTTTTTATTTATCAGCTGTTTTTTTTAGTTCAATTTTAATTAATAATTTTTGGATACAATTTATTTTTGCAGCTTGTTCTTTTTTCATTTTTGTTTATTTTAAAAATATATATTACCACTTAGCTTTTGGCGCTCCGGAAAGAGAGGCGAAATTACGTAAATTAATTTTAAGCGCTTCTTTTTTATCTTTTTTTGCCTCAGCATCGGCTCTTTATGCTTTGCCGATTTTTCTTAATTTATCTTTTTGGTTGATTTTCCTTTTTTTAATTTTATTATCTTTTTCATTCTTTTTTCAGATGCTAACCTTTATTGGCGACAGAAAAAATAAGGAAGAAATTTTGTTTTTAACAATAAATAGTCTGGTTTTATCAGAAGCGGCTGGTGCCTTGCTGCTCCTTCCTTTAAGTTTTAATGTTCGAGGTTTATTACTTTCACTTGTTTTTTATAGTTTAGTATTGTTTAATAATTGGCGTCGCGAAAAACGACTTAATGTGAAAAATTTAAAATGGTCACTTACAATAGGGATATTTTTAATCTTATTAATTCTCTTATCAGCCCGTTGGCTTTAATTATAATTTTATGATAAAAAAAATTAAAGATAATTTTCTTTTATTGATTGTCTTTTTCACAATTTGTGGTTTAATCGCTGGAATATTAGGGACTCTTTTAACTCGACTTTATTTTTTAGAAGACTCTTCTTCTTATTTTAGTCAGGAACTTAATTTAAATCAGCTTAATAATGCTCGTTCTAGTTTAATAATTCGTGATCCTAAAAAAGTTGTCGTTAATCAGGATGTGAAAGTAGAAGAAACACTTGGTTCAATAGAGAGATCTTTAGTTAGTATTTTTAAAGAAATTCCTGAAGAAATAGATGGTTACTATCCCCTAGAAGATCCTTTATTTGTTGGACTAGTGATTACCGATGATGGTTGGGTTATCGCTTCTTTGCCTAAGAACATAAGAGACAATTTTAATACCAAATTATATACTGTTATTACTTCTGATCGTAAAACCTATCAAGTTGATAAGATAAATATTTTAAAAGATTATGCAGGCGATGTTGTATTTTTTCATTTAGAGGGGGCTACTAACTTGCCGGTTAGAAAAATAGTGCCACGTTCAGAACTTTCTCTAGGACAATCTCTTTTAGTGGTTGATAGCAAAAAAAATACCTGGCCAACAAACCTTTCTTCTTTAAAGCGCTCAGCTGATGTTTTAAGCAGTGATAATTTAAATGCCTTTTTAGAGCTAGCTAATAATTTTGAAACCGGACAAGAGAATTCTTTTGTCTTTAATTTAGCAGGAGATTTAGTAGCCGTTATTGGGACTGATAAAGAAATTGTCCCAGCTTTTACCTATATTAACTATTGGCAGGATTTTGCTAGACCAGAAGATTCTAGCCGACCATTTTTAGGTGTTAATTATCTTAACCTGTCAGCTGTTAAAATTAATGGGCTTGATTTAACAAAAGGGGCTTTAATTTATAAAAAGAGTGGTCAAGCAGCTTTGGTTAAAAACAGTCCAGCAGTTTTAGCTGGGCTGCAAGAAGGGGATATAATTACCTGGGTTAATAATCAAGAAGTTAACCAGGAAAATGACCTTGGCGATTTATTAGCTAAATATAAAGCGGGTGACGTTATTACTATAAGTTACTTACGTGATAATTTAGAAAAGCAAATAGATATAAAGCTAGGAGAATTAGAATAGTATTATTATGGAAATAAAGACGATAAAAAAATTAAAAAATTTAAAAGGGAAAACAATTTTTTTGCGAGTTGATTTTAATGTCTCTTTAGATAAAGGGAAAATAAAAGATGATTACCGCATTAAAGCAGCTCTTAAAACAATTAATTTTTTAGCAGATAGGGGAAGTCGTATTGTTTTAGCTAGTCATTTAGGCGATCCGAAAGGAAAGACTGTAAAAGAATTTTCTTTGCGTCCAGTTGCTTTGCGCTTGCGTCGTCTTTTGAAAAGACCACTCAAATTCCCCGGAGAACTTAATGGGCTAAAAGTTAAAAAAGCGCTTGAAAAATTATTACCCGGCGAGGTTTTGCTTCTAGAAAATCTACGTTTTGATGGTAGAGAACTGGAAAACGATAAAGGATTTGCCAAAGAGCTGGCTCTTATGGCTGATATTTATGTAAATGAAGCTTTTTCTGTTTCTCATCGTCTACAAGCTTCTGTCTCGGCAATTAAAAATTATCTGCCTGCATATGCCGGTTTGTTATTAGAAGAGGAGATAAAAGCTTTGAATAAAATAAGGGAGCCCAAAAAACCTTTAGTCGTTATTATGGGTGGAGCGAAAATAAAAACCAAGGCGCCACTTATTAAAAAATTAGAAAAAAAAGCGACTAAGGTTCTTTTAGGGGGAGCCTTGGCTAATAATTTTTGGAAATATCAAAAAATGGAAATTGGTTCATCTTTATATGATGCTGATAGTTTAGATGAGGTGAAAAATTTTTTTACAAATGGGAAAATAAAAACAAAAATAGTTTTACCAACTGATGTTGTGGTTTTAAATAAGAAAAAACAATTAAGACTTTGTCGTCCTCAGGAAGTAAGAAAAGATGAAGCCATTTTTGATATCGGTCCAGAAACTATCAGTCTTTATGCAAAATATATAAAAAATGCCCAGACCTTAGTTTGGAACGGGCCGCTTGGTAAGTTTGAGGATAATCATTTTAAGCAAGGGACTATTTCCATTGCTCGTTTAGTTGCTTCTCGCTCACAAGGCAAGGCTTATGGCCTAGTTGGTGGCGGCGAAACCGTAGCGGCACTTAATTTAAGTAAGATGAGTGAATATGTTGATTTTATCTCCACCGCTGGTGGGGCCATGCTTGCTTATCTCGGTGGAGAAAAAATGCCTGGTCTTGAAAAAATAGTTTCTACTTCAAAAAAGAAATAAATTTTAAAATTATTTAATTTATTTTAGATATATGGGAAAAATAAAAAATATTAATGCTCGAGAAATTTTAAATTCTCAGGGTTGGCCAACAATAGAAGTAGAAGTTTTTTTAGATGACAACACGAGTGCTTTAGCAAGTGTTCCAACTGGTAATTCGCTTGGTTCATATGAAGCCAATGAAATAGGAGACGGTGATTTTAAGCGTTATAATGGCCGAGGAGTTTTGAAGGCCGTCTCTAAGATAAATGAAATAATAAAGCCACGGTTAATAGGTTTAGAAATAAGAGAACAGGAAAAAATTGATCAAACCCTTATTGAATTAGATGGACTTTCAGAAAAGAAAAATTTAGGAACGAATATTATGATAGGCGTATCTTTGGCCTGTGCTCGTGCTGGTGCTATAAGTTCTAAACAGGAACTTTTTGTTTATCTAAAAGAAATATTTTCTTTAGAAAACGAAGTTTCTTTACCAATTCCTTTATTTAATATTTTTAATGGTGGTCAGTATGCCGATACTAATTTAGATTTTCAAGAATTTCTTCTTATTCCCAAAAAAGATTCGGCTGCAAAAATGATAGAAACAGGCGCTAGTGTTTTTCATGAGTTGGGACTTATTTTAAAAGAAGCTGGCTATGATACTGATACCGGACTTGAAGGTGGCTATGCACCTGACCTTGATTCTAGTATTGAGGCAATAGAATTTATTTTAGCAGCTGCCTTGCGCAGTAATCTTAAACCAGGTAGTGATATCTTTTTAGGAATTGATGTCGGCTCAACTTTATTATATGAAGAGACTAGTGGACATTATGTTTTTCCTTTAGATAATAATCATTTCACTTCAGCTAATTTAATTGGTTTATATAATGAATGGCTTAGTAAATACCCACTTATTTATTTAGAAGATGCTTTATCAGAGGATGATTGGTCTAATTGGCGCGATTTAACCACTGAGTTGGGCGATAAGCTAATAATCGCTGGGGATGATTTGTTTGCGACTAGAGCAGAGCGTTTACGTAGGGGGTCGCAAGAAAAGGTGGCTAATGCTATTATTGTTAAACCTAATCAGGCGGGAACTTTGTCAGAAACTATAAATTGTATAAAAGTAGCCAGGCGTCATGGTTATAAAGTAATTATTTCTCATAGAAGTGCTGAAACTAATGATGATTTTATTGTTGATCTGTCTGTGGCCGTTGGTGCTGATTATTTAAAAGCAGGATCACTGGCCCGTGGCGAGAGAGTGGCTAAATATAATCGTTTGTTAAAGATTGCTTCTTTCCTGGAGAATAAATAGATTATTTATGAAAAACAGCAAAACAATAAATTCAGAAGAACCTGGGCCGGAAGAAATCAAACCCATAGTCCTTTTGCTTTTAGATGGTCTAGGAATAGCGCCAGCTAGTGAGGCTAATGCTATTAGCTTAAGCCAGATGCCTGTTTTTAGTAAGTTAATAAATGACTATCCAGTGGCTCTTTTAAATGTAAAAAAGAAAAGTTTAAATGCTCGTTACTTAAGCATAGGGGCCGGTTGCCATTTAATTAATGAAAATTATAAGTCAAGTACAGATTTAAGCAAGTTAGTATCTGAGGCTGGATATAACCAAATAAAAATAAGTGAAACAGAGCGCTTAGCTGCTCTTACTTATTTTTTTAATGCTGGCAGAGAAGAGAGACTAAGTGGTGAAGATTGGGAGGTTCTTTCTTCAAGAAAGGAAAAGGAATTTTCTTTTTCTGCTATTAATAAGATAAGCTTATCTTTGAAAAAGGCTTTGAAAACTGAAAAATATAAACTATTAGTAGTTTCTATCCCTAGTCTTGATATTGCCGCTCAAACTGAAAATCTTGAAGAGATAATAAAAACCGCCGAAGCTCTTGATAAAAAGTTGGCGGTAGTAGTAGAAAATATTTTAGATAGTGGTGCTGTTTTGTTAATCAGTGCAGCTTGTGGGAATGCCGAGAATATAAAGAATATGGCCACTGATTTAAGTGATAAGAAAATGACAGATAATCCGGTTCCATTAATTATTATTGGCGAGGGCTTATCGGGCAAGACCTTCGGCTTAAGTGAACCTTTAAATGGTGATTTAAGTCTACTTGCTCCTTCGGGCGGGTTAGAAGATTTAACCCCAACTATCTTAGAGCTTTTAAGTATTCCTATTCCTAATGATATAAAGGGAAGTTCTTTGTGGAATAAAAATTTAAAATAGGAAATAACTAATTAGGCTAGTACTTGCTCCTATTAAAGCGCCAATTAAAACTTGGAGAGGAGTATGACCAACTTTTTCTATTTGTTTAGGATAACGACGATCTAAAAAATCGTCTTCTTTTAAATCATTAACTAAAACGTTAAGAGTTTTACCGTGTGAGCCAAGATAGTTTCTTAGCCCCATCGCGTCAGTTATAACTATTAGGGCATAAACAAAAGCGCAGGCAAAAATAGGTGAATCTAAGCCTTGTTTGAGAGCTAAAATTGAAACTAAAGAAATAACCGTTGAAGTGTGACCGCTAGGCATGTCTGAATATGAAAAAATATCATGCCAGGTTATTTTTTGCTTTCTAGAGCGCAAGAGTATTTTTAATCCTTGGGCAAAACAGAAGGCAATTATTGGGGTAAAAAGATAGATATACATATTTTTAAATATCTAAATTTTGAACTTTTTTAGCATGGGTTTGAATAAACTTTTTACGTGGAGCAACATTATCACCCATTAACATATCAAAGATAACATCAGCCTTAGCTGCATCCTCAATTGTTACTTGTTTAACGATACGACTGGCTGGATTCATAGTTGTTTCCCAAAGTTGATCAGGGTTCATTTCTCCTAAACCTTTATAGCGCTGTATGCTTATTTTGCTTGTTTTCTTTACTTCTTCTTCTTTTTTATCTTCTATTTCTACTTCAGTATTTTCACCCTCATCATTTTCTTCACTAATCTCTACGCTTTCTTGAACTGTGCCGCCTAGTTCAATAATAATTGCTTCTTTTTCTTTATCGCTATAAGCATAACGAACAGCACTTCCTTTTTTAAGTTGATATAATGGCGGTTGAGCGATATAAATATATCCGCCGTTTATAAGAGGGGTAAAATGACGGAAAAAAAGAGTTAAAAGCAAGGTACGAATATGAGCGCCGTCAACATCGGCATCAGTCATAATAATAATTCGGTGATATCTTAACTTCTCTAAATCAAGTTGGTCATCTATATTAGTTCCGAGAGCAATTACTAGATTTTTGATTTCGATATTAGCTAACATTTTATCAAGGCGAGCTCTTTCAACGTTTAAGATTTTGCCACGTAAAGGCAAAATAGCTTGAAATTTACGGTTTCTACCTTGTTTAGCACTGCCGCCAGCCGAGTCGCCCTCAACGATATAAAGTTCGCATTCTTCTGGGTGACGACTAGAACAATCAGCTAGTTTTCCTGGCAGAGTCATTCCTTCTAAGGCTCCTTTTCTTAGTATTGTTGCGCGGGCTGTTCTGGCAGCTAAACGCGCTTGAGCTGATAGAACGCATTTGCCAATAATGGCCTCAGCTTCTTTAGGATGTTCTTCTAAATAGGTGTTAAAAGATTCATTAAAGACTGTTTCAACATAACCCTTCATTTCTGCATTACCCAATTTTCCTTTAGTTTGGCCCTCAAATTGCGGATCAGTTAATTTAACACTGATAATTACAGTTAATCCTTCACGGACATCATCGCCGGTTAAATTATCCTGTTTTTCTTTTAATAAATTTTTTGACCTAGCATAGTTGTTTAAAGTTCTAGTTAAAGCAGAACGAAAGCCAACTACATGAGTACCGCCCTCAGGGTTATGGATATTATTAGCGAAAGCGAGAAGGGTTTCGTTATATTCATCGTTATATTGTAAGGCGATTTCAACCTTGCCATCTTTGACGTCTTTTTCAACGTAAAAAACAGTATCGTTTTTTATATTTTTATTGCGATGCAAGGATTTTATATAAGATTTAATACCGCCTTCAAAATGAAATCTGTAATTTTTAGCTCTGTGATCAGGGCGTCTGTCAAAGACGTTTAAGGTTATGCCTTTAGTTAGATATGATTGTTGACGCAAGCGGTCTAAAATTTTCCCCCAATTAAATTCTAGCTCTGTAAAAATAGTTGAATCCGGTTTAAAGGTTATAATTGTTCCAGTGTCTTTACAAGTTCCTACAGATTTAGCTGCTTTTACTGGCTTGCCGGCTTTAAATTCTTGTGTCCATATTTTGCCATCACGGTGTATTTCTGCTTTTAAATATTCACTTAAAGCATTAACAACTGAAACACCAACGCCATGGAGTCCACCGGAGACTTTATAGCCACCACCGCCAAATTTTCCACCAGCGTGTAGTTTGGTTAATACTGTTTCTAAAGCGCTAACCCCAGTTACTTTGTGTTTTTCTACTGGAATACCGCGGCCGTTATCTTTAACAGAGATCATCCCATCAGGGAGAAGAGAAACACTTACTTCATCAGCATAGCCAGCCATGGCTTCGTCAATTGAGTTGTCAACAACTTCCCAAATAAGATGGTGTAAACCAGCGGCTGAAGTTGAGCCGATATACATGCCCGGTCTTTTTCTAACTGGATCTAATCCTTCCAGAACGGTAATTTGATCGGCACCGTAGCTATTGTTGTTTTTTGGTTCTTTAGACATATTATCACTGAGTTAAAAACAAAAAATTCCCTTATTTTATCGGGTATTTTCAGGTCTTTTGATACTTATAAATTCTTATTGTTAATTAAATTTCTACCATTATTTTAGCAAAAAAAAGTGAAAGACGCAAGGGCAAAAATAAGCTTGTTTTAGCTTTCATTCTTCATTTTATAAGCAAATAATGTTATTATAAAAAGGCAAATAAAATAAAAAATATATGTCAAAAATCCTAGTTACTGGTGGAGCCGGCTTTATCGGCTCAACCTTAGTTGATAATTTAATAAACTTGGGTCACGATGTTACCATTATTGACGATTTATCATCTGGTCGACGTGATTATGTTAATGAAAAAGCACATTTTTTTCCTTTAGACATTTGTTCTTTAGAGCTTGAGAGTGTTTTTAAAGATAATAATTTTGATTTTGTCTACCATTTAGCAGCGCAGATAGATGTTCGCCGTTCTGTGTCTGATCCTGAGCTTGATAATAAAATAAATGTTTTAGGCGGATTAAATGTTTTAGAAAATTGCCGGAAATATAAGGTAAAGAAAATAATTATGGCTTCAACTGGTGGCGCTATTTATGGTGAAGCAGAAGAAATCCCTACCACTGAAAATAGCCCAACTTATCCACTTTCTCCTTATGGCATTCACAAACTTACTCTGGAAAAATATTTAAATTATTATTATCAAGTCTACGGTCTAAATTATACTGTTCTTCGTTTCGCCAATGTTTATGGGCCACGTCAATTTAAGGGTGGGGAAGCCGGTGTAATTGCCATCTTTATTGATAATGCGGTTAAGAATATAAGTAGTCAACAATTTGGTGATGGCAGGCAGACTAGAGATTTTGTTTATGTAGACGATGTTGTAAGAGCGCTTGTTTTAGCTATGGAAATTGATTGTACTAGTGAAATAAATATTTCTTCTGGGAAAGAAAGCAGCCTCCTTGATGTTAGAAAAGAAATTTCTAAATCTTTAGGAAGAGAAATAGAAATAATAGAAAAAGAAGGTAAGGAAGGAGAACAGAGGAGAAGTTGTTTAAGTTATGCTCGCGCTCAAGCGGTTTTGAATTGGACACCAGAGATTGAATTAGCTGAAGGGATAAAAAGAACTATTACCTGGACACAAAGTTTAGAAAATTAATCGGAAAATTTATGAAAAAAATTATCATGGCTAACTGGAAGATGAACTTAAGTATTTTAGAAAGCCTAGAACTTGCTAAAGAATTGCAAAAAAAGATAAAGACTAAAAAGAAAACAATTGTTCTTTTCCCAGATTTTTCTGCCCTCGCTTTCATTGGACCAATAATTAAAGATAGCCCACTTCTTTTAGGAGCACAGGATAGCGCTGCTTTTGAAAAGGGAGCTTATACTGGAGAAGTTCAGCCAGGAAATTTAAAAATGCTGGGAGTAAGTTATGTTTTAATTGGACACAGTGAGAGAAGAAAAGAGCTAGGTGAAAATATTTCTTTGTTAAATAAGAAGATAAAAACAGCTTTGAGTGCCGGGCTTGTTCCAGTTCTTTGCCTAGGAGAAGATTTAAATAAGAAAAAAGCAGGCTTAACTAAAAAGTATCTAAAGGCAGAATTGAGCAGGGCTTTAAAAGATGTTAAGATAAAAAAAGCTTCTGATTTAATTCTTGCCTATGAACCTGTTTGGGCAATTAGTACCAGTGTAAAAGCCAA
>CAZQJT010000004.1:0-24284 GCA_964593665.1 uncultured Gammaproteobacteria bacterium
TTTCAGGAATTATAATCGGCAGTTTAGCTATTTTTATTTTACTGGGATTTTATAAATCTGCCAAAAAAGTAATTAAAGAGGTGAAAAAAGAGGAACAATCTTAATTATCACTAATAAAAATAAAAAGAGACTCTTTTGAGTCCCTTTTTTGATACTTTAAATTATTTCTTAGGAAGATATTTCAGTGTTAGATATGCTAACAGTCCTCCCAGAAGAGCAGTGATAAGTTGTGGCCAACTCATCATTATAATTATGCTTTGTGCTAGCTCATTTTTTAGTAATAAGTTTATGATAATTGAACTTGATAGAAAAAGAAAAGCGAATTTTAAAGTACTAGCTATCGTTATCGCTAAAAAATATTTTTTTTCTAGGACTTTAAAGATAAGGACAAGAAATATATTACTTAACATAATAAAAGGAAGCATCGGTGCTAGTGGTGTTGGCAATGTTCCAACGGCAAGCGCTATTAGACTAGGAATCATGGCCATTATAATACCAGCTCTTGTTCCTAATAATGAAACGGTAATAAAAAGAGTTGCGTTTACTATTGTGCCCGTTACAAGTTGTTGTTTTAAAAAAGGCGCAAAGTAAGCGACAATAAACAAAGAAACAAACAAAGTTAAATAAGTTATTTTGTTTTTACTTAGAGCAATGGAAGAAAGATTATTCATATTTGTAATTTTAATTTGAATTTCAATTTATGGCGGAGACGAGAGGATTTGAACCCCTGATACCCTTTCGGGTATGCCGCATTTCGAGTGCGGTGCTTTCAACCACTCAGCCACGTCTCCTTATTTGTTTATCAAATATTCAATTTCTTTTTTATTAAGATTTCTCCATTTCCCCTCTTCTAGATTTCCTAAAAATATTCCAGCCAAACTAATTCTTTTTAGATCCGAAATGGTTAATTTAAAATAATTAAACATTCTTCTAATTTGTCTTTTTTTACCTTCGCTTAAGGTTATTACAAATGTGTTGTTTTGTAAATATTCTACTTTAACAGCTTTTGCTAATCCATCACCTTCACCGATATCAATTCCTTTTATTAATTTTTCTGAAATTAACTTAGGTTTTTCTATTTCTTCCTTTAGTTTAACTTGATATTCTTTTTTATGTTCAAAACTAGGGTGGGAGAGTTTAAAAGCTAAATCACCATTATTTGTTAGTAGAACTAACCCACGACTATCTTTGTCTAAGCGACCAACAGCAAATAGCCTTTCTTTATCAGGAAGCAAATCAAAAATATTTTTTTCATTTGGAAAACGACGGTTGGTACAGGTATATCCACGAGGTTTGTTTAATATCAAATATGTTTCTTTCGGCTGAGAAGAAAGTTTCTTTCCTCTTATTTCAATTTTGTCCTTTTCTAAATCAACCCTATCACCCTTTTTGGCTATTTGGCCGTTTATTTTTATCTCATTATTTTCAATAAGAATTTCTGCTTTTCTTCTTGAACAAAAACCACTTAAAGCAACCGCTTTCTGTAATACAATCTTCATATTTTTTTATCTTTAATTTGGTGATGTAGGTTCAATAGGCCAATAAAAGACAGAATTATGAAGAACATTACCGCTAAATCATTTTTAAAATAAGGAACATCAACTAATCCGTGAACCATAATTATTATTAGTGAGCTAAAAAGGCCAAGTGCTAGGTATTTTTCTTTTTTATTCTCAGGGTTTTTGTCACGAGAAATTTTAAAAGCTATAAAACAAGCTTTAAAGAAGAGCCAAAAAAAGGCTAAGGCACCGAAAAGCCCAATTTCTGTCCAGAAATTTAAAAAGATATTATGGGGATAAAGATATATTTCCACTGGTTGCCAATATTTTTTTTGTAAATCTAAATTAGCCCAAGTTAAAGCATCAAAATTTTCAATTTTATCACGATTAAAAAAGATTCCTTCTTGATGATAAGGAAAAACAGCTTTTTGATAATTGCTTAAGCCATTACCGCTAATAATATTCCCTTCTTTAAAAAGACTTATTGTTTCTCTCCATTGTTGCAAACGTATTTGTCCGGACAAGTCTTGAAAAGATATTTTTTCCCAGACAGTGTTTCTAATATTTGATGATGACAAGATCGTTAATAATAGTAGCAAGCTAGTAATAATAGTTATTCTACTTTTTTTACCCCCAGAAAAAAGGCCGAAGGTTAATAGCCCAGCAGCGATACCAATAAGAGCTCCTTCGGACTTAGCAAAATAAACTGAAATAATAGAGCCGAGTATGATGGCAATAATTAACGATTTTTTTATAATATTTTGAACAGATATTTTTTTAGGCAGAGAGAATAGCCAGCCGGTAAAGATTAGTATTAAAGGAGAAAGATATAGGCCAACAGCATTTGGATATTCAAACCAAGAAACAACGCGACGGGTTGCTTCTTCCGCCCAAAAACTGTTAGGGATTAAGTGTCCAGTTATCTTTTGATAAATAGCTAAAATTATTATACTAGCAGCTGAAATAAGAAGCCCCCATAAAATTTTAGACCAATCTTTTTTATTTTTATAAATATTTATTATTAAAATAAAAACTAAAATTGGCTCAAAAAAATAAGCTTTCCAGACTCCCAGCGCACTGTTTTGAAATCCGGAGATAAAAATAGCAATAAAAGATAAAATGGTAAGAGAAATAATTTCCCAAGAGAAGGGGTAGGGTTTTCTTTTTTGCTGATTTTTTAAAGAATTTCTAAAATTTGGCCAAAACTCTTTTACAAACCAAATGGTAAAAGTAATTAAAATCATTATTTCTAGTAGTGTTGAGGGCAAAGAAAATAAAGAGAATCTTATTAAATAAGCGGGAAGAGCGGCAATTAGAAAAAACAAAGCGTAGTCTAAGCGCAGCCAGGCGAGAATGGTAAAAAAAGAAGAAAATATTAAGATAGTTATTGGCATATTTGTTTATAATCAGTTAAGTATTATTATAACATCAGGATATTGTTTTAGAAAGAAGGTTATTTGCCTTCTTTAATGGCCTATGTTATTTTTAGTGTATAATATAAAAATATGGAGAAATTTAGTTTAGAAAAATTAAACAAACCAGAGTCTTCTGTTGAAGAAAACGAATTGTTCTTAGAGTTTGAAAAACGTGGCCTAGAACGAGATATTTTAAAGGAGTTTCTTCCTTTAATTGAGAAGATTAGGTTTGTTAATATAGATACTAATAAAAAGTGCAACAATATTCATTTTGACATTGTTGCCTCTTTGTTAACTAAACAAGAAAATAAGGAAATATTATTACAAAATATATTAAAGGAAATTAACCATAATTTAAAAGAAACTAAAGAGCTTTTAGTTTTTTCAACAAAAGAAATTGCCGCCGAAAGCATTGATTTTGAAATAGGTACTAATCGTCGAGTTGATAGGATTTCTTGTTTATTTGAAGACGACACTTCTTATGATTTCACAGTCTCAGCTGATTTTGATGATTACAGAGATGATAATAATAGCAACTCCTTTGTAGAGAAAGAAGTTTTTAATTCCCCATTGGGTCAAGATAACCCGGTAATGCAGAAATATTTTGCTTATTTAAAAAAGGAGATGTCGGGACGCTCCCGTCGTTTTATCATGAAGGAATATTTGCCCGGGAAAAATATTGTTCAGTATTTTAACGAAATTGAAAATGATGAAGATTTTTGGAACGGACTTAACGATGTCTCTTGCGAATTAGCTTATAGTATGGGTTATTTATATCAAAGAATGGGAGGAAAACTTTTAGAAGATTTGAAATTAGAAAACATTATCTATAATTATGAAAATCCAGATTCTGATTTACCAGCTTGTCGTATTTGTGACCACTCAGGTTATTATGGCACAGACGTTGAAAAGAAAAGTGTTTCACAGATAATGGCCAATATTTCTAGCTTATTAGCTATCTATTCCGTTAAAGACTCTCAAGGCAGAAAAAAAGGAGTCCTAAAAGAGACGTTTGCACAAGAAGATGTAGTGATAAATTATTTAGATTCTTTTTGTTCTCAAATAGAGAGCGAAAGTATAAAAAATACTTTTTTAGAAAAAATAAAAGAAATACGGCAGACTCCTGTAGAAAAAAGAATGTTTGCAACCTCTGATGATTTACTTGATTTTTCTATTAATTATTTAAAACGTGAAAGTGAATAGTTTTTAATTCTGAGTTAATAAAAGAAGCTATCTTTTAGATAGCTTCTTTTATTTTTAGTAAATTTTTTAACTTGCTCTTTCAACGTATTCTCCTGTTTCAGTATTTACTCTTATAACGTCACCCTCGTTTATAAACATAGGAACGTTTATTTTGGCACCAGTTTCTAGTTCTACTTGTTTATTAACGTTGCCAGCCGAATTCCCTTTAACACCAGGGGGCGCAGTGGTTACTTTAAATTCCATTTTAATTGGCAAACTGATTGATACGGGTTTATTTTCAAAATATAGAACATCAACATCAGTGCCATCTTTTAGAAACTCAGCCGCTTCGCCGATTTCTTCTAAAGGAAGATTGAATTGTTCGTAAGAGATGTTATCCATGAAATAAGCCTCCTCTTTGTCCTTATACATAAAGTTAGCTTTTTTAGTTTCTGTTTCTGCTTCTTCTGCTTTTTCTGATCCTTGGTAAGTTTTCTCTAGAATATTACCGTTTATTAAGTTGCGGCATTTTATCTTTAAAACCGCCCCACCTCTTCCCATCTTATGATGGTCAGTTTTTATAATAATGTAAGGTTCGGCGTTAAGCTTGATAACTTTACCAGTTTTTATTTCGTTGAAATTCAGCATAAATTTTCAGCTTTTTTAAGTAATTATTTATGTGTTGGCGCAAGTAGGGCCATAATGCGAGCACGCTTTATTGCTGTTGATAATTTTCTTTGATGCCAAGCACAGACTCCCGTTCTGTCTCCTGGTAAAATTTTCATAAAGAAATTAACGAATTTTTTTAAGGTGCGGACGTCTTTGTAGTCAACATCAAGATTATTAACGCAAAAATAGCATTCTTTTGTTTTTTTTGTCATATTATTTATTATTAAAAAGGAATATTTTCAACACGAATCTCTTCATCTTCAGGGTTGCTTTCAGGGATTTCAATAGTTGCTTCATTTCCACCATTATTTACAGAGGCTGTTCCTGTAGCCATACCACCCTTGGAATCTAACATTATCATATTTTCTGCAACGATTTCTGTTCTATATCTTTTTACGCCTTCTTGTCCGGTCCAATCAGTTGTCTGTAGTCTTCCTTCTATAAAAACCTTTGATCCTTTATGTAAATACTTAGAACAAACTTCTGCTAATTTGCGCCAAGCGATTATATTATGGAATTCGGTTTTCTTTTGTTGTTGTCCGCTTTGGTCTGTCCAAATTAAATTAGTGGCAACGGAAAAAGAAGCGACATTTTGACCGGAAGGAGTAGTCCTTAATTCCGGGTCGCGAGTTAAGTTGCCGATAATCATAGCTTTGTTTAGATTCATATTTTTGGGTAACCCTTTTAACGGGGTTATTAATTAAATTAAATCATTAGCATTTAAAATGCCCTCTAATTTTTCATCTAAATCTTTTAAATCAACTCGTTCACTTTTTTCCTTGGTTGATTTTACAGCTGGTTTTTCTTTGGATGGTTCTTTTTCTTGAGCTAATTTTTCTTTTTCTTGAGCTGCTTTTTTAGAATCAATTTTAGCTCTAATTATTTCTTCCTTTTTTAAATCCTCAGCTGTTTTTGGTTTTTTAGCGATAATTTGATGACGCAAAACTTCAGTTGATAGTCGTAAGTTTTGATCGATTTTAGCTAATAAGTTCCCCTCTAGATCAAATTCAAACAAGGCATAATAGCCATAAGCATTGTGTTTGATTTCATAAGCAAGTTTTTTCTTGCCCCAGTATTCAGAATGAGTTATTTCCCCGCCATTTTCGGTGATAACTTGGCTTACTTTTTCTGTTATTTTTTTAGCTTCGTCATCAGTGAACTTATTCGACACTATAAACAAAATTTCGTAGTGTTTAGCGCCGCTTGCTTTTGTTTTTGACATAAGTATCTTAGATTACAGTCTTTAAAGATTTTTTAAGTAAATATTAAATAATCAATAAAAACCTGTTATTAAATAAAATCCCCCAGTATTCAAAAGCCTTGAGGGTTTTAGAATACCTTTAATCATGCAGTATAGTTAGCATAATTATTTTGAGTCAAGCTCAAAATATGGGAAAGATATGTTGTTTATTAATTTGTTTACTTAGATTATCATGTATATTTGAAAATTGCAAGAGTTTCCGTTCTAACGATTGCCAGACTTAAAGTATTAGGATAGAATTTAGGATATGAAATATTTTTTTGTTTTAGGAACAAACACTAATCTATCACTAGCTGAATTAGCGGCTGTTTTAGATTTAAAAAAAACTTGGTTAATATCAGGAGATTTTTTACTTTGGGAGACAGAAACAGAAATAAATCCCGAAAATTTGATAAAACGGCTAGGGGGAGTGATAAAAATAGGGAAAATTGTAGAAGAAATAGCTAGGGATGATAAAAATATTGTTGAAACTTTAGCGAAAATAGTTTTAAATAAACAAAATAATGAAAATAGTGGTAAGTTTAATTTTGGTTTTTCTGATTACGGAAAACTTTCTTTAAATAAACGAGATTTGGGCATGAAATTAAAGAAAAAGCTTAGTGAATTAGAAATAAGTTCACGGTTTGTCGTTAGCCGAGAAAAAACTTTATCCAGTGTTGTTGTTGAACAGAATAAATTACTAAGAAGAGGCGTGGAATTAGTTTTTGTAGAAATTCAGGGAGAAATTTTAATAGGTGAAACTTTGGCAGTTCAGCCGTTTAAAGATTTGTCTCGTCGTGATTATGGCCGTCCAGCCAGAGATGATCTTTCGGGAATGATACCGCCAAAATTAGCTCAAATTATGTTAAATTTAGCCCAGGTTAGTAGCCCAGAAAGCGTTATTATTGATCCTTTTTGTGGTTCAGGAACGATTTTAAGTGAAGCAGTTTTAATGGGTTATAAAAATATATTTGGCTCTGATTTGTCTAAAAAAGCGGTAGATGATACTTATAAAAATATTTCTTGGCTTAAAGAGCTCTATCAGATAAACAACGTTAAGGTGAAATTAGTTGTAAAAAATGTAATTAACTTGTCAAAATTTATAAAAGCCGATTTTGCTGAAGCAATTGTTACCGAACCATTTTTGGGTCCACAAAGAGGTTTAATTGATTTTAAGGCAGTTATTTCTAATTTAGAATCGTTGTATAGTGAGGCAATTAGCCAGTTTGAAATTGTTTTAAAAACAGGTGGACGAATTGTTATGGTTTGGCCTTTTTTTTATGGCCAGAAACCAATAAACCCTGACTATAGCGGATTTAAGATGATAGACATGCTCCCTTCAAGTCTAAAATCTAATGATTTCATCAAAAAACACAATAGAGCGACTATTATTTATGGTCGTCCTGGTCAGAAAGTATATAGAGAAATTGTTGTTTTGGAGAAAATTTAGCCTATTTTCTATTTGCTAACTAGAAAATGACAAACATCGCCATCTTGTACGATATAATCTTTCCCCTCCGTTCTTATAAGGCCAAGTTCTCTTGCTTTGGGCTCACTACCACATTCTACTAGTTTTTCCCAATTAATTATTTCAGCGCGGATAAATCCTTTAATAAAATCAGTGTGGATTTCTCCAGCTGCTTGTGGGGCTTTTGAGCCCTTTTTTACTGTCCAAGCCCTGGTTTCGTCTGGACCGGTTGTAAAAAAAGTTTCAAGACCTAGCAGTTTATAAGAAATTTGTATTAGTTTATCTAATCCGCTTTGTTTTAGCCCTAATTCTTTTATATATTCAGCCTGTTCATCTTCTGGTAGATTCATTATTTCTTCTTCTAACTTTACGTTAATTTTTAATAAAAAATCACTTATTTCACTTAAATCACCTTCTTGGTAATTTTCATCTATATTAAGTAAATATAAAATTGGTTTGCTTGTTAAAAGATTCAAATTTTTTACAAAAAGAAGATCTTCTTCTGCAAAAATAAGTTCACGGGTTGATTTTCCGGCGGCCAAGTGTTGATAAATTTTTTCTAATATTTCAGTATTATGTATTAATTCTTTATTACCACTTTTTGCTTCACGACGACTTTTATCTAATCTTTTCTCAATACTAGACAAATCGGCTAATATTAGTTCAGTATTTATAGTTTCCTGGTCATCCTTTGGGTCTATATGGCCATTTACATGAATTATATTATTATCTTTAAAGTCTCTTATCACTTCACAAATAGCGTCACATTCTCTAATGTGAGCTAAAAATTGATTACCAAGGCCCTCTCCCTTACTGGCTCCAGCGACTAGACCAGCAATGTCAACAAATTCAATAGTAGTTGGAATTATTTGTTTTGGGTGAGATATTTCTGCTAATTTTTGCAAACGATGATCGGGGACTTTTACCACGCCAACATTGGGATCAATGGTACAAAAAGGATAATTAGCCGCTTCTACGCCCTTTTTTGTTAATAGATTAAATAAAGTTGATTTGCCAACATTTGGCAACCCGACAATTCCTATGGAAAGTGACATAATTAATGTTAGTTTAATAATAAATTAGCTAACTACACTACTATAACACATTTTTAAATAAAAAAAAGAGACCCATCACGAGCTTTTTTTATATAAATAAGAATATAATAATAAGCAATCGGATGAGTCTCATCCCTAATAACGCATTTTTTCTTGATATGTTATCAAGGAATTTTATGATCTTTGTTGACTTAAAGACATTTTATTACCAGCTTTTAGTAGATGATAATTTAATTTAAATATTTAGTTAACTTAGATAAGATTAAGTAAATTTATTATTTGTTTATTACTTTTCTCCTACCTATTTTTGTTAACTGCTGTTTTCTACTCGGTTGACACGTCAACTTTGTCTTTTATAAAGCTAGTTAAAGAACCTATAATTATTATAGCACTTTAGAGGTAAAGGGTCAAACATTGTGGACTTAAGGTAGTAAAAACAAGCTATTATTTAATATTTTCCTTAATTTTAGTTAAATTATCTATAAAAAATATATTTTTATTAAGTTTAAGTCTAAGCTATATTGGACTTAAAATGTAGTTTTATACACAGAAAACACAAGTTATACACAGGTGTACTTTTAAAGATAAATTAAAAAATAGGCAAACGTTTGACAAAAATTAAATAATAGTTTAAGATAATAAATCTTGGCGGTATAGTCAAGATCCCAGCTTCGGGTAGTGAGCAGAGATCTTTAAAAAAAGGATATGGAAATTATTTCATTTTTTCCTGGCCTAGGCCTTGGCGTAAAAAAATATAATTACGCTGAAAAGCTAGCGGAAAAGCTGGCAAAAAAAGAAGGAAAATTCTTTTTAGTTTGCGCTGAATACAGCGAAAGCAAACTTTTGGGACTTTCCGAGGGCCTGGACATTGCGTTGTCGCTTGACCCCGAAGAAGCGCCGATTCTTTTCTGCAGCTTTATGCATCATTACCAATTTTCGGAGAATTTTTCCGGAAAGATAAAAGCAAAAAAGTTTGCCGAACTGATGGCTCGCCCCAGGGTTCGTTTTGTCCGCTTAGGGGAAACAATCAGCGCCAAAGATTGGTATGAAGAATACCAGAAGGCATTGGCTAACGAAAAAAAAATTTTTTAAAAAACAAAAACCGGTTGCAAACAACCGGTCTTTTTTTATTGAGGCTTGAGTGGGATTCGAACCCACGAATGACGGTTTTGCAAACCGCAGCGTTAGACCACTTCGCCATCAAGCCCTGAAACTGAATTTTAACTTATCTTTTTTAACTTGTAAACCTATTTTAAAGGTAAGCTAGGATTAATTTTTAATTTTTTAAAATTAATTGCTGTTTTTCTTTTTGATTTAAAAAATGCCGCCGCCGCTATCATAGCAGCATTGTCAGTAGTATAAATTTTTTCAGGAACTAAAAAGTTAACTTTATTTAAAGATTTAAAAACAGTTTCCATTAAAGACGATCTTAAAGTTTCATTAGCGCTTACTCCTCCGGAGAGCATGACAGTTTTAACCTGATATTTTTTAGCCGCCCTTATTGTTTTAGCTATTAAAACATCAATTATCGCCTGTTGATAAGCAAAACAATATTCAGGAATTTTCCTTTTCCAGTTTTTGTCTTTTTGTAATTGATATAATAGGGAAGTTTTTAGTCCAGAAAAAGAAAAATTAAAATTAGGATTATTTAACATTGGTCTAGGTAAAGACAAAGAGCTTTCTTTTCTCTCTTTACTATAATTATCAGCCAAATTAGAAATTATTGGTCCGCCGGGATAGCCAAGCCCCATCATTTTTGCTCCTTTGTCATAAGCTTCTCCGGCTGCATCATCTAAAGTTTCGCCAATAATTTTTAATTTATTATTTTTATCCATTAAAACTAGATTAGTGTGTCCGCCAGATACGGTTAATATTAAAGCAGGATAATTTATTTTTGATTTTGGATTGATGAAGTTAGAATAAATATGACCTTCAATATGATTAACTTCAATTATTGGTTTATTCCAAGCATAAGCCAGAGTCCTGGTTGTTTCAGCACCGCTTATGAGAGAGGTTATCAGTCCCGGTCCCTTGGTAACTGCTAAAAAATCTAGTTTTTCTGGTTTAATACTTGCTTTTTTAAGAGCCTCGTCTACAACCGGGAGAATATTTAAAACGTGTTCACGAGCGGCTATTTCGGGAACGACTCCACCATATTTTTGATGGATTTCTATTTGTGAAGAAATAATATTTGATAATACAAAAATACGGTCGCTTCCTTTGTTGGTTTTTATAACGGAAGCGGCAGTTTCATCACAACTAGTTTCAATAGCTAAGATATACATAATATATAATTGTAGGGGATTTTAGAGAAAAGTCCAGAAAGATACTAGTTTTTAGGTTATTTTATCTTATTAAATAGGCTATAATATAAAAAAAGGAATTATTTTTTTAATGTTACCTTTTAGGGCTTGAAACGTTATATATTATATAAGCTTATAATTCTATGTCAGAGCGCGATTCTGAATTAAAACTTGCCTTGTCTGCTAAAAATGGTGACCAAGCTGCTTTTAGTACTCTTTATAATATTTATATCCGTAAAATATATGATTTTGTTTATTTCAAAACACTTAACAAGGAAATAGCAGAAGATTTAAGCAGTCAAGTTTTTTTAAAATTCTTAAAATATATCAGTTCTTTTAAAGGTGATAATTTTTCTGCTTGGTTATATACTATTGCTCGCCATACAGTTATTGACCATTACCGCTTGAATAAAGATTATAAACAGATAGAAGATTGTTGGGATTTGGCAGATTGGGGAGATTTAAGTGCTGACACTGAAACTAAGTTATTAATGGAAAAAGTTCATCAGGCGATGAGAAAATTATCAGCTACTGATAGGGAATTATTAACCCTGCGTCTTTGGTCTGATTTACCTTTTAAGGAAATTGCTACAATTTTAAGTAAAAAAGAACCAGCCACTAAAATGGCTTTCTCTCGTTCTCTTGAAAGGTTAAGGAAAGAAATTTCACCCCTTTTATTATTAGTTTTTTTACTTCTATGGAAAAAGATAAATTTATAACAGTACTGCAAGAGCTTTACGATTGGAATCCTAAACTTCGTGCTAAGGAAAAGGAGTTGTTAAAGCTTATTAAAACTCTAGCTGCTTCTCGGCCAGATACTCAGTTTGATGAGCAGTTCGCCTCGGATTTAAAAAAGGATTTATTAAATCACCGTATTTTGCTTGATGATGATGAAGGTTTGGAAGAAAAATTTAGTTTATTTAACTTTAATTATATGCGAAAAAAAATATACTTTGGACTTGGCGCTGCGGTTTTATGTGGCGTAGTTCTTTTGTTTGTTTTAATAAACAAACAACCAGATGGCAAAATAAGTTGGACTTTTAAAGAATCTTTTTCAAATTATGATCAGTTTGTTAAAACAGAACCAGGTGCATTTGGCAGTTTAGCTAAATTAAATCAGGCTGAAAGTCAGGAATTAACTACTAGTAATTTACAAGCAGGAGGTGACACTGTGACTACAAGCCGAAACAACGAAACGGTCGTGAGCTCTGCAAGTGCTCCAATCCTTGGGATGGGTGGTGATGGAGTAGATTATCTTAAAATGATTTTACCAATGTATTCTTTTGAGTATATATATGTTGGCGAACCACTTGAACTTAGTGAAGAAGAGGCGTTAGTTTATCGACGTCTAAAAGGAGATGGAAGCCTGTCTCATCAATTTGATTCTTTATTTTCTCAACAAAAAGTTGGTCCGCTTGATTTGAGAAATTTTTCTAATCTACAGACTAACTCAATTTCTTTTAACGAAAACCGACCTTTTGGCTACATTGTTAGTATTGATTTAAAAGAAGAAAGTATTTATATAGGCCAAAATTGGCCATATTGGCAAAATGAGCGCGATAATTGTGGCGGCGATCAGGTTTGTTTTGATTCCTATCGTTTAAAAATAGAAGATGTTTTAAGTAACGAGGAGTTAATTACCATTGCTGATAAATTTTTAAATGATAAGAAGATAAATTATGACAGTTATGCCGAAGCTCAGGTTGATAATTTCTGGCGCTTAAATTATGAAACAACTCAGGATAAAGATAATTATTACATTCCTGAAGAGATGAGTATTATTTATCCTCTTAAAATAGACGGACAAAAAGTTTATGATCAAGGAGGTAATTTTGAAGGCTTGCGTGTTAATGTTAATTTACGTCATAAGTTAGTATCCGGGGTAAGTAATTTAAATACAGCTCGTTTTGAGACCTCAAAATATCTTTTAGAAACAGACACGGAGAAGGTTATAGGAGCAGCTCTTAAGGGTGGATCAAGGTTTTATTATAGCGATGATGTAGAAAAAGTTTCTTTAGAATTAGGGACGCCAAATAAAACCTTAGTTCGTTATTGGCGCTATGAAAACAATACTAGTGAAGAATTGTTAGTTCCAGCTTTAATTTTCCCAGTTAATAACCCACCAGCCAGTTATTATGGTCCCCGGTATATTACTATTCCGCTAGTAAAAGAGATGTTAGAGGAGATAATAAATAATAATCAAGAAAACGATATTGGTATAATGCCTTTTATTAGATAGATTAAAAAAAAGCGTTGAAAGAAAATTTCAACGCTTTTTTGTTTTATTTACTCTCGTACTATTAAGGAGTATTATAGAAAGAGAGTTTTTATTAAAAAAATGACAAAAAAAATATTAGAAACAATTACCATTTTCCTTATCTCTTCTGTTTTGGTTTTTGGTTTGGTGAAAATTGTTGCAGCTCCCTTTAATGAATTTGTTGATCATTTTCGTTCTGACAGAATAGAGCAAGTTAATGCCTCTCTGACAATAAGTAAAGATAAGCCGATAGAGTTTGTTTTTGGTGGCGATGTAATGTTGTCGCGTCAAGTTAATAGCCGCATGGCTAAATATGAAGACTATACTTGGCCGTTTATAAAAATAGCTAATTTTTTAGGGTCAGCCGATTTAAGTATTATTAATTTAGAATCACCATTTGTTTTGGCAAATGATTATTTTGTGCCGACCGGATCATTTATGTTTAAAGCAGACCCCAAGGCTTTAGAAGGGCTTATTTTAGCTGGAATTGATTTGGTTTCTTTGGCTAATAATCATACTCTTAATCAAGGAAGAAAAGGACTTAATGAAAACTTTGAAATTTTAAAAGAAAAAGGAATAAAATATATTGGTGCTGGTAGAAATGAGCTTGAGGCATATCAGGCAGAAATATTTGAAATAAATAATAAAAAGTTTGCTTTTTTAGCTTATGCCTATCCAAGCGATAATAGTGTTGCAAAAGAAGATAGCGCTGGAATTGCGACGATGGACATTGATAGAATGGTTAAAGATGTTAGTCAGCTAAAAGAAGAGGGAAATATTGTAATTGTTAATATGCATGCGGGTATAGAATATACGATAGAACCTAATTGGCAGCAAGAATATTTTGCCCATGCAGCAATTGAGGCTGGCGCTGAAGCGGTGATTGGTCATCATTCTCATTGGCCACAGATTATAGAATTTTATCAAGATAAACCGATTATCTATTCACTTGGTAATTTAGTTTTTGATCAGATGTGGTCGCCTGAAACTCGCCAGGGGTTATTAGCTAAAATGTTTTGGCGGGATGGCTGGGAGAGAATAGAAATAATTCCGATAAAGATATATGATTATGGCCAGCCAGAAATAATTAGTGATGAAGAAGAAAGAAGTGAGATTTTAGAAAGAATTGGTGTCCCGGAGAACGGAATTATTTTGGAGAAAGTAAATTAATAAAAATATAATTTTGTAAAATAAAAAAGACTTGAGTTGGCTCAAGTCTGTTTGTACTTCAACTTTTCGACCTCGTCAAAGAGATCTTGGTTGGAGTATTTTTTTCTGATAATTTCAGAAAATTTGTCCTCTGGAACTCCGCCACCAGCTGGTCGAACGATACGCATCCAATTAAAATATTGAGAAAGATTTTCACCAGAAGTTGGTTGAGGATTTTCGCGCGTGTAATGCACAATTGCACAATTAGGAATGCGGCCCCATTCTTCCTCGGTATTTAAATAATTATTACTTTCCGATAACGACATGCGTTCTAAAATAATTCGAAAAGTTCTAATCACGTGCCCGTGGCAAACAATAATAACATTTTGTCCTTCGCATTCTCTGGATAAAGTATCAAGAACGGTATGTATTCTTTGGGCAACATCAGCGACGCTTTCTCCTTGCGGCGGACGAAATAAAAAAGGTTGCGAATCATAAAACCTTCTTTGGTTTTCTAATTTTTGATCCTCTTTAATAGGGGGCATGATATTTAACAAGCCATGTTCGCGTTCGCGCAGGTTAAAGTCTATCATCCAACTAGCGTTATCTATGCCTAAATAAGCAGCCGTTTGCATAGCGCGGTTGTTGTTAGAGACTAAGAGACGATCAAAAACTTTAACCGCATTTTGAGCGAGCCATGCGCCGGCTTTTTTTGCCTGTTCAATTCCTTTCTCGGTTAGCATGTACTGAGACTCGTGAACATTTAAAAAATTAGCATAAAAAAGAGAGCTGTCTCCGGTTTCTTCAAATTGCCGACGTAAGGCATTTCCTTCGGATTGGCCATGTCGAACTAAATACAGATTTCTTGGCATTCCCATGTTGCGGTGTTTTTAAGGGTTTATATATAATTTTGATTAATTTTTAATGAACTAGTAATAAATTAGTTTAGTATAGAATAATATAAGCGTCAATGGAGGGGTGTATTTATATTGCGTAAGGCCTTCAGAATTTCTGGGGGCCTTTTTAAAAAGCCACTTTATGTTATTATATAAAAATAAGAGTTAATTTTAAAAATATGAGTAATGAGTTAAAAATTATTTATTCTCAAGCTGCTCCAGTAGACGAATTAGCTATTTTTGATTTACTAAACGAATTAGATGGGGACCGATCTAGTTTTGATATTTCGAGGTTTTATGTTGCTAAGGCTCATAATAATTTGATTGGCTGTGTTAGAACAAAAATAATTAGTGAGGATTGTTGGGAATTAGCGAGCTTAGCTGTTCATAAAAATTATCAAGGCAGGTGAATCGGCAGTCGGCTAGTTGAAGATTTGTTATTAAAAGAAACGAAGCGGCCAATTTTTATTTTGACCGAATTAGATAAAGAAGGTTTTTATAAAAAATTTAATTTTCATATTATTGAACCCTTAGAGCTGCCAAATGAATTTAAAAAAGAATATGACGGAATAATTAGCATGCCGTTTGCTAAGAATTTAAAAGTCATCGCGATGGGCGTTAAATAAATAATTTGCTATTTTTTAGTTTAACTAAAAAACTCTAACATTTGTTAGAGTTTGTTGTTTGTAGTCTTAAAGTCTGATATTTTCCAAAATTTTGACGGGATTATTGGGGAAATTGAGAAGTGGGCGGAGGTTTGGTTTAATTTTGTTGAACTGATATCCGGACTTTACAACCCTAATTTTTAAAGGTATACTATAAATAGATTGATTCATTTTTTTTATAATATGATAAAAAAACTAAATCGCCTAGATGTGGCGAATAAATTAAAATCTTTAAATATGTTGGTATTTACTCCTAGAGAATTCCAGGATATTTTTGCCGTATCGAAAAACACCGCTTCAGTTTTTTTGTCCAATAATATAAATAGTAATTTGTTTGTTAAATTGCGTAACGGCTTCTATATATTAAAAGATACTCGCCCCTCTTTAAGTTTGATTGCCAATAGGTTATATAGACCCTCTTATATATCTTTAGAATCAGCCCTATCCTTTTATAAAATTATTCCCGAAACAGTTTACGGCATTACTTCAGTGAGCACGAAGGCGACGAGGGAGTTTGCATCTGAAATAGGAATATTTAGTTATCAAAAGATAAAGAAAGAAGCTTTTATTGGATATCAACTGAAGAGCGTTCATGGAGAAAATGTTTTTATCGCTGACGCCGAAAAGGCCTTGGCTGATTATTTATATTTTGTCGATTTAAAAAAAGTTAGTTTAAATGACAGATTGTATTTAAAAAATATAAATAAAAAAAAGTTAATGGGTTACATTTCAGTGTTTAATAGAAAATCATTAAAAAAGTTAATTGATCAAATATATGTTGAGTATCAAAAACCTCGAAAAATATACTAACCAATTTCAAACCAGCATTGATAACATTGTGCGGGAATATTGCCAGCATTTGTTTTTGTCATACTTATATCAAGAGCCTGGTTCTGAAAAACTATTATTTAAAGGCGGGACTGCCTTGCGGATTGTTTTTGAGAGCCCGCGTTTTTCCGAAGATTTAGATTTTAGTGGTTTTAATATTAGATACACTGAAATTGAAAAAATACTTACCAATACCCTCAGTAATATGGAAAAGGGTGGCTTGATAATTGATATTACAGAAAGTAAACAAACTAGTGGCGGTTATTTGGCAATTTTAATTTTTAAAATAGAAGAATATATTACCAAGATTCAAATAGAAATATCTCTGCGGGGCGGCAAACAAATGGTTGGGACAAGAACCATTATAAGAAATGATTTTATCCCTGCGTATACATTGGTTCATTTGCCAACAGATGACTTGATTGGGCAAAAAATTGAAGCTTTACTGGACAGGAAAAAGCCTCGCGATTTTTTTGATTATTATTATTTATTATCGGGTAACCACGCTATCGCCAAAAATAAAAAAAATCTGCAAACAATTATAGTTTTGCTAGAGCAAAGCAAAATAGATTTTCGTAATGAACTTCGCCGTTTTTTGCCTGCCAGTCAGGCTAGGCATATGAAAGATTTTCGAAAAATATTAATTGATAAGATTAATACTTATATAGGCAAATAATATTAAATTTAATATTGAATAAAACAAATTTTATGAAGTTCATAAAAAATGTTGTTCCTGGGGGTAAATTTTTAAAAAAAATTGGCAATACTTACTTTTATTGGAGCCCTAATTAAATATTATCTCACACACAATGAAAAAGATAATTAAAATAACAGTTATTTTATTAGGTTCGATCGTGACTATTATAATAGCGTGGTTTATTATTTCTTTTTATTTTAATCCTTCTGAATCTTTGTATGTTTATCTTGGAGATGACGGTTCGTCAATTTGGGCGGAGGGGAACCCTTTTTCTTTAAGAAAAGAAATCTCTGGGACAAAATCACAAAAATTATCTGATATAAAGTGGTCTCCAAATAATAATTATGTGGCATTTTATGACAATGTTAGGGAAGCGCCAGATATGAGCAGGGAATGGTTTTTAAAGGTTTTTAATCCAAGAACGTTCAGTGTCAGAACTATTTTTATTGGTCCCTGGGTTACAGGAAGCTATAAGTGGTTAGATGATGACACAATCAGAGCTTATGCTGGTGCTTGTAGTGGCTGTAAGCCATATTGTGATATTAATATTCATAGGCGAGAACCATTTATATTCGGAGAAGACAAAGATCCCGATCATTGTAGTGCACAGGCTTGGTGGGAATATGATGATTAGTTTGCAACCGCTTGATAATAGTCTTTAATATCACTATATGCTTAATTTAGAATACATAATTTATAATAAATTAGGAGTTCAATAAACATTGTAAATAAAATAAAAACACCGCAACTTTGTTGCAGTGTTTTTATTACGTAGTCCCTAGGGGAATCGAACCCCTGTTACCAGGATGAAAACCTGGTGTCCTAACCACTAGACGAAGGGACCATTTTTTATAGTCATTATTATTCTATAGATAAACTTTCTGCCTGTCAATATCAGGTTTTTGGTGCTATAATTATTTCACGGTAATTATTATTCTTCTTTTTTATCTTTATGACTTCAACTAAATTACAAACCAAAAAACTGGGGCTAGCTCTTGGTTCAGGCGGATTTAGAGGATTTGCTCATATTGGCGTTATTAAATCTTTAGAAAAACATGGAATTAGTATAGATTGTTTGTCTGGTTCTAGTATTGGTGCTTGGATGGCCGCTTATTATGGTCTTTTTGGGGAAATTGAAAAGTTAAAAGAGAGTTTAACTAATAATCCTAAAGATAATTTATTACTCCTTTTTGATCTCACTAGTTCTGGAGGATTAATAGGCGGAAATAAATTTTATAATTTTTTAAAAAAGACCTTTGATAATAAAAGTTTTTCTGATACTAAATTACCAGTTCGTATTTTAGCAACCGATTTAATTTCTGGCTCTCCTTATGTTTTTTATAAAGGCGATTTAGCTTCTGCTGTTAGAGCTAGCACTTCTATTCCAGTTGTTTTTAAACCCTTTTCCATAGGAGATAAATTATTAATAGATGGAGGGTTAAGTAACCCTATCCCAGGGAAATTGCTTAGAGAAATTGGAGCCGATGTTGTAATCGGCGTTAATCTTTATCATAAAAACGAGTTTATTAAAGACAAGTTTTCTATGACAAAAATTGCCTTTAGAAGTACGAGAATAGGGCTCTATAATTTAGCTAGAGTAGATTTGCTTTCTTGCGATATAAAAATTGAACTTGATCTGTCTCCTTATGCCAAGCAAAGTACTTTGTCTCAGTATTTTACTAAAAAAATAGCCGAACAGATTATTAAAATAGGAGAAGATGCTACTGATAAATTAATTCCAGAAATAAAGAAACTTTTGAAATAGCTATAATTTTTATGAAATATCGTTTATATACAATTTCTCGTAAGGCTTGGGATGGCATGTTGGCTGCCATGGTTCAAGCGGAAAAATCCATTTATATAGAAATGTACAGCTTTTTAAATGATACTCGCTCTACTCATGATTTTTCTAAATTACTTAAAGAAAAGGCACGAGCTGGCGTAGAGGTTGTTATTATTGCTGATGCCTTTGGTAGTTTCCATCTTCATAATTCTGAAGTTGAAGACTTACGAGCGGCTGGTATTGAATTTATATTTTTTAGTCATTGGCTTAGAAGAACTCATCGCAAAATTGTTATTGTTGATAATGAAATTGCTTTTTTGGGAGGGGTAAATATCAAAGAAAAAAACCGAGATTGGCTTGATTTACAGATTAGGATAAAGGGGCGCATTGTTATTCCATTGCTACAATCTTTTGCCTATGCTTATAATTTAATTGGTGGGAAAAAAGAAAGTATTTTAAAGTATAATCGTTTATCTTTGGTAAAAAAAATAAAATCTTGGATTATTGATACTTTTGTTGGTAATAATAAAACCTATAATTTAAATAATTATTACAAAGAAAGATTAATGGGAGCTAAAAAATCTATAAAGATAGTTACTCCTTATCTTTTGCCACCTCGCCGTCTTTTAGCTGCCTTAGATCAGGCTTGTTTAAGGGGAGTTAATGTGGAAATATTAATTCCTAATGACACTGACGTAAAGGGTCTTAATAAAATTAACTATTTAAATGCTTGTCGCATGTCTGACTTTGGAACTAAGTTTTATTTAACACCCAGAATGAACCATGCCAAGATAATGATAGTAGATGATGAGGAATGTTTAATAGGGTCTCAGAATATGGATGTTTTATCTTTTGGTCTTAACATGGAAGTTGGCGTTTTCTTTCGTCAAAAGAAATTGGTAAGCGATTTAAATAAAGTTTTCGAAGAGTGGAAGAAAGAATCTTTAGAATTTAACGTTGGCGGTCGCAAGATAACTGTGTTTGATAAAATACTTATCGCTATCTTTAAAATATTCTATCCAATTTTATAGTATTTTTTTTGTAATAATAAAAACAAAAAACAGGCCTAATTATTCTAGTCTTGTTTTTTTTGTAAAATTACTCTATAATTGTCTTATTAATTTTTTTACTTTTTTAGCATGGCAGGAGAATATATAAAAATAAAAGGAGCAAGAACAAATAATTTAAAGAATATTAATCTTGACGTTCCTAGAAATAAATTAGTGGTTATAACCGGTTTATCGGGTTCCGGTAAGTCATCTTTAGCTTTTGATACTATTTATGCTGAGGGGCAAAGGCGTTATGTTGAGTCTTTATCATCCTATGCTCGTCAATTCGTTGGGTTAATGGATAAGCCAGATGTTGATTTAATTGAAGGTCTGTCACCAGCGATTTCTATTGACCAGAGAACAGTCGGGCACAATCCACGTTCTACTGTTGGGACTGTTACAGAGATTTATGATTATTTGCGCCTTCTCTATTCTAAATGTGGCCAACCCTATTGTCCAACTTGCGGTTTAAAGTTAAAAAAAGAGGCGGCTGAGAAAAAAACAACAAAAAAAATTAGAAATAGGGAAGTAAAATCCATAAAAATGGAAAGATTTTTTGTTTGTCCGTCTTGTGATTATCGTCGCTTAGAATTTCAACCTCGTGATTTTTCTTTTAATTCTGCCCACGGCGCCTGTCCTTCTTGTAGCGGCTTGGGAGTAAAATCAGAAATTGACCCGGAATTATTATTTAATGAAAAACTTAGTATTTTAGAAGGAGCTATAAAGCCAATCTCCCATTCTTATACAGCCAATAGTCTTTTATTTTCTGAACTTGATAAATTGGCTAAGCGTCATAATTTTAGCTTGCGGACAGCCGTAAAAGATATGAGTTTAGTTGAAAAAAGTTTAGTTTTAAATGGTGATGATTATTTTATTGGACTTTTGAAAAGTTTGGAAAATAAATACAATGAAACAAAATCTGGTTTTGTTAAGCAAGAAACAGAGAAGGTGATGCGCGTTTCTCTGTGTCCAGAATGTTATGGTGCTCGTTTGAAACAAGAATCTTTGACTGTTAAAGTAGGCGGATTTTCTATTTTTGAGTTAACTAGTAAAAACTTAAAGGATCTAAAGGAGCTTTTTCTTTCTTGGTTAAAAACAAGCTCTGTTTTTAATGGTCAAACAGAGGTCGTTACTCCAATTATTTTAGAAATTGTAAAGAATTTGGAATTATTAATGAACGTTGGGCTTCATTATTTAACTTTAAATCGCAGCGCCGCAACCTTATCTGGCGGCGAAGCACAGAGAATAAGATTAGCTTCTCAAGTAGGTTCTACCTTGTCAGGAGTCCTATATATTTTAGATGAACCATCAGTTGGTTTGCATCAGCGAGATAACGATCGCTTGATTGAAACTTTAAAAAATTTAAGAGATAACGGCAATACTGTTATTGTTGTTGAGCATGATGCTTCTACTATGTTAGCAGCTGATCATTTAATAGATATAGGTCCTGGTGCGGGAGAAAATGGTGGTACGCTTATTTTTTCTGGATTACCAGCTGATATAAAAAATTGTAAAAATTCTTTAACCGGTGCTTATTTGTCAGGAAAAAAATCAATAAAAATTCCTGATCATTTTCGTCTAGGAAATAAAAAAAGTATAAAAATTTGTGGAGCAACAGAGCATAATTTAAAAAACATTGATGTTGAAATTCCTTTGGGTAAGTTAGTGGCGATTACTGGTGTTTCTGGTTCAGGTAAATCAACGCTACTAACTGATATTTTAGCCAATGCTTTAAATCGTAAATTTTATCGAGCTAAAGTTGACATTGGCGCTCATAGAGAAATAAGTGGATTAGAAAATATTGATAAGGTAATAAATATAGATCAATCTCCGATTGGGCGAACTCCACGCTCAAACCCCGCAACCTATACAGGATTGTTTTCATATATCCGCGACTTATTTGCCGCCTTACCAGAAGCGAGAGTCAAGGGTTTAAATGCTGGCCATTTCTCTTTTAATGTTTCTGGTGGTCGCTGTGAAAATTGTTCTGGCGATGGTGTGATAAAAGTAGAAATGCAATTTCTATCCGACGTTTATTTAACTTGTGATGTTTGCGATGGTAAAAAATTCCAACCAAAAATTTTAGAAATAAAATATCAAGGAAAAAATATTTATGAGATTTTAGAAATGACAGTTAGCGAAGCACGTCAATTTTTCAAGAATCATTCTGCTTTAAATCAAAAACTTAAAACACTAGAAGAGGTTGGGCTTGGTTATATTAAATTAGGTCAAAGTGCAACTACTTTTTCTGGCGGCGAAGCGCAGAGAATAAAACTGGCGACAGAATTATCACGTCGTGCAACTGGTAAAACATTATATATTTTAGATGAGCCAACAACAGGACTGCATTTTGCTGATATAGATAAGTTGTTAAAGGTTTTAAACCTTTTAGTTGATCAAGGAAATACGGTATTGGTAATAGAGCATAATTTAGATTTAATAAAATCAGCTGACTGGATTATTGATTTAGGACCAGAGGGCGGTGATGCTGGTGGACAAGTAGTAGCAACCGGCACTCCTTTAGAAATAGTAAAAAGTTCTAAAAGTTTGACTGGTCATTATTTGCAAGAAATTATATAAAGAGGTATAGTAGTTTGTTAAATAAAAACAGATTAAAGTTCTTTAAAATAAAAATGGCTGTAGCTAAAAGATGGAAAATTATTGCCATTTTTTAGCTACAGCTATATAAGCTGACAGTTCCTTCTCGGAGTAGAGAAAAAAAGCGCAAAATAGCGCAGGAGGCAAAAATGAAAAAAAACAGTCCATTTATGATTGCCGGAGTAGAAGTCGGGCAATTAAATGCTATGGTAAAAAACCTGATGATAAAATCAGGTATTAATGACCCAGTAGAACTAATTCGTCTTATTAACTCGGGCGAGCTGTTTCCTATTTGCGCTCAAAAAGATTGGATAAGAATAGGCGGAGTGTTTTATTTCCCCGTTTCATCTTCTGGTCTAAGTGGACAACAGTGGGTGCAGTATTTTGAAGATCAAAAACGTCGGATCACCTCTGATGTTAGTGAAATTTTACTTTCTGAGAACTTTGAAGCTAGTAATAGTATTTATTATATTGCTTTAATTCCTGGAGGTTTTTTCTCTGACAGAAATCGAGTGGTAAGAAAAATTTGGCGCGAAGCTAAAATGCGGCGCTTTGCCTTACCTACCCTAGAGGCAATTTGTTTGATCAGGGAAAAATTCTCTGATGACGATTTAGAGGAGATGGGTTTTAATAGAGTGATTGCTCTTCATAAGCCGATTATGAACGTTGACAATGAATTTGTTTACGTTGGTACAAAATCAATCTTTAAAACAGATGGGCTGGGGTCCTATAATTCTTTTGGGATTAAACTTAAAAGAAGAGATGCCTTGGCATTTATTGTAAAAGATTTTTCCTGCAATCGTTAGCAGTCAGCCAGTTTTAAAGCGGTTTTTTTAATTAAAACCGCTTTTTCTTTTATTCGAATAATCTTTTAAGAGAAAGTATTTTTGTTTTTGTGTTTAAAATAGAAAAGGTAGCTGGATAAAAAACGCCGCCCAAGGTCCCAGGATTAACAATTATTGTTTTTTTATCTATCTCTAGCCAGGGTTTATGAGTGTGTCCATAAAAAATAAAATCAAGGTCTTCTGATTGAATTTCTTTTATTGTTTTAATTTTTTCTGGCTCATGGCAAATAGCTATTTTTAAATTATCTATTTCAAAGAAAAAAATTTCTTTTTTATACCTTATATTTTTAAAAGATTCTAAATCTTTTTCTCTGTAAGTGTCAGCGTTGCCACAGATAATAAAAATTTCGCCTAGAAAATTGTTGGCGAAATATTTTATCGTTTCTATGTTGCCTGTGTCACCGCTACAAATAATTTTTTTAATTTTTTTCTCCTGACAATAATTAAGGCAGAGTTGCAAATTAGATAAATTATCGTGAATATCTGAAACTATGGCAATTTGCATATTAATTTTTACTGCGTAATTTTATCTCATAAGCCATTTGTTCTAGCTTTCTTAGGTGTCCGCGTGCTTGGTCGTATTTAGTTCTTAGATATCCAGTCATGTCAAAATCTATTAATTGACCCATAGTATCTTCAGAAATCTTTTTTATTTTAGCAACCTTGCTTAGTTTTCCAGCAGCCGC
>CAZQJT010000004.1:24384-31155 GCA_964593665.1 uncultured Gammaproteobacteria bacterium
TATCTTCAGAAATCTTTTTTATTTTAGCAACCTTGCTTAGTTTTCCAGCAGCCGCTTGATTGGTGGCGTAGCGAACTAATTCGCCTATCATATCGCAAATTCCTCCTAAATATGATTCGTAGTCAAAAGATAAGCCTTTTAATTTTTCTATTTCTTTGTTGTTTATAACTAAATAGAGAGTTCTCCCCTCAAGGTACTCTTCAGCGGCCGCTTTAAAGGCTCCTTCACGATTTAAGCGTTCGTGGCCAAACCTTTTTTCCAGGTCTTTAAAAGCTTTTTCTATTTCAACCATTTTTTCTTCAGCAACTTTTAAATCGTTTCTTTGAAGAGAAAAAATAGTTTTTTTTGCCTCAAAAAGAATGTTATTAGAAGCACTTATTATTTGTCGTCTTTCTGATTCGTTAGCTTTATAATCTCTTTTTAGTGTTTCTAAAAAATTTTTATTAATCATACATTTTAATTTAAATAGCTCGGAAAACCTCTTCAATACTTGTTTCTCCTGCTAAAGCTTTTAAGATGCCATCTTGAACCATAGTTACCATTCCGTTATCAATAGCGGCCTGTTCTATTTCTGAGTCGGTAACATTTTCTTGTAAGATAAGTTTTTTTATTTCCTGAGTCATAGTAATTGTTTCATATAAACCAAGTCGTCCTTTATAGCCGATATGATTACATTTAGGGCAGCCAGAACTTTGATAAAAAGTCATTTTTTCAGGAATTTTTATATCTTGATTTTTTATTTTTACTAGTTCCTCTTTAACTCGTTTATCATCTTCTGGCAATAATTCAATTTCCCTTTTGCAATATGGGCACAATCTACGCACTAAACGCTGGCCAATTGTAAATTCAATGGCGTTAGCAAGAGTTTGTCTATCTAGTCCTAGCCCGGCAAAACGAGAAATTGCTCCAGCCGCGCTGTTAGCATGGATGGTAGAGAGAACTAAATGTCCGGTTAAAGAAGCTTCCATGGAAATTTTAGCTGTTTCTTGGTCGCGGATTTCTCCTATCATCATGATGTTTGGATTTTGACGCAGCAAAGAACGCATAGCGGAAGCAAAGGTATAACCACCAGCTTCATCTATTTGAGTTTGCATTATGCCTGGCAATTGGTATTCAATTGGATCTTCAACGGTAATAATTTTAATATCTGGTCGGTTTAATTTATTTAAAATACTATAAAGAGTGGTTGTCTTACCGCTACCAGTTGGACCGGTGGTGATAATAATACCACGGGTTTTCTTCATAGCTTTTTGAAGGGAATTAAGTGCAACCGAAGTAATTCCTAATTTTTCCATTTCCAAATTAACAGCGTTAGTTGATAGAAGACGAATAACAATGGTTTCTCCGTAACCGCCAGAAATAATTGATAAACGACAATCAATTTTTCTTTCAGGTAAATAAACACTAAAGCGTCCGTCAAAAGAGGCCCGCTTAACGTTAGTAGCTGCTCCAGCTAAAATCTTTATTTCTGAAAGCAAGGGGAGATAACTAGCTTTAGGTAGTTCAAAAACATCATGCATAACGCCGTCGATACGAAAACGAATATTAACATTACTTTCTCTAGGCTCAATATGAACATCGCCAGCATCTTTTAAAATAGCTAAAGTCATAACTAAACCAATTAGTTCTGAACTAGTAACTTCTTTGGCGTAATTTATAGTTTTTTCCGGGTCGCTATTTATTTCTTGGTATTTTTTATAGGCATCTTCTTTGATTTTTATTCCTCTGCCTATTGTTTGTGAAATTACAATATCATAAAGCTCATCAATATAGTTAAAATCGCCTATTACTCTATAAACTTCTTCTAAAGAAGTCGTTCCTTCTAGAGCTTTTAATACACCATCTTGAAGCATGGTGATCATGCCGTTTTCTATTGCTTGTTGAAGAATTTTAAAAGCAGGCGCCTTATCTATGGTTAGCTGTTTTATCTTATCATCCATGGTAAATATTTCGTATATTCCTAAGCGTCCTTTGTAACCAGTAAAATTACATTCTTTGCAACCTTCACCTGCTTTATAAATAAGAGGAAGAGAGTTTGGGATATTTAATCCTGATTTAGGAGAGATAACTGCTAGTATTTTATCTACTCTTTCTTTTTCTTCAGTATTTAAATTATGTTCTTGGCGACAATGTGGGCAAAGCTTACGGATTAAACGTTGTCCAATTACTGCGTTTATTGATGGTACTAAAAAGTATGGTTTAACGCCTATATCAATTAAACGAGGAATAACTCCAGCAGCGTCATTGGTATGAAGGGTAGAGAGAACTAAGTGACCAGTTAGAGAAGCTTGTACAGAAATTTCAGCTGTCTCAAGGTCACGGATTTCTCCAACCATCACAATGTTTGGGTCTTGTCTTAAAACAGAGCGCAGACCATCTGAAAAAGAATAACCTCTTTTAGTATCAACCTGACTTTGATTTATTCCTTTAAGCTGATATTCAATCGGATCTTCAAGAGTAATTATTTTTGTTCCAGGTTGATTGAGTTTATTGATGATTGAGTAAAGAGTGGTTGTCTTACCGCTGCCAGTTGGCCCAGTGGTTAGTATTAATCCATTTGGCTTAGCAATTTCTCTTTTTAAAAGAGGAATTACTTCTGGTCTTAATCCTAATTTTTCTAATTCTAAAAAAGCAGCCGAAGAATCTAAAAGACGCATAACAACACTTTCTCCGTAAGCGGTAGGAAGAAAAGAACAGCGGACGTCTATTTCTTTTTGTGATAAATAGATAGTATAGCGTCCGTCTTGTGGCTTATTTTCGACGTTTATCTTTACCCTGGCTAAAATTTTTAAACGAGAGATTATCTTTTTCCATTTAGCACTGTTTATCCTAGCAGCTTCTTGCAAAACACCATCAAGGCGCATTCTGATAACGACATCGTCTTCTTCTGCTTCTATATGCACATCACTCGCCTCTGCCTTTAGGGCGGTTGCTAAAATTAAAGTTATAATGTCACTAACATTAACATCATTTATCTTGTCGTTTAAACTTTTGTAATTAGAAATTTCAGCCTGGAATTTCTTTAAACTTTCTTCACTTATTTCAACTCCGTTTTCATTACGTCTAACTTTAGGAATATTTTTATATTCTTTAAGTGAATACTCTAGGCTATTTGTAGAAATTATATAGATTTTAACATCAGAAAAATATTGTTCTTTTAATTGTTCGGCTAAAGTTTCTATTTCTTCATTTGGTTCAAGACAGCCCAATCTTATATTTTTACCGTCATAATAAAAACAGACAAGTTTTAGTTCTTGAGCGATGTTTTCAGGGATAAGAATCAGAGCTTCGGGACTGATTGGAAAACCAAATAAATTAATATAATCTAAATCTAAAGACAAGGCTTTTGCGCTAGTTTTTTTTTCTATTTCTTTTATTTTTATTTCAGCCTGTTTTTTCGTAAAACGACCGGTAACGCTATTTTCGTCATCGGTCGGATTAATTAAATTTTGGATTGAAGCCAAATCACTCATAATTATTTGCCGTCTTTATTTATTCCTAAAGAATAATCTTTCTAGCTTTGCTCGTCCTTTATTAGCTTTAAGATGTAGGTAAAGATTTGTCCAGCTACTTATTTGGAAGGTTGTCAGTAGAGATCCGAAAGTAATAACAATAATGAAGGCGATAAGAACAGTTAGGGCGATTAACCAAAAATAAGAGAAAATAGCGCCAGCGGCAAATAAAGGAAAAACAAAAATAGTTAATAAAACTAATAAAACAAAACTGGAAAGCAGGGTGATTAAAAAGAGAAGAACGCCAACTTCTAAACTTATCAACCAATTCTTTTTAAATAAGTCGTATCCTTTTTCCAAAGCTTTAATAAAGGGCTCATCTTCTAAGACGCAGTATGAAATGGCATATTTAACAATTAAAGATAGGCTAAGAGCGACAGGAACGAAAATAACAAATAGAATTGTATAAAGAATTACAAAGAAGTAAGAGTCACTTATAATCATTAATAAAAGAGGGAGGCTGCTGACAAAGAAAGCAATGGTAATTAAAAATCTAATTAGGATATTAAGTAAAAGAACTGGCCAGAATTTTTTACTACCCTCAGACAAAGACTCTCTAAACTCTAATGACTGTATTTTCTTTTTAGAATTTAGTAGTTTTTTAGTAGCTTTAACTATGGCTGCTTGGCTAGAAATAGCTAGCCATATTATAGCGGCTGCTAAAGCCAAGATAAGAATAATAATTGTTATAGAATTTAAAATAACAATTATATTTTGACTAAATAAAGCTGGTATTCCGATAAAAATGGCTCCAAAAATTCCAGCCGCATTTAAAATACTTTCTAGCCCAGCAAATGAGCTACCCGTTACTCCTTCTCCAAAGCTTTGCGTAATAAATTGTGATTCAATTGTCCCACCGGCGATAGTTAAAGAGGCAAATAATCCAAAAAACCATAAATATTTGTTTTTCCAAGACAAATTTAAGGCTTGTTTTAAAATTGAGCGATAAGAAAACATATTTGTTTAAAATTAATTGAAAAACTTAATAAAGTCTGATACTATTATAACATAATTTCATAATTAATACCAAGCAGTCTAATCTTCTGACAGGCTGTTTTTAGAGAAATAATATGCCGACTGTTTTGCCAAGACTAAAGAGAAAAATAAGCCGTGAGGCAAAATTAAAAAATCCAATCTTTTCTTATCCCCCTAATTCTTCTTTAGGCGATTTAAGCTTGACTTGCTTTGATTTAGCCAAAAAAACAAAGATAGCTCCAAATATTTATGCTCAAGAATTAGCTGATAAACTCAATGGGAGAAGACAACTTAAAAAATATTTTTCTGAAATTAAGCCGGTTGGGCCTTATTTAAACTTTTATATAAATCTAGAATACTTAGCACAATACACGATTCAAAATATCAAAGCTTCTGGTAAAAAATATGGAAACAATAAATCTGGTGGTAAACAAAAAATAGTTTTAGAGTATTCCAATGGCAACACACATAAAGAATATCATGTTGGTCATTTGCGCAATATTTCATATGGTGACTCCATTGCCCGACTTTTAGCCGCTTCTTCTTATAACGTTGTTTCAGTCTCTTATATAAATGATTTTGGCATTCACGTTGCTAAAACAATTTGGAATTGGCGAAATAACCCTCAATACGAAAAAGCCGAAGGAAGCAAGGGGTATTTATTAGGAAGTTGTTATAGCGAATCAGCTCGCAGATTAGAAGAGGAACCAGAAAAAAAAGAGGAGGTTCTATCCATTATGAAAGAAATTGAAAGTCGTCAGGGAGAGAATTATCGTCTTTGGGAAAAAACTAGATTATGGAGTATAAAATATTTTGCTTCTATTTATAAAGACCTGGGCATTAGTTTTAGTCATATATTTTATGAAAATGAATATATAGACGAGGGTCTTAGAATAGTTAAACGTCTTTTAAAACGAAAGAAATTGGTGGAAAGTGAAGGGGCAATTATTGCTGATTTAACAGAGTATAATTTAGGGGTCTTGCCAGTTATGAGACAGGGAGGGACTGCTCTTTATCCAGTGGCTGATTTAGCCTTGATCGCGGAGAAGAACCGCCGTTATCAGCCAGATGAATCTTTCTACGTTGTAGATGTCAGACAAGGACTATATTTAAAACAGCTTGATAAGCTACGTGAATTTTTAGGATACAAAAGCCCCATTAGACACTTAGGATATGATTTCGTTACTCTGCCCGAAGGGATGATGTCTTCAAGAAGTGGAAATGTCATTACTTATCAAGATTTAAAAGAAAAGATTTTTACTAAATTAGTCATTGAAACAGCTAAACGTCATTCGGATTGGACTAAAACTCGTATTAATCAAGTAGCCTGGAGTTTAACAGTTTCTACTATTAAGTTTGAGATGTTAAAAGTTAGTGCCGATAAAATAATTGTTTTTAATATCGACGAAGCTTTGCGTTTTGATGGTTATACAGCTTGCTATCTTCAATATGGCTATGTTCGTCTCAAGAGTTTAATCAGAAAGGAGCCATTAAATTTTATTTTTAGAAAATTTTCTCCAAAAATGTTGTCTGATAATAAGGAAAAGGAATTGCTTTTGAAACTAGCTCGTTATCCAGAAATTATAAAATTGGCGGGTGACAAGTATAATCCTAGTGAACTAGCTAAATACCTTTTTGAATTAATACAGATGTTTAATGATTATTATCATGAAGTAAACATCTTGAGAGCGGAGCCAAAATTAAAAAAAGCGCGACTTGTTTTAGCTAGAGCCATTGCCCAAACTTTAAATAATGGTTTTAAAATTTTAGGGCTTAAAGTAATTGAAGAAATGTAATTTAATGAAAAAGAATTAAAATATATGAATAAGAAAACAAATAATAACTCAATGGAAAAAATAATTTCTTTTTGTCGTCGCCGTGGTTTTGTTTTTCCCTCTTCAGAAATCTATGATGGTTTTGCCGCTGTTTATGATTTTGGTCCTTATGGAGTTGAGTTGGCTAATAATATAAAGAAAGAGTGGTGGCGATCTATGACACAGTTGCGTGATGATGTAGTTGGTTTAGATTCAGCTATTTTTATGAGTCCTAAGATTTGGGAGGCATCGGGCCATGTTAAGGGATTTTCTGACCCACTAACTGAATGCCGAAAATGTCATAGTCGTCTTAGACTTGATTCTCTATTGGAAGAAGCAGGAATTTTTGCTGATGAAAAAATGAGCGAAGAAGAAATTAATAATATTTTTTTAGAGAATAAAGAAAAAATTAAATGTCCTAATTGTGGAGCGAAAGATTTTACTCCTGGAAGAAAATTTAATCTTCTTGT
>CAZQJT010000005.1:0-20986 GCA_964593665.1 uncultured Gammaproteobacteria bacterium
CCCGAAAATAGGAGCTCTTCTTGACGTCTTGTTAGCTGAAGTTATTGAAGACCCTGCGCTTAATAAAGCTTCTTGGCTCAAGAAAAGAGCACTTGAACTTGATAAATTTAATCTTGAGGAGCTAAGAGAAAAGGCTAAAGAGGTTATTGTCCAAAAAAGAGAAGAAGATGATAGGCAAATTAAAAAAAATTATAAAGTTTAAATAAATATATGAAAAAAAATATTCTTTTTTTTACACTATTTTTTATACCCTTTGTTTTATCAGCTTGTAATTCTAAACCAGCTATAAACGAAGAATTACTAGGCTTAGAAGAGGCAAATAATCAAAACATAGAAAGTGAAGTTGTGCAAACAAGTAAAGAAACAGAAAGTGAAATAAAAGTTAATAATATAATAAAAAATAATGAAAATAATATGATAGAAGAAAATAAAGTTGAAATAACAAATAATGAGATTTTAAGTCCGGATAAACAGCCAGACTTAACTTCAGAATATTCTCAAGCAGTTATTAAAACTAATTTAGGAGATATTACAGTTAAATTATTTACTGACGAATCCCCAATTACTGTTAATAATTTTTTGTATTTAGCTAAATCTGGCTTTTATAACGGCACTAAGTTTCATCGGATAATAAAAGATTTTATGATACAAGGAGGCGATCCTTTGAGTCGCGATGGTGATCCTCGTTACTGGGGGACGGGTGGACCAGAATATCGCTTTAAAGATGAAATTAACGACAAGAAATTAGTTTTTGGTAGTTTAGCAATGGCCAATGCGGGGTTGGATACTAATGGCTCTCAATTCTTTATCGTTACTATCGCAGAAACTCCCTGGTTAGACGGAAAACATACTAATTTTGGGCAAGTGGTCGCTGGGATGGAAATAGTTAAAAGAATAGAAGCGGCAGAAACTGGTATAAATGATAGGCCGCTAGCTGATGTTATAATAGACAGCATTGAGTTGCTTAAATAAAGATATGCGTGCTTATCTAGATAACTCTGCTACAACACCGCTTGATATTCGCGTTTTAACTAAAATGAAGCCTTATTTTAGCTTGGAATATGGCAATCCTTCTTCTATTCATCAATTAGGTCAAGAATCGTTTATGGCTATTTCTCAGGCTAGAGAAAATATCGCTAAGATAATAGGAGGGAAAAGTGAAAGTATTATTTTTACCTCGGGTGCTAGTGAATCTAATAATTTTATTATCAAAGGAGTGGTTCTAGCTAATTCCAATAAACGAAATAAGATTATTATTTCTAATATTGAACATCCTTGTGTACGTGAAGCTGCTAAAGAACTTGTTCGCAGTGGTTTTGCGCTTGAAGAAGTTTCGGTAAATAAAGAGGGAATTGTTACTCCCGAGGCCTTAGAAAAAGTCATTGATGATAAAACTATCTTAGTCTCTATCATGACTGTTAATAATGAGATAGGTACTATTAACGATATCGCCAAATTATCAGAAATAGCTCATCGTTTTGGTGCTTATTTCCACACCGATGCTGTTCAAGCTGTTCCATATTTAAAGTTAAATATTGAAAAAATGGGTATTGATCTTTTAAGCTTATCAGCCCATAAGTTTTATGGTCCAAAAGGGGTAGGCTTAGCTTATGTTAAAAAGGGAATTAAAATAAAACCACTAATTCATGGTGGAGAACAAGAAAATGGTTTACGAGCTGGAACTTATAATGTTTCTGGAATCATTGGTTTCAACACAGCTCTAGAGTTGGCCTACAAAGAGAGAACCGCTTATTTAAAGAAAGTTAAGGCTTTACGTGATTATCTTTGGAAAAGGATAAAGACTGAAATAAAAGATGTTCATTTAAATGGTTCTTTGAAAAATCGTGTTCCGGCTAATTTAAATATCATGTTTTCTTCAGTTGAAGGAGAAGCTATTTTAATGGATTTATCCTATAAAGGTGTTTATGTTTCTACCGGTTCAGCTTGCTCAGCTTCTAATTTGCGCTCTTCTTATGTTCTAAAGGCTATTGGTTTAAATGATAATAAATTAAACAGTAATATCCGTTTTTCTTTAGGAAGACAAACGACAAAAAAAGAAATAGACTATACCGTTAAATGTCTCAAAGACACAGTTACTCGTTTAAGAAAGTTTAGTCCAATTAAATAATAAAATAATTATATGGCTCTTAATTATACTAAAAAAACAATGAAACATTTTTTGCATCCCCATAATGTTGGTGAAATGAAAAATCCCGACGGTTATGCGCAAATTGGTAATATGGTCTGCGGTGATCAACTTGATTTTTTTCTAAAAGTGCAAAAAGGGAAAATAAAGGATGTTAAGTTTTTATCTTTTGGCTGTGCATCTAATATTGCCACTGCCTCAGTATTAACAGAAAAAGTAAAGGGGATGACGATAGAAGAGGCTAAGAAATATAAATGGGAAAAAATAGTGGCTGATTTAGGTGGCTTACCTCATCAGAAGGTGCATTGTTCGGTAATGGCTATTTCTGGTCTTAAAAAAGCAATTGCTGATTATGAAAAGAATCAGGTGATAGAACCTGAATTTGGAAAAAAGAAAAAAGTTAAAAAAGCAATTACGAAAAAATCTTCAATTAAGAAATAAAAAACACTCCCCGTAAGGGGAGTGTTTTTGCTATATCTAGAGATAAAAAATCAATTAGAATCTTTTTTCTAGAGGACGAGCTTCATTAACAACGACTCTACGTCCGTCTAGTTCCTTTTCGTTGTACATTTCGATTGCAGCGTCAGCGTCAGCATCATTTTCCATTTCTACGAAACCAAAGCCTTTAGAGCGATGAGTTAAGCGATCGGAAATGATAACAGCGGAAAGAACAGTGCCGGCTTTTGAGAAAGCTTCAGCTAAACTTTGTTCAGTTGTCTTAAAAGACAATCCGCCAACAAATAACTTTTTCATTTTGTTTGTTTGTTTACACTTTTTAATAAAACGTAAGACGACCTTATTTTAAAGAAAAAGCGGTTTTGGGCCGCTTTTATTTTTAAAATAGCTTACCTGAAAACAATTATATCCTAATTATTATTATTAGTCAATAGGCTGAGGGTAACAAAAAACAGGCCTTTTCAGACCTGTTTTTAAAAGCAGTATTTATAATTCTATCTTAACACCAGCACTCATTGAAGAGGAGATACTAATATTCTTGATAAATGTTCCTTTAGAAGCAGCCGGTTTAGCTTTTTTTATTGTCTCTAAAAGAGCGTTATAATTTTCCAGTAGTTTTTGATTATCAAAACTTATTTTACCAATTACAGCATGAACATTAGCGGTATCATCATTTTTAAAACTAATTTTACCCTTTTTTAATTCTTCTATAGTTTTAATAGGATTTGTAGTAACGGTATCATTTTTAGGAGAGGGCATTAAACCGCGTGTTCCAAGTATTTTAGCAATAACTGCTAAATTTTTCATCATAGCTGGTTCAGCAACAGCAACTTGAAAATCAGTTTTTTCAGTCTTTTTTATTTCTGCTACTAAATCTTCTCCACCAACATAATCAGCTCCAGCTTCTTTAGCTCCTTTTTCGTTTTCCGAAGAAACAAAAGCAGCAATCTTTATAGTTTTTCCAGTTCCGTGAGGTAGGCTAACTGCACCACGAACTTGTTGATCGCCTTTTTTAGTATTAATACCTAAACGGAAATGGACTTCTACAGAAGCGTCAAATTTAGTTTTATCTAATTTTTTAACTATCTCTAAAGCTTCGGAAACTGAATAGGTTTTTAAGCGATTATAGATAGTTGAATTATCAACTTTTTTCGCTTTCGGTTTTTCTATAGGTTTTTTGCTTATCTTTTTTGCTTTTTCCAAAGCAGGTTCTTTTTTAGCCATATTATTTTTTTCGTGGTTTAACGTCCTAAATAGACTCCCACAATTAATTAACTTATTATTTAATTTCTACTCCCATTTGTCTAGCTGTCCCGGCAATTATTTTCTTAGCTGATTCTATGTCATTAGCGCTTAAATCAGCCATTTTATTTTTAGCGATTTCTTCTAATTGCGCTTCAGTAATTGAGCCAATCTTTTCAGTTAATGGCTTACCAGATCCTTTCTTAATTCCAGCTGCTTTCTTTATCATCTCTGCTGCTGGGGACGTTTTGATAATGAAAGAATAACTTCTGTCTTCATAAACAGTTATTTCTACAGGCACAACATCTCCCATCTTATCTTTTGTCTTGTCGTTAAAGTCTTTACAGAATTCGGCAATATTTAGACCATGTTGACCTAAAGCGGGACCGACTGGAGGAGCTGGATTAGCTTGCCCGCCAGCAATTTGTAATTTTATTTTTGTTTTTATTTTCTTTGCCATATTATTATAAATTATTTGGAGCGCAGAAGCATCGCTCTTTTTCTTTTAGATCTTTTTGATTTGTAAAAAATCAAGTTCAACCGGGGTTTCTCTTCCAAAAAGGGAAACGGAAACTTTAACTTTACCGCGCGCCTCATCAACCGCCGTTACTTTTCCTTCCATATTCTTAAATGGGCCTTCGTTAATTTTAACCGGGCTACCCTCAACGACATCAATTTGGAATTTAGGATCCTCTACGCCCATTCTTTTTTGCAGCGCTTTTACCTCTTCTTCGCCAATAGGGGTTGGAATGGTCCCAGTACCGATAAAGCCGGTGACATTAGGGGTATTTCGAACTATATACCAAGATTCGTCAGTAACAGACATTTCTACTAAAATGTATCCAGGGAAGATTTTTTCTTCTACCACCTTTCTTTTGCCGTTTTTAATTTTAATTTTTTTTTCAGTTGGGATTAAGATGTTGAAAATCTTATCCTCCATGTCTAAAGACTCAACTCTTTGTTTAAGATTTTGAGCCACGTTCTCTTCATATCCAGAGTAAGTATGGATGACGTACCAGCGTCGGCCCTGGTTTAATAGTTGTTTGGCCATATTTTTGAAATTATAGGCGCTTATTACTGGGCAATAAGCTATTTTTTATCAAATTTTAAATAAAAATTTCGTTTTATTTACTGATTAAAAACTGGAAGCCAGCTGTAAAAATAAGGTCCCAAAGACCAAGAAAAAGGGCAACGGCAATACTTATGCCGATTACCAAAAAAGTGTAATTCTTGACTTCTTTTTTGGTTGGCCAAGTTACTTTTTTCATTTCCAGAATTGACTCCTTGATGTAATTTGTTAGTTTGCTCATATTGGCTAAAATTGGTATTTAAAAATGACCTTTCGGCCATATTTTCATCTAAGATAATAATACAAAATATACCAGCTCGTGTCAAGGGCTTTGTAAATTATTTTTGGGTTGCTTTTTTGACCTAAAAAAGCTACAATAAATTTGAAATTTAAAGAAGAATTTTATTATTTTCTATGGTTAGTCCTAATTTAATGAAAAAACAAGAAGAAGCTATTCCGGCCGAAATTAATGAAAGTGCCAAAAAGCTTTTTCAGGTAATTTTTAGTGAACAGAATAAAAAGGAAGAGATAGACGATGATGTTCCTAAAATAAAGGTTTCTAGTCTTATTTCTAAGGTAGCCTTTTTTTATGAAAAAATACGTAATGCTGTTCAGTATGATGAAGAGCATCTTTTGCGTAAAAATGCTATCTCTAGAATTTTACGTCGTCAGGTAATGATAGAGGGTGTAATTAAAGATTTTGATAGCGAGGGTTTAGCCACTCATCTTTTAACTGAGCTTATTAGAGCTGGCTATTTGCAAAATAATAAGATTCCAGAGGTGAAGATAAAAGAAATTTCTTTGCTGCTGGAGAAATATATTTATTTAAAGGATAGTATTTCTGAAAAGATAAATTTTTCTTTAACCCTAAAGACCGATATTAAAAAGGCTAAAGACTTAATTGAAGAAAAAAATGACTTAAGTAATTGGATATTAACCATGGCCGCTTGTGAAATTGAAGAAAATCTTTCTCCTGACAGAATAAAACAAACAGTTGTTAATAATTTATTTGATATTTTATCAAAAAATATTGCCTTACCAGATAGCTTGCCCTATCAAGATGATTTATCTATTCAGATATATTTAAGTATAGGCCGTACCTATTTGAAACTAGATGAAGATGCTTTAAGTTTTGTGTTATTTAAATATTATCATGGAGACTGGTTAAAGATTGGTAACTTTGAAAACATAAATTCAGAAGATAAGGAAAAAATAAAAAAAGTAGCCGAACAAATTTCTATTTTAAGAAGTTCTATAAAAAGTCAACTCAACCACCCTTTAATTAGGCAGTTAGATAAAGTTACTCGTGTTTACTCTCTTTATTTTTCCGTTTTGACAGAAGCGGTTGAAAGTGATCCGGTTAAGGTTTATGGTGAGTTGCAAAAAAGCGAGAAGCTTTTTACTGCTAATTTGCGTAAAGTTTGCGTACAGAGGTATAAAAAAGCAAAATCGAGATTATGGCGAGCAGCTATTCGTAGTATTATCTATATATTTTTAACTAAGTCTATCTTCGTTATTGCTATTGAATTGCCAGCAGTGAAATGGTTTGGGGAAGCAGTTAATCCGATTTCTTTAGCTATCAATATTGCCTTTCCGGCCATTTTATTATTTTTCATAGTATTGGTAACTAAAACTCCAAAAGGAAATAATACCGACAGAATAATAAATGGTATAAAAGAAGTTTCTTTTGTTGGACTAGAAAAGAAACAGGCGCTTGTTTTAAGAAAACCGATAAAAAGAAAATCTTTTTCTTCTGTTGTTTTTGGTTTGATATACTTTTTATCTTTTATTGCTTCCATTTATTTTGTTATTTGGCTTTTGAATTTAATAAATTTCAATTGGGTCAGTATTATTATTTTCCTTTTCTTCTTAGCTTTTGTTAGTTTTTTCAGCATAGTTGTGACCAAAGGAGTAAAGGAACTTATTATTGTAGAGAGGAAGGAAAACATGCTTACTTTTCTGGTGGACTTGTTTTATATGCCAATAATTTTAGCTGGAAAATGGCTTTCCAGGGGCTTCTCTAAGCTTAATGTCTTTATTTTTATCTTTGATTTTATTTTAGAAGCACCGTTTAAGATTTTAGTTGAAATAGCTGAAGATTGGACTAAATATGTCAGAGAGAGAAGGGAAAACATGGAATAATTTATGGCTAATTTATATGTTGTTGCCACACCAATTGGTAATTTAGAAGACTTGAGTTTTCGGGCTTTGCGTACTTTTAAAGAAGTTGACTTTATTCTTTGTGAAGACACTAGGGTAACAAAAAAACTTTTAGATCATTATCAAATTAAAACCCCGACTATTTCTTATCATCAGCATTCAGATAATTTAAAAGTTGATAGAATTATCAGTCTTTTACGAGCTGGGAAAAATTTAGCCTTAGTTAGCGATGCTGGAACGCCAGGTCTTTCTGATCCGGGCGGCAAACTTATTTCTATTTTGCGCCATGAATTTAAAGATGAATTAGAAATTTTTAGTTTACCCGGAGCCTCAGCTTTATTAGGAGCAGTAGCTATTTCTGGAGTTGGTTTTGATAGATTTTTATTTCTTGGCTTTCCTCCACATAAAAAAGGCAGACAGACTTTTTTGAAAGAAATAATAAGTAGTCCTCATTCGGTTGTTGTTTATGAATCAAAGCACCGTATTGTTAAATTCTTGCAAGAGTTGTCTCTTTTAGATGATAAAGGAGAATTAGAAATATCATTAGCTCGTGAGATTACTAAATTACATGAAACATTTTATCAAGGTAGAGTAGAGGAGGTTTTAAAAAAAATACTATCTGACCCTAATAATTTAAAAGGGGAGTTCGTTGTTTTAATAAGACAAAATAAATAATATTAAATTTATGTCTATTTTTGATATTAGTCTGCTTATCATTTTAGCTGGCTTTATTATAAACGGATTATCTAAGGGATTAATTCGTTTATTAGGGCGTATTCTTGGCTTATTTGCTGGTGTTTATATTGCCAGCCATTTTCATGTCCAAATTTTTCTTTGGGCGCAGGATAAGTTTAATATTACCGGCAATGAATTTATTGGTAAGATTATAGCTTTTATTATTATTTTCATTATTGCTACTTATCTAGTTGATATTTTTATAAAACTTTTAGAAAGAATTTTTAATTTGATTGCTTTTATTCCCGGGAGTAAATATATTAATAATTTAGCCGGTGGAATCCTTGGTTTTTTAGAAGGGGCTTTGTTTTTAGGTTTAATTATTTTTATTGTTTCTCATTATGTTTCTGCTGGAAATTTATTTGGCTTTAAAGACGCTCTAGATTCTTCTTTTATTACCCCTATTTTACTAAAAGTTGTAAATATCTCTTTACCCCTTTTACCAGATTTTTTTAAGACCCTAAAGGAGTTGTTTTAGTAGAAAATTTTAATTTTAAATTAATGGATTTTTTGAAAATAAATTTAAAAAGGCCGTCTAGTTCGGTCCTTGTTTCAATTAGACACTCTTTAAAGAATGGTCAGGTTGTAGTTTTACCAACAGATACTATCTATGGACTAAGTTGTTTGGCAGATGATATTAAAGCTGTTAAAAAAATTTATCGTTTAAAAAAAAGAAATTTAAACCAATCTCTTTTAGTTTTGGTAAGTAGTTTGGAAATGGCAAGAGAATATGCTTTTATCTCCAAGCGTCAGGCAGAAATTTTAGAAGATGTCTGGTTTAAAAAAAATCGGCCCCACACTTTTATTTTGAAGAGTCGTAAGCGTCTTTCTTTCGAAAAACTAAATAATATTGATACTTTAGCCCTGCGTTTGCCTAAAAGAAAATTTTTGATTAAAATAATAGAAGATGTTGGTGTTCCTATTATTTCTACTAGTTTTAATTTATCTGGTCAGAATCCAATAGACGATGTTTCTAATTTGTCATTTCTAAAAGAAAAAGATGGGCCAGATTTAATAATAGATGCTGGGAAAAGTAAGAATATACTTGCTTCACGTATAGTAAATTTATGTGATGTTGATAGGCCCACGGTAATACGCTCTTAAAGTTTTAATATTTATTTATGAATATAAAATTACATAAGAAAGAATTAAAGAAATTTATCCCCGGAGTAGTTTTAATACTTATTCTAACGAGTTCTTTTTTTATTGGTTTTTATTCTGGCCGTCAGAAAAATAGCTCTTCAGCTAATATTTTTAAAGCGATTGCTTATTCTGAAGAAGCTAAGCAATTTATTTTAAATGGCGATAAACCGAAAGAGACCTTTGATGCTAATATGTATTTTGAGGTTTGGGATGCTATTAAGCAGGGCCATGTTGATAAGAATAAAATTAAGGATAGGGATTTGTTTTATGGCTCTTTAAAGGGTTTAGCTCAATCAGTAAATGATCCGTATACAGTTTTTATGGATCCAGAAGCAGCTAAAGAGTTTGCCGATGATATGGCGGGAACATTTGAGGGTATTGGAGCTGAAGTTGGTATGCGTAATGACATTATAACTATCATCGCTCCACTTGAAGGCATGCCTGCGCAGAAAGCTGGCATTTTGGCTGGTGATAAGGTTTATGCGATAAATGGTGAGCCAACTATGGGTTTAACTGTTGACGAGGCAGTTAAAAAAATACGTGGTGAGAAGGGAACAGATGTTGTTTTAACTGTTATTCGTGAAGCCGGCGAAGGTGCGAAAGAAATCTCTATTACGCGCGATGTTATTATTGTTAAATCTTTGAAAACAGAAATGCGCGATGGAATATATATTCTTAAATTAAGTAATTTTAATGATGACACTCTATTTTTATTTAATCAGGCAGTTGACGAAATATTAGAAAAGAAACCAAAGGGAATAATTCTTGATTTAAGAAATAATCCTGGTGGCTATTTGGACACCTCAGTTTCTTTGGCTTCGGAGTGGATAGAGGAAGGTCCAATAGTAGCCGAACAGTTTGGTGAGAATAGGCGCAGCGAATATCCAGCCAGAGGGTTAGCTCGTTTGAAAGATTATAAAACAGTTGTTTTGATAAATACTGGTAGCGCTTCTGCTTCGGAAATTGTTGCCGGTGCTCTGCGTGACTACAAAAAAGCAACTTTAGTTGGCGAACAAACTTTTGGCAAAGGATCTGTCCAGTCTTTACAGAGTTTAAGTGACGGTTCTTCTTTGAAAGTGACGGTTGCTAAATGGCTTACCCCGGCTGGCGATTTTATTAACGAAAAGGGAATATCGCCGGATGTTCTCGTAGAATTAACTGTTGATGATATTAACAATAATCTTGACCCACAACTTGATAAGGCGCTGGAAATACTCAAAGACCCTAAAAAATAATAAATTAAAATAAAAGGCATTCCTCGCAAGGGACTGCCTTTTAACTTTATAACCATTATGTCTATCAGTAAAAAAAGAAAAGAAAAAGATAATTTAAAAATTACTCCTAAATTTATTTTTGTTGTCGGTGGAGTGATGTCTGGTGTGGGTAAAGGAGTGACAACTGCTTCAATCGGCCAGATTTTGCAAACGCACGGTTACAGAGTTAGTGCTATTAAAATGGACCCTTATATCAATGTTGATGCTGGAACTATGAATCCAGTTGAACATGGTGAGGTTTTTGTAACGGCGGACGGTGATGAAACGGATCAAGATATTGGCAATTATGAAAGATTTTTAGGGAAAGATATATACAAAGATAACTATATGACTACCGGTCGTATATATCAAACTGTTATTGCTCGAGAAAGAAATTTAGAATATAAGGGAAAGTGTGTCCAAGTTGTTCCACATATTCCACAAGAGATAAGAAGTCGGATTGAAAAGGCTGTAGAAAAGACTAAAGCAGAAATAATGATAATAGAAGTAGGCGGAACTGTCGGAGAATATGAAAACCTTTTATTTTTAGAAGCGGCTCGAGTGATGAAATTATTTGCCCCTAAAGATGTTCTTTTTATAATGGTTTCATATCTGCCAATTCCTAATAAAATAGGAGAGATGAAAACTAAACCAACCCAACATGCTGTTCGTAATTTGCAATCAGCTGGCATCCAGCCCGATTTTATTATTGCTCGTAGTGAAAAGCCAATTGACGCTTCGCGTCGTGAGAAATTATCAATTAATTGCAACGTCGCTTTAGACGCCGTTATTTCTGCTCCTGATGTTGATTCTATCTATGATATTCCTTTAAATTTTGAAAAAGATAATTTAGGAAAAACAATTTTAGAAAAATTCTCTTTGCCTGATAAAAAGAAGAAAGATGCTAATTTGGCTTGGAAAAAAATGGTTTTAGCTTCTAAAACTAAAAGTCCAGAAATTAATATCGGTATCGTTGGTAAATATTTTTCCAGTGGTGATTTTAATTTTAGTGATTCTTATATTTCAGTTATTGAAGCAGTTAAGCACGCCTGTGCCTTGAATCATGTAAAAGCTAAATTGCATTGGCTTAGCGCAGAAGAGTTAGAAAAAAAAGGTGCACAAATATTAAAGAAAATGGATGGTGTTATTGTCCCACAAGGTTGGGGCTCACGTGGTTCTGAGGGAAAGATAAAGGCAATTAAGTATTGTCGAGAAAAGAAACTTCCTTATTTTGGTCTTTGCTATGGCATGCAAATGGCGGTGATTGAATTTGCCCGTAATGTAGCCGGTCTTAAAGACGCTAATTCAGCTGAAATCGATCCTAAGACGAAAAATCCAGTAATTCATATTATGCCTGGACAGGAAAAATTAATAGCCGAAAAGGGCTACGGCGGGACTATTAGGCTTGGGGCCTGGCCCTGTCTTTTAAGAGAGGGGACACATTTTCAAAAATCTTATTCTCGTTTAAAAAAAGAAAAAACTATTCTTGAGAGGCATAGACATCGCTATGAGTTCAATAATGATTATCGAGATATGTTTGAAAAATTAGGTTTAAAAATAGCTGGGACCTCGCCAGATAATCAGATAGTAGAGGCAGTAGAGATAAGCAATCATCCTTTCTTTATTGGTGTTCAATTCCATCCCGAATATATTTCTCGGCCACTTAGTCCTCATCCTCTTTTTACTGAGTTTATAAAAGTTTGTAAAAATCTCAATAAATAACAAAAAAAACAAGCCCCCATCAAGGAGCTTGTTTTTTTGTGACTTGAGTTTATTTTAGAGTGAGTTTATTTTTTCGCAGTTTTCTTGACAGGTTTTTTGACACTCGCTTTTTTAACGGCCTTAGCCTTTGGTTTTTTAGCGGAGTTACGATCCTTCTTTTCTTTGGCGATAGTTAAAAACTCCTGTCTTTTTTCTTCAGTTAATAGAATAACATTCACAATCTTGGAAGATTTTAAGGTGTTATTGAATTTCTTTAATTTGCGGGTTGTAAATTTAACAAAACCGCCTTTTAAAGCAAAAAGAGTATCATCTTTTCCTATGCCAACGTTTAAGCCAGGATGATATTTAGTGCCACGTTGACGAATAATAATTGCGCCTGCTTTAGCCCACTCACCATCGGTAATTTTGACGCCTAAGCGCTTACTCTCGGAATCTCGTCCCAGGGAAGTAGAGCCGGCCGCTTTCTTATGTGCCATATAGATTTATATACCTAAAATGCTAATTAAAAATCAGCACTTTAGAGCTTGATTAGGTTTAATTTAGTTTTTACCTAATTAATATAACTTAAGCTTTTAAAATTGTCAAATATTATTAAGTTTTAAGCTATTTTTAGGGGAAGAATAGGGGTTTTATTTTTTTCTTTTTATGCTATAATAAAAGCAGTAAAAATAATTTAAAAATTGCTAAAAATATGGTAAAAGTTAACCAAGAAAAATGTATAGGTTGTGGTATGTGCGCTGGTTTGTGCCCAGAAACTTTTGTGCTTAACGCAGAAGGGAAGGCAGAGGCAATAGATCAAACTCCATCTGATTGTGCAAAAAATGCAGCCGAGAATTGCCCGGTTGGAGCAATTATTGTTAAATAACAGACAAAATTAAAATAAAATTATGGCCGGCGAAGCAAATATTGAAAAGATTGTTCCCCCTGGTTCTTCTCAGGAATTGCCAAAAGTAGAAACTGGGCCCACTCCTGAAAAAGATCCAGAGACTTTTTTTAATGAAAAAAAAGAAAAAAGTGCTCAAGCAGAAATTGTGGCGAAGATAAAAAATCCCTCTGTTCTACCAACGGCTTCAACTAGTGATTGGGAAAGAAAACGTGCTCAAGAGATTGATGAGATATTATCCGCTGGTTTAAGTGAGATATTTTTAAAAATGCCGCCAAAAGAACAAGCCTCTTTTAAAAAGACGGGAGAGGAAACTGTAAAAAAAATAAATAATCTTCTTTCAGAAACCAAAGTTAAGGTTAATAAAATTATAGATTTGATAAGACGATGGTTAAAGATTATTCCTGGAGTAAATAAATTTTTTCTAGAACAGGAAGCAAAGATAAAGGCTGACAAGATAATAAATTTAAAAAATAAATTTTAAATCTAAAAATTACTATGCCACTTTTCACTTCTGCTAATTATTTTTTATCCTTTTCGTTAATGCTTATCGGGGCGGTGATTTTTGTTGTTTTAATTTTAAACATAGTTCGTTTTTATTTGTCGCGTCGTAATTATTATGATCATCAAGTTTTTTTAGTAAGACTGCCAAAAGAAAAACCGGAAGATGCGCAAAAAGAAACGTCATCGCAACAAATAAAAGAAGATATCGCTAAAGGTGAGACTATTTTTGCCGCTATTGGTGGCCTGAAAGCAGAGCGTGGATTTCTCTCTTGGTTGAAAGGGCGCCAGGATCATTTTTCTTTTGAAATTGTTGCTAGTAAAAATAAGATTGCTTTTTATGTGGTTGCTTCGCGTCAAAGCATACGTTATATAGAACAACAAATTCAAGCTTATTATCCCGAGGCAATTATTGAAGAAATTGAGGATTATAATTTATTTAGTGTTAATGGAAAAATTTACTCTGCTTATATTAAAACTAATAAAAGGTTTTTCTTTCCCATCAAGACTTATCATAAAATGGACGTTGATCCTTTAAATTCTTTAATCAATTCTTTGTCAAAATTAGGGAAAGATGAAAGTATAGCTATCCAGTATGTTGTTCGTAGTGCTCCATCTGCCTGGCATAGAAAAGCAAGACGGGTTGTTAAAAAAATTCATGATAAGAACTCGGTAAACGCAGGCTTGCGTGCCTCTACTTTCGGTGGTGCAGTTAGCGATTTTTTTAGTTTAATGTTTTCTAATAATAAGAAAAAGGATGTTCCAGAAAATCCAAAGAGGCTTTCTGCTGTTGAAGAAGAAATGTTAAAAGCGATAGAGGAAAAAAACTCAAAGACAGGATTAGAGGTGAATATAAGAATAGTAGCTAATGCGGAGACTAAAGAAAGTGCTCAACGTTATCTAGAAAACATCGCTTCTCATTTTAGCGAGTATAATAATTTTACTTACGGGAATAACTTTTCTCGTCCGCATAAAGATAATTCTGGTAATATTGTTAAGGATTTTATTTATCGTCATTTTAAAGAAAAACAAAGTTTTCTTTTAAATAGCGAAGAGCTGGCTAGTGTTTTTCATTTTCCTTTAAAGTCAACGGAAACACCTAATGTTCTTTGGTTATCTTCTAAAATGGCCGCTGCACCAGCTAGTATTCCAGATGAGGGGATTACTTTGGGAAATAATATTTATCGAGGGATAAAAAAAGAAATACGAATTAAGCGGGAAGATAGACGTCGTCATACTTATATCGTTGGTAAATCTGGTACTGGTAAATCAGTTTTGCTTGCTAATATGATAATTCAAGATGTTCAGAATGGAGAAGGAGTTTGTGTTTTTGATCCAAATGGTGATTTAATTCAAGATGTTTTAGATCGTATACCACCAGAAAGAGCTGAAGATGTGATTGTATTCTCTCCGGGTGATATTGATAGGCCCATGGCCCTTAATCTTTTAGAATATGATCCTAAATATCCAGAACAGAAAAGTTTTGTAATTAACGAGATGATAGGTATTCTTGATAAGTTGTATGACTTAAGAGCGACAGGTGGGCCAATGTTTGAGCAGTATATAAGAAACGCCATGTTGCTGGTAATGGATGACACTGAGGCTGGCGCTACTTTAATGGAAATACCTAAAGTGCTGGCAGATGAAAATTTTCGCCGTTATAAATTAAGTCGTTGCCATAATCAGACAGTTGTTGATTTTTGGCGACAAGAAGCTGAAAAAGCGGGCGGGGAAGCGGCTCTAGCTAATATTGTTCCTTATATAACTTCTAAACTTACCCCCTTTATTTCCAACGACATGATGCGCCCCATTATTGGCCAAACTAAAAGTGCTTTTAATATCCGAGAGGTAATGGATAAGCAGAAAATTTTATTAGTTGATTTGCCAAAAGGTGTAATTGGAGAAACAAATGCTTATCTTTTAGGAATGATTTTAGTAGGGAAGATATTAATGGCTGCTTTATCGCGTACTGACATGTCTCCAGAAAAACGTAAGGATTTTTATTTATATATTGATGAGTTTCAAAACTTCACAACCAGTTCTATTTGCCAGATATTATCAGAAGCCAGAAAATATGCTTTAAATTTAGTAATTGCTCATCAATACATAGGTCAACTTAGCAAGAACAATAATAACGAAATTAAAGACGCTGTTTTTGGTAATGTGGGAACAATGATTAGTTTTAAAATTGGCTCAGAAGATGCTGATTTTTTGGTTAAAGAATTTTCACCTGTTTTCAATCAATACGATTTAATAAATGTAGATAAGGGCGTTGCTTTAATTAAGTTGCTTATTGATAATAGTGCTAGTCGCCCTTTCTCTTTGAATACAATTTGGCCTATTATGGGGGTTAAGTATCCCGGTATGGGCGAGAAAGTTAAAGCTTTGAGTCGTTTGAAATATGGTCAAAACCGTTATTTAGTAGAATCGGAAATAAGTCGGAGAACTAAGATTGCCGGCGCCGTTTGATTTTAAATATAATATTATGTCAACCCTTTATCGCGATTATCGCCCCCAAACATTTAAGGAAGTCTTGGGGCAAAACCACATAAAAGTTACTTTGCAAAATGAAATAAGTACTAACAAATTAGCACAGGCTTTTTTATTTTGCGGCCCACGGGCAGTGGGTAAAACAACTTTAGCTCGTGTTTTAGCAAAGACAGTGAATTGCCTTAACAGAAAAGAAGGGGAGTATGAACCATGTAATAAATGTGTTAATTGCCTTGGCATTACCGCTGGAAAAAATTTAGATGTTGTTGAAATTGATGCTGCTTCTAATACAGGAGTTGATAATGTTCGCGATAATATAATTAATTTTTCAAGGCTTAGTCCGGCTAATTCTAAATTTAAAGTATTTATTATTGATGAAGTTCACATGTTGTCAGCTTCTGCTTTTAATGCTTTATTAAAAATAATTGAAGAACCACCAACTTATGTTATTTTTATTTTATGTACGACTGAGATTCAAAAAGTTCCTTTAACTATAATCTCTCGTTGTGAGCGATTTGATTTTAAAAGAATAAGTGTGACTGATATTGTTAAAAAATTAGGTCTGATTGTAGCCGCTGAAAAAGTAACAGTTGAAGGTGATGTTTTGGAAGCAATTGCTCGTCGTTCTGGCGGACATCTTCGTGATGCCGAGAGTTTACTGGGTCAAGTGTTGGCTCTAGGTGGAAAGAAAATCGGTTTAGAGCAAGCAGAATTAGTAATCCCTCGACACAATAATAGTTCTGCTCTGGAATTACTAGATTATCTTGGCAAAAAAGATGCTAGTAAGGCTATCACTCTTATTAATAATTTGGCGGATACGGGGGTGAATTTAAAGAATTTTACCGAAGAAATTATTTCTTTACTTCGAAAAATAATGCTTACTAAAGTTAACCCAAGTTTAACTGATAATCTTGGGCTTAATTTAGGAGAAAGTTTAGAAATGAAAATAAGTGAAATTTCTTCTCGACTTTCAAATGAAAAGATTATTATTTTTATCAAGAGGTTTCTAGAAGTTAATAATGAACAGAAAAATTCGACAATTTCTCAATTAGGGCTAGAGTTGGCAATTGTTGATCTTTGCTATGAAAATTTTTCTAATAACCTATCTGTTTCAAGTAGGGTGAATAATTCTCACAAAGAAGACGAAGAGTCAAGTATAAATAAAATATCTCCAAAGATTAAAGAACAAAAAGTTGTTATAGAAAAAGAAGAAAACCCGGGCACAGTTCTTGATTTAAATCATCAAGAAGTTTTAGATAAATGGCCAGAGTTTTTAGTGAAGATAAAAAAACACAATCACTCTTTGTCTTTTGTTTTGCAAAATTGCCAACCAGAAGAGATAGCAAAAAATCAATTGGGTTTGGTTTTTAAATATAAATTTCATCAAGATAGGGTTAACGAAGAAGTGATTAAAAAAATAGTTTCCGAAACTTTAAAGGAAGTTTTTGGAACAACGGTAAATTTTTGTTGCCGTCTTGATGAAAATTTAGAAATTGAAAGAATTTTGAATAAAACAAATGAAGAAGAAAAAATAGAAGAAAAGAAAATTTCTGACAATCAAACCTCGTCAGTTGTTGGTGACTTACTTAAGACTTTTGGCGGGGAAGTCGTTGGTTAGAATAATTAATTTATAAAAATATGTTAGATATTAAAATTATCAGAGAAAACCCAGAAATGGTGAAAATCAATTCTAAGAATCGTCTAGTCAGCGTTGATATTGATCTTATTTTAAAATTAGATCAAGAGATAAGAAATTTACTTACAGAGATAGAAGCGGACAGAGCGCAACGTAATAAGTTTTCAAAAACAAAGCCGACTCCAGAAATTATCGCTGAAATGAAAAAATTAGGAGAAGCTTTAAAATCAAAAGAAGAAAAATTAATTCCTCTTCAACTTGAATTAAAAAATCTTCTTTTAGCTGTTCCTAATTTAACTCATAAAGATGTTAAAGTTAGTGACAATGAGGATGACAATCCGATTTTGGAAATAAGCGGCCAGCCAACTAAATTTTCTTTTCAAGCTAAGGATCACGTTGAATTAGCCGCTAATTTGGATTTAATTGATTTTGAAAGAGCAACTAAAGTAACAGGAGCTAAATTTTATTATTTAAAAAATGAACTAGCTTTAATGGAATATGCTTTAATACAATACTCTTTGGATATTTTATTAAAACACGGCTTTACTCCATTTACCACGCCAGATTTAGCTAAAAGGGAGGTTTTAGAGGGTTTAGGTTTTAATCCACGTGGAGAATCTACACAAATTTATAACATTGAAAATACAGATTTAAGTCTAATAGGAACAGCGGAGATAACTATGGGCGGTTATCACCAAGATGAAATTTTTACAGAAAGTGATTTGCCTAAAAAGTATGCAGCCGTTTCTCATTGTTTTCGCACTGAAGCTGGTTCTTATTCTAAGTTTTCCAAAGGGATATTTCGTGTTCATCAATTTACTAAGATTGAAATGTTTCAATATGTCTTACCAGAAAAAGCTGAAGAATCTCATTTAGAGTTGCTTAACATAGAAAAAGAAATTTTTAAAGGATTGGATATTCCTTTTAGAGTGATTGATCACTGTACAGCTGATTTAGGAACACCATCGATTAGAACCTATGATTTAGAAGCCTGGATGCCGGGTAAACCGGCAGCTGATGATAGTTTAGGTGATTTTGCAGAAGTTACTTCTACTTCTAATTGTACTGATTATCAAGCGCGAGCTTTAAATATTAAGTTTACAAACAAGGCGGGTGAAAAGAATTATGTTTATACTTTAAACGGCACAGCTATTGCGATTACTCGTTGTTTAATCGCGATTTTAGAAAATAATCAGGAAGCTGATGGTAGTGTTAGAATACCAATTGCTTTAAAGAAATACTTACCAGAAGGATGCGATATTATTAAACCTAAGAAATAAGAAGAAATGATGAATTTTTTGAAGAGAATTGAATATAAATTTTTAGTTATTGCTTTTTTGTTGTTATCATTATTATTTCCTTTTTCTCTTGAAGCGATTGTAATTGATAATTCTTATCCTCGTTTAGCTAATCATTTTTTGAAATGGGAAATACTTGATTCAGAAGTTTATGAGTTAGCTAAATGGGATTTGTTAACTTTAGATATGGAAGTTCAGCTTAACAGTCCTAAGCAATTAGCAAAAATACGCGATTTAAATCCCAATATTATTATTTTAGCTTATATTAATGCGGTTGAACTACTAGATAATGTGGAAAATTATAATAAGGCTTTCATGCGCAATACTCTTTCTGATGGTGTTATTTCTGGCTGGTGGTTAAAAAACTCAAAAGGGCAGAAAATTAGTAATTGGCCACAAAGCTCAATGCTTAATTTAACGGATTTCGCTCCTTTAGATAAAGAAGACAGGAGGTTTAATGATTATCTAGTTGATTTTGTGATTAAGGAAATAAAGGGAAGTGGTCTATGGGACGGTGTTTTCTATGACAATACTTGGAGTGATGTTTCTTGGGTTAATGGCGGTGACATAGATGCTGATAATGATGGAATAAAGGATAAGACGAGTGTTCTTGATGGTGCTTGGGCAAATGGTTTTAAAAAGGTTTTAGCAAAAACAAGAAATTTAGCAGGTGATGACTTTATTATTGTTGGTAATGGACGCGTTTATTATGGTTATCAAAGCATTTTAAACGGTGTCATGCTTGAAGATTTTCCTTCAGCTTGGGAAAATGGTGGGACTTGGACTGGGTCTATGGAAACATATTTAAAATTACCACAGTTGAACACCAAGCCTAACATTTCAGTTATTAATAGTTTTAGTGGTAATCAATTTGATTATTCTCATTTCCGTTATACTCTAACTAGTACTTTGCTTGGTCACGGGTTTTATAGTTTTGACCATGGTTTAACTGATCATAGCCAGTTGTGGTGGTATGATGAATATAATGTTGTATTGGGTAAGCCGCAGTCAACACCTTATAATTTATTAGCCAATAAAAGTACGGAACTAAAAGCTGGTTTATGGAGGCGCGATTTTAAATATGGTTCAGTTATAGTAAATTCTACCAATAAGGAACAGCTGTATGTATTTTCTAAGGAAGAAATAGAGAAGATAAAAGGCAGTCAAGACCCTAAATTTAATACTGGGCTAAAGATTAGTTATTTGAAATTATCAGCTAAGGATGGCGCTGTTTTATTAAGACAGAGTAATAGTATAAACAATGCTGCTTTTGTTAATGGTTATTTTTATCGTCTTTTTAATACCAGTGGAAGCCAAATTAGGAATGGTTTTTTCTCTTATTTAAATAATTTTCCTGGAGAATCTGAAGTTGTCTTGTTTAACAATTTTGAAAACGGTAATGAAATAGAACTTTCGGCTGGTTTTGGAGAGGTGTTTATTTATAATAACGCCACTCTTTTTAAATCATTTTTTCCTTATACTAATAAATATAGAGACAGAATTAATTTAGCAATTGATTTTAAAGATGGAAAAATAAATCAAATAGTAACAGGGCCGTATAAGGGTGGCCCACAGGTAGCTATTTTTTCTGTTGATGGTCGAGTTCTGGGAAGATTTTTTGCTTATGATAAAAATAATAGAGGAGGAGTTAGTGTTGCTATAGGAGATATTGATAATGATAATGAGCTGGAAATAGTTACGGGTCCTGGTGCCGGGTTGGAACCACTTGTTAAGATTTTTAACATGAGCGGTGTTTTAGAAAAAAGTTTTTTGGCTTATGATAAAAATTTTAAAGGCGGAGTTAGCGTTGCTATAGGTGACGTTAACAATGACGGCAAAATTGAGATTGTTACCGGTCCAGGTGCTGGTGGCGGTCCTCATATTCGTGTTTTTAATCAAGATGGCGAGGCGTTAAACAATTTTTTTGCTTATGAAAAAAATTATCATGGTGGAGTTAAGGTAAGTGTTAGCGATATTAACATGGACGATGTTCCTGATATCTTAGTTGGAATCAAGAATATCTACTAAAAATATATGACAAGACTATTAAAAAAAATTACTCGGTATTTTGAGAGAAGACGCAATCGGTTTTATTTCAAAAGTAAGCTTAATTTAATAATTGATATTTCTTTAAGTATTATAGTTCTAGTTTTAATTGGTTTAGTTCTTTTTCTTTATTTAAGACCAGAACCAGTTGTAAATATTGAGACTGGCTCTGTGACACAAAAATATCAGTTAGATTTAAACAATCC
>CAZQJT010000005.1:21086-29713 GCA_964593665.1 uncultured Gammaproteobacteria bacterium
AATTATAACGAATCATTGCGACAAGTTGTTTGGACGGTTGAAGAGATAAGTGCTCAAGGTGATAGCTATAGGGTTGGATTTGAGGTTCAATTTATTCCCAGTGAAAATCAAGTTGGACAAACCCCAAATCTTTTAACAGATATTATCTGTTATGGACGGGATATTTTGATAAATGATGAAACTTATTATAATTTACCTAATATTACAGCAAATTTAGATAATGATAGATTAAATAAAGGACAGGGGGAAGTAGCTTTGCCATAAAAGCTTTAAATATATGATTAAATTTTTTCGGAAATTAAGAAAACCGAAATACGAAACTTTAAATAAGATTGAGATTGAGGCGCCAAAAATTTTGGCAAATTTTAATTATCTTAAAAAACTGCAAGGTGGTGCAGAAATATTTCCTGTTTTAAAAGCTAATGCCTATGGTCATGGATTGGCAGAAATGTGCCAAATTTTAAATCATTCTGAAGCAAAAATGGTGGCAGTTGATTCTTTTCCTGAAGCTCAGATAGCTTGGCGTTATTTTAAAGGCAAAGTGTTAATTTTAAGCGAGATGCCGCAAAAAGCCTATGACTATTGTAATTTAAGAAAAACAGAATTTGTTATTTATAATGAAAAGACTTTACGTTATGTTGCTAGATATGGGAAAAAATTTAAATTGCACTTGTTCTATAATTCTGGTATGAACCGTGAAGGGGTAAAAGATTTAACTAAATTTATAGAGATTAATAAGAAGTATTTAGATAAAGTTGACGTGACTGGTTTTTGTTCTCATTTATCATCCGCCGAAGAAAGAACTGTATTAAATCAAGAGCAAGAGGATAAGTTTTTTCATGCTTTGCTTTTTTTAAGATCAGCTGGTTATTTTCCCACTTGGATACATTTAGGCAACTCAGCGGCTGCTTTAAAGAGTAATAACAGGCTTTTAACTGTTTATAGACCCGGCTTAGCCCTTTATGGTTACAATCCTTTAGAAGAAGGCTCTATAGACGGAATTGATTCCAAATTACAACCAGCTTTACGTGTTTTTTCTTCAATTGTTTCTATACAAAGTTTAGAGGCTAATGAACCGGTTTCCTATAATTCTAGCTACAGAGCAAGAGAAAAAACCAACATTGCCGTTATCCCTTTTGGTTATTTTGAGGGGCTTGACAGGCGGTTGTCCAATAGAGGAAAGTTTTTAGTTTTTGGTTGGCAACATAATTTTTGGGCTCAGATTGCTGGCAAAGTTTGCATGAATATTACTTGTCTTGATGTCGGCAGAAATGAGATAAAGCTAAATGATAAAGTTGAAATAATTTCTAGTGATCCCAGTGATTTTAATTCAATTTCTTCTTTGTCTTCATTAATGGAGACTATCCCTTATGAAATTTTAGTAAAACTACAACCCAGTATCCGTAGAAAAATAGTTTGGTAGATGATTATGTTTAATAAAAAGAAAAAAATAAGTAGAATTAGAAAAGATTATCAAAGTAAAAATTTGTGTAATCCTTTTTTTCGTCGTTCAAAAAAGGAGCCTAATAAAAAGCTAAATTTTATTTTACTTATTATTGCATTGATGGTTATAGCTGCAATTACCTGGTTTTTTCTAGCCTCGCCAACTTTAATGATAAAAGAGATAAAAGTTGAAGGATTGACCAGATTTAATCAATCAGAGCTTGAAAATTGTGTTTTAAAGCAAATGGAAGAGAAGACGGGACTTGTTTTTAATCAGAATAATTTATATTTATTAAATAAAGAAACTTTAAAGGAAAATATTTTATCTCTTTATAATTTTTCTGATTTAGAGATTATAAAAAAATTACCAGGAACATTAATATTAAAAATATTTGAACGTCCCTATGCTTTTATTTTTCAACAGGGAAGTGATTATTTTTATGCCTCACGTGATGCCTATGTTATTCCAGAAGTAGCTGTCTTAGAAGAGGACAAAGAAAAATATTTAATTTTAGAAAATAAAAATGATTTAAATTTAATTGGTGAAAGAGAGAAAATAAAAATAGCCGAAGATTATTTAGCCTTTGTTTTCGCCTTAAATGATTATTTTGATATTTGTCAAGAGATGAGGGTAGAGAAGTATATCATTGATATGGAGTTCAATACGGTGAAAGTAAAGATAAAAGACGGCCCTGAGGTTTATTTTAACACCAAAGACGATCCTTTAAAGCAAATAGATAGTCTAATTCTTGTCAAAAATGAAAAAATAAAGGATAATTTTAGTAATACTAAGTATATTGATCTACGCTACGGCGATAAAATATTTATTAATTAAATAACTATATGGAGAATGCTTTTAAATTCTTTTTTGCTTTAGCGGTTTTAGTTTTTTGCGCCGTTATAATAGGAATTTTTTTAATTGTTTTAAAGATAATTCTGTTTTTTCAACCAAGTATTAGTATAATGGGCCTTATTGTTAGTTAAGAGGCGCTTTTAGAATTATAGTAATAAGTGTATTAATATACATTATGCGAAGTATTGATAAGTAAGAATAGCGCCTGTTTGGGGCGCTTTTCTATTATTCCCTTTAGTCTTACGTTATTACTTTGAAAAATGTTATAATAAAGTTATGGAAAAAAATAAAACAATTCCCGGTCACCTAATAGACTTTTTAGATTATTGTGAAATTGAAAAAGGTTTATCATCAAAGACACAAGAAAACTATACTCGTTTTTTGCGTAAGTTTTTTGTTTGGTTAAAAGACAATAACTTGTCTTCCCTGCCACCTGATAAATTAACTCCGGATCATATTTGGAAATACAAAGTATATCTTTCTCGACATATTGACCCGAAGAGTAAAAAGACTTTAAAAAAAACTACTCAAAATTATTATTTAATTGCTCTTAGATCTTTATTGGAATTTTTTGTAGAAAAGGATATTGCTTCCCTGCCACCTTCAAAGGTAAAGTTAGCTAAAGACAAGGCGGATAAAGAAATAAAGTTTTTAAATTTAGAACAGCTTTCGCGACTGTTAAGCGCGCCGGATATTAAAACTATTATTGGTTTAAGAGATAGAGCCTTACTTGAAACTTTATTTTCTAGTGGCTTACGTGTGGCTGAGCTAGCTGCTTTAAATCGTGATCAGCTTAGGATTAAGGATGAGACTCGTGATTTAGAGATTTCAGTTGTTGGTAAGGGCTTAAAGATTAGAACTATTTATTTTTCTACTAGAGCGGTAAAAGCTTTACGTTCTTATTTAGAGCAAAGAAAAGATTTGGACGATGCTTTATTTATTAACTATAAAAGAGGTTCAGCTAAAAGCACTACTTCTCGTCGTCTAACAGTAAAAAGCATTGAAGATATTGTAAAAAAATATGTTATTATCTCTGGTTTGCCAGTTATGGCTACTCCACATACGCTAAGACATTCTTTCGCTACTGATTTATTAAATCAAGGAGTTGATCTTAGAACTGTTCAGGAGTTCTTGGGCCATAGTAATATTGCCACTACGCAGATTTATACTCACGTTACCAATAAACAATTAAGGGATATACATAGAAAGGTACATGAAAATAGAGATATTTAAGATTATTTTGTATAAAAAAATAGGCTAAAATTAGCCTATTTTTTGTATATTTAAATTTTTTTATGGTAAGTATTTTTGCGGATCAACTGGCAAACCATCTTTTCTAACCTCAAAATGAAGATGGGGGCCAGTAGAGAAAGAACCAGAGCCTGTCCCTCCCGGCATTCCGCCAGTACGGCCTATTACTTCCCCTTGGTTAACATATTGGTCTGTTTTTACGTAGGCGGCTGAAACGTGGCCATAAACGGTAGCTAGGCCGTCACCATGGATAATCATGATATAGGCATAAGCTTTAGTTCCGTCAAATTTAACCTTAGCGACATAACCATCCGCCGCTGCCATTAATGTACTTCCCTGTTTAGCTCTTATATCAACACCTGAGTGTTCACCTATTAAGCGACGATATGGATAGTCGGGATCATGGAATAAGGCGGTGATAGTATTTTTAGCAACCGGCCAGTTAATAGTACTATTCCCACTATTTAATTTTTGTTTTTCTTTTTCTGATAATTTCTTACGAATTAAAACCTCAGCACTGGCAATATCAGCCATGGCTTGGTTTTGCTCCCTCTGTGCTTTGGCTAAAAGTTGTTGATAGCTTTTTTCAGAAGCTCTGGTTTCTTCTAAGATGTAAACTTTATTAGCCTGTTCATAAGCTAAATTATCTTTCTTTTCTTCTAATTTATTACGTAAAGTAATTAACTCATTATTTTTATCATTTAAAGTTAACTTATTCTTGTCTAAGCGTTCTTTGTCTAAGCGTAAATCAGAAACGCTGGCACTTATTTCTTTATTAGTATCTTCTAAATTTTTAGCTTGGTTTAGAAATTCTGCCAAAGAATTGTTAAGCAGAAGCATTTCTAGAGTTGTGACTTGATCTTGTTTGTATACTAAGCGCAGTAAGTTTGCTAAATGGTTTTTCCTTTTTTCTATATCTTGATCTATTTTAGCACCGTCTGCTTCAACTTTTTTTATTTCTAAATTAATTTTATCAATTTCCAAATTAGCACTATCTATATCTAATTGCGCTTTAGCCAATCTGTCTTCTAATAAAGATAACTGATTGCTAAGATTTATTTTATCATTTTGTTTTATTTTTATCTGTTCTTCGTATTCTTTCTGTTTATTTTTCAAAGCTTCTATCTGTTTTTTCTGATTAGTAATTTGTTGATTTAGAATTTCAATTTCAGAGTCAATACTCTCATTTTGCCCAAAAACAAAAGGAATAGCTCTTGAAAAACCAAAGATAATTAAAATAACAAAAAATGTAGAGATTATTTTCTTTTTCATGTATAGAAATTATAACATTTTTTTAGTTTTCTGTAAATGACTTCATATTATCAAAAACGTCTTGTGATATTTCAGAAATAGTTTTTTCCATTAAATTAAAATCATTGCCACGTGTCATAACACAAAGCAAATAATTACTATTTTCAAGATAGACAATACCGCAATCATGTAATTGTTTTTTGTTTTCAAAGACACGTTCGCCAAATTTATGAGCAACGTTAATTTCTTCTGGTATTCCGCCTTTCAGTCCTTTAGAAAAGCTAGTTTCCGATAGAATTGATAAAGCTTTTTCTGACATATCTCGGTTTAGATAGGAAGCGTTGTATAGAATCCGGAAAAAAGCAGCATAATCAGAAACTGGCATAAAATTTTCCATTTCCCCTGTTCCTGGAATAGGCATTCCAAGATCAAGATAAATCTGGTCTATTTCGTTTTCTTTTAGATTATTAAGTAAAGCATTAGCGGCTAAATTATCAGAATATTTAATCATTCTTGTTATTAAATCTTCAACTGTGTATTTTTTATTAAATTCAACAATTTTTACAGGAAGAATATTTTGAGTAACTGAAGTTTTTTCTTTTTCGGTAATTATTATTTCTTGTTTTAATAAGTTTGGATTAGTTTCTGCTAGTTTTAAATAGGCAATCATAAGAGGAACTTTTAAAAGACTAGCGGGGGAAAATTTTTCTTCGTTGTTTATAGATATCCAAGGACCATTATTTAAATCTCTGAAATATAAAGAGACGTGTTCTATTTTATTCTCTTTTCTCTTTTTATTTATACTCTCTTGCAGACTTATTTTTAATGATTTGTAGTTATAACTTAAAACATTATTAGACTCACATTCTAAAAGCGGGCTTATATATTTAAAACCAGATTGATGTTTTTCGGTTTTTTTATCATTGCTCGTCCAATTCCTTCCGATTGAAAAACTAAGCCAAGAAATAAGAAATAATAAAACTAAGCCAAGGAATATAATTAAAAATAATTTATTTTTTTTGTTCATATAAATTATTTTTCAATCTTATTTAAGGCTATTTTTATTCTGCTTAAACTTTCATCTTTTCCTATAGCGTCAGCAATCTCAAAGGGGCTGGGGCTATTCTTTAAACCACTGAGAGAAACTCTAAGGGGCCAAAGAAAATCACCATTTTTTCTATTACTATCTTTTAACCAGTTTAAAAGATATTCTTCAAGTTTTTCTTTAGTCCAGTTCTCTTTTGTTATTTTATCAAGCTCTACTTGAATTAAGTTTAAATTATTTTTTATTTCGTTGATATTTAAATTTTTCCAAAGTAGTAATTCTTTTTCATATTCAGGCAGTTTAAACAAAAAACTAGTTAACTCTTCTGCATCGCTTAACTTCTTCATTCTGTCTTTAGCTAGATTAATGAATTTTTTTATCTCTTCCCTGCTTTTATTTTCTACCATATCAATGGGTAGATATGGTTTTAAAAGATCAAAAAGTTCATCAAGATTTTTTTGCCTAATGTAATAGGCGTTGTAGTAATCAAGTTTTTCCAAATCAAAAATAGCTGGGCTAGCACCTATTCTTTCTAATTTAAAATTATTTTTTAATTCTTCAAGCGAGTATATTTCTTGCTCACCTGTTCCATGCCAGCCAAGAAGGGCGGAAAAATTAATTATAGCTTCCGGTAGATAACCCTTATCTTTATATTGCTCTAAAAACACATCACCTTGGCGCTTACTTAATTTTCCGCCTTCTTTATTTAAAATTAAAGGCAGGTGAATAAATTTAGGCGGTGTCCAGCTAAAAGATTTGTAGAGAAGAATATTTTTAGGAAAAGATGGTAGCCATTCGTCTCCGCGGGTAACATGAGTTATTTTCATTAAATGATCGTCAACAACACTAGCAAAATGATAAGTAGGAACTCCGTTTGATTTTATTAAAACATGATCATCAAAATCGGCTGCTTTAAATTTTATTTCCCCTCTGATCTCGTCATAGACAGAAATTTCTCCCTCAAGCGGCATCTTTTGTCTAATAACATATTTTTCTCCATTAGCAATTCTTCTTTCCACTTCTTCTTTACTTAGATTACGACAAAGCCTGTCATAGCGTGGTGGCAGTTTATCAGCTTCTTGTTTGGCGCGCATGTCAGTTAAACGTTCTTCACTGCAGAAACAGTGGTAAGCTTCACCCTTCTCTAAAAGTTCTTTAGTGTATTTGTTGTAAATATCTAAACGTTCAGTTTGAATATAGGGGCCATATTTCCCGCCTAAATGGGGTCCTTCGTCAAATTTCACCTGAGTCCAGTCTAAAATGTTAAGGAGTTTTTCTAAGGCTCCTTCTACTTCTCTTTTTTGATCAGTGTCTTCAAGGCGTAAAATAAAATCACCCTTTAAACTTTTGGCTAGCAAGTAACCAAATAAGGCGGTGCGAAAATTTCCTAAATGTAAAAAACCTGTTGGTGAGGGAGCAAAACGAAGACGAGCTCTTTGTTTTTTAGTTTGTGAAAAGATATTAAAAATATTCATATATTAATTTATTTTCAAAGTATTAAATTTTTCTAAAAATTTTATGACTCCAGCTTTTCGACAAGGATGAACAAAATCACTAAGCTGATTTATATCCACCCAGCGAAAGTTTTGATGGTCCCAGAAGTTTATTTTTATATCACTGTCTTCGCCGGTAAATTCGGCGATAAATAAGCCTTGTCTTTGGCCTTTGTATTCGCATTTATAATTTCTACTAACAGTTGTCCCTATTCCATCTTTATTATATTTATAGCAATATACATTTTTAAAAGTAGCTTTTGCTATAAATTTATCAGTACCCAACTCTTCTCTTAATTCTCTGGCTCCGGCTTTAGCCAAGCTTTCGCCATCTGCGCCACCTTGTGTCAGTTGCCAGTGATTATCTTCATCACTTCGTTCAACTACTAATACTTCTATTTTCCCTTCACGGCGACGATATAATAAATTAGCAACGTTGGTGCGGTATAAAAAAGGTTCTGTAAAACGGACTTTTAATACTTTAAACATAAAAACAATAGTTGCTTTAAAAATACGTTTAATTCTTTTGCCACTATTTTTATAATTAAAAGCATTAATTAAGCGCCAAAACCACTCAAGACCAAGGCGTCTAAAAATTTTTGGTCCGCGATTTATTTTTCCGCTTAAATAATCAAAAGAACCGCCAACGCCAATAGCCAGTCTAAGCGATGGAATTTTATTTAAATTATGATAAATTTGTTTTTCTTGATAAGGAAAGCCTAGAGTGCTAAAAATAATAGCTGGTCCGTAATAATTTATTTTTTCTAAATTATCAGAGGAAAGATTTTTATCTCTTGAGACATTTAATATCTGAAAATTTAGTTTAGGAAATTTTTTGCTAATTGATTCTTTTATTTCTTCAGGCGAAGATAAGCCATCAGATCGGTTTAAAATCATTACCTTTTCCCCTTTCTCTTCTGCTAGTTTTAGTATCTTCGGAGTAGTGTCTGAGCCGGTTAGTCGTTTTAACTTTTTTCCAAATAAACGAGCGGCAAGAATTAATCCGAATCCATCTGGCAAAGATATATCAGCTTTGTTTAAAATATAAAAAAATTCTTCATCGCTGCCAGCACTTAGGATTATTTCAGGATTAGGTGTGACTATGTAATGGCTTTTATCACTTTCTATAAAAGAGCTGATTTTTTCCATCAGTTCTTCTTCATTTAAGTTGTTTAGTTTTATTCCCAAAATTATCGTCATAATACTTTAATTTTATTACAAAAATAAGCTTTCGTAAAGATTGATAAGTGATTTTAAAATAAAAAAGGGGAAGCTTAAAAAGCAACCCCTT
>CAZQJT010000006.1:0-11082 GCA_964593665.1 uncultured Gammaproteobacteria bacterium
ATATATAAAAGAATATAAAGATAATATTTCCAACCAGCCATTTCATTTAAAGCTAAGACTTGAGCATAAATAGCTGGCAGCCCTGCTGAACAAATAAGTTCAACTAAATTGAAGGCAAAAGCTAAAAGAACAATGCCGCCAACAGCTAGAAAAAGACTATTTTGTGAAATAGCTGCTTTCATTCTTTGAAAAATCTTTTGTTTCTTTTCGCTACTAGCTACCTTGCAACCATTATCTTTGCTAAACAAAGCTTCTTTTAAACTATAACCGCCACCAGCTAAAGCTAAAACTCCTATAAGCAATCTTACCCAGATAACAAACCCTAAAAAAAGAATGAGATTAAGCCAAGCAACCATAAATAAGAAATAGACAAAAGCAGAAGAAACTATAAAAGCTGTTCCTAAAATCCACATTTTTCGTCTGTCCTTCATGCCCAAAAGCAAACTAATTAAAAACAAAAGCACCCACATAGCACAAGGGTTAAAACCATCTAGCGCTCCTAAGATAATGGTTAAAAGCGGCAAAGAAAAATCTAAGGCATTAATTTCCCCTAAAAAAGGCACATCTATTAGTTTTTCTTCATTTATATCTTCTTTTACTTCTTCTTTTTGGTCACTATAGGAATCATAATTATTTCCTACCCCAATCTCTACCCCCGCTAAAACAGCGATTGAATCGGGGCAGCTATTTTGAAGACATTCTTCAACTCTTCTTTCTATCATCTTGGGGCTAAGGTTGTCTGAAAAACCGACAAAATGCTTGTCGCCAATTATTAAAAACGGTACCCCATCTACACCTACTTTTAACCTTGAAGCGGCTTCTTGTAAAAGCAAAGCATTATTTCTATTATTATATATTTCAAATTCATGAATTTTTAAATCCGGATATTTATCCTTTAAAACTTCTTCAAAATAAACTTCTTCTGTAACACAATGGGGGCAACCATCACCATAGAAAAAATAAGCATTAACTTCTGCCTTGGCCTGACCAGCCAAGAAAAAAGAAAGCAAAACAAAAAATGAAGAAAAAACAATTGTTTTTAATTTAGAAAACATTTTTTTATTTATCTTTATTTTGATTAATTATTTCCACTAAACTCTTCTTATCCTTCTCTCCGTTAATTCGCATAATTTCATTTCCCTCTTTATCTAAAAAGATGGCCACTGGTAAAATTTCATTAATTTGATATTTTTCAACAGCTTCCTTATCTTCATCAAAATCGTGATATTCTGTTTCAAGCCAAGGATTTTCTGCTTCTATCTCTTGCCACAATGGTCGCATAACCAAGCAGCCCGAACACCAAACTGCCCCAAATTTTAATACTTTCATATATTTATTTTATTATCTTAATAGCTTTGCCATTTATAATAGCGTCAGCAATTTTTTTATTAGCAGAATAATAAATTCTCTGATAAGTACTGGCAGACGTTTGCATAAAAGAAGCTGCCTGACGTTGATCTAATCCTTTTAAATGCCGCAAGCGATAGGTCTCAACTTCTTCAACGGTTAATTCAATTACCTCAAGGCCCCGCAAGGGGACTCCTTGAGGCTTGAAGTAAGTAACACGGGGATTAAAGCCGATTTTTCTAGACAACCTCGGTCTTGTCATATTTTTTAATTATAGCAAAATTAATCAAGGCTGTAAAAATCCTCTTTTATTTTTCTTTCTTTAAGTTTTCCTTTTCTAACCTAACCGCTTCTAATTCCTGAAGTAAAGATTTTTCTTCAGCTTCTAAAGACTCGACATTATTTTGAGAAAACCTAGCACCACCAGCAAAACGACGTCTGCAACCGCAGCCGCCTCTTGTTATTTTTCTAGCACCATCACAATTACCTGCACTGCGACCGGTAAGAGGGCCTTGGCCCATAGGACCCGCTCCATTTAAATTTGGCATATTTTTATAATTAATTTTTTATAAGTTAATAAACCGACCTTTGTTTTTATCTATAATGAGTATATACCCATAATAAGCATTTGTCAAGTCAAACAAAAAACCAGCTATTTGAGCTAGTTTTTTAATATCTTCTAATTTTCTTATTTACTTATCCCCTTTAAACGGCGCCAGCGGTTTAAAGCCTTAGAACGAGCTAGCTCTTTATCAAGCTGAGCGGAAATATTAGTAAATTGGACTTGATCAACATTAGTAATTTCTTTCTTTCTATTTTCAGCCCTAAGCCGAGCCTCCTCTATTCTATTTTCATCAAGTTCAGATGCTCTTTCAGCTGTATCAGCTAAAACAACAATCTTGTCCCGCATTACTTCCATAAAGCCACCAGATAAAGCCATGATTTCTATTCCTCCATCTTCATCTTTCATTTCCAAAACACCAGGTTTTAAAACTGTCACTAAGGGAATATGATCAGCTAAAACGGTAATTTCACCGCTTGTTGTCATAATGGTAACAGAAATAACTTCCCGTTTTAAAACTGATTTTTCTGGAGTAACAATCTCAAATTTTATTGTCTTTTTTGCCATAATTAAAATAATTATGAAACCTTAGCGTCAATATCAGTAATAGCACCTTTCATATAAAATTCCGCTTCGCTGATATGGTCATATTTCCCTTCTAAAATTTGTTTAAAACCAAAAACTGTATCGGCTAATTTAACATAAGCGCCAGGACGGCCGGTAAACGTTTCAGCCACAGCAAATGGTTGTGACAAAAATCTTTGAATTTTACGAGCTCTGGAAACAATTACTTTATCATCATCAGACAACTCTTCCATGCCTAAAATGGCAATAATATCTTGTAATTCTTTATAACGTTGTAAAATCTTTTGCACACCACGGGCAACCTCATAATGTTCCTCTCCAACAATTTTTGGATCTAGTATCATAGAAGATGATTCCAATGGATCAACGGCTGGATAAATACCAAGTTCTGATAAAGGGCGAGATAAAACAACAGTCGAATCAAGATGACCAAAGGTAGTAGCTGGAGCTGGATCAGTTAAGTCATCAGCGGGTACATAAACAGCCTGAATAGAAGTAATGGAACCATTTTTAGTAGAAGTAATTCTCTCTTGAAGTTCTCCCATTTCTGTCGCTAAAGTTGGCTGGTAGCCAACAGCGCTAGGCATGCGACCTAATAAAGTTGAAAGTTCTGAGCCAGCTTGAGTGAAGCGGAAAATATTATCAACAAAGAATAAAACATCCTGATTTTTTTCATCACGAAAATATTCGGCAATAGAAAGACCAGTTAAAGCGACACGAGCACGGCAGCCCGGTGGTTCATTCATTTGTCCAAAAACCATAGCTACTTTATCAATAACACCAGCGTCTTTCATTTCATGATACAAATCATTACCTTCACGAGTTCTTTCCCCAACACCAGCAAAAACAGAATAGCCACCGTGAGCCTTGGCAATATTATTAATAAATTCTTGAATAACAACAGTTTTACCAACACCAGCACCACCAAATAAGCCGACTTTACCACCTTTAGCAATAGGGCAAATTAGATCAATAACCTTAATACCTGTTTCTAAAATTTCTGTTTTAGTAGATTGATCAGCAAAATCAGGCGCAAAACGATGAATTTCATAAGTTTTATCTGCTTTTATTTCTCCAGCATTATCAATTGGTTCTCCTAAGACATTAAGAATACGACCTAAAGTACCCTTGCCAACCGGTACGCTAATACCACGACCTGTATCTACAACCTCATCACCTCTTTTAAGACCATCTGTGCTACCCATGGCAATAGTTCTTACAACTTCAAAACCTATATGTTGTTGAACTTCTAAAACTAAAGTTTCCTCGCCTTTTTTTATTTCAAGGGCGGTATAAACAGAAGGCAGTTTGCCACTAAAAGCAACGTCAACGACTGCGCCGATAATCTGTTTTACTTTTCCTAAATTATTCTTATTTTTTTCCATATGAGTTTGCAAATACTTGTTACTTAGATATCTAAATTAAAATTATTTTTATTTTAAGCACTTAAACTAGCGGCCCCTGAAGAAATTTCTGCTATTTCAGCGGTGATGGCTGATTGTCGCGCTTTATTATAGAAAAGAGTTAATTCATCCACTAAATCTCCAGCTGCCCCTGAAGCTTGATGCATTGAATTCATTCGAGCACTGTGCTCAGAAGCGTTTGATTCTAACAAACCTTGAAAAAGCTGAACCTCAATCATACGAGGCAGCAGACTATTTAACACTTCTTTATCATCTGGCTCGTAAGTAAAGAAATATGAACTTCCACCTAAATGCTTTTTCTCTTTTTCTTTAATAAAATCATAATCTGTTTTTAGTTTTTCGCTTTTCGCTGTAGCTCCTAAATATTTATCTTCAGCATCAATTTCCACAGGAAGAAGCTGACGCAGGCGTGGAACTTGTTTAGCTGGACTAACAAAATCTGTGTAAGCTAAAATAACCTTATCATATTTCTTTTCTAAAAATTGTTCTATGGCCGTCTTGGCGATAGGCGCCACTTCGGCAACCGCTGGTTTTACATCATTTTTAATAAATTCTGAAATAATCTCATAACCGAAACGATTGCGAATTGTGGCCGCCTTTTTACCAATGATTATAAAATCAGTCGGTAGATTGTCATGAGTCTTGATAGAAGAAATGGCTTTGTTTATAACAGCCGAGTTAAAACCACCACACAAGCCACGATTGGAAGCAATTAAAACAAGTAAAACCCTCTTTATCTCTTTTCTTTTTTCAAGTAAAGGATGTTTTATTTTCCCAAAAGCAGCTGATTCAGAAATATTAACAATAGTCGCCCAACCCAAATTAGCGTAAGTTCTTGTCTTTAAAACCGCCTCAATCGCTCGACGCATTTTGGCTGCTGCCACCATCTCCATCGCACTAGTAATCTTCTTGATGTTAGAGATTGATTTTATTCTCTTTTTTATTTCTTTAGCATTAGTCATTTGTTTCAAGCAAATAATCTAAGGAACTCTGGCAATTATCAATTGCTTCAGCCATTTTTTTCTCATCATCTTCTTCCAGTTGTCCGCTTTCTTTTATCCTAGTTAAAACTTCCTGTAAATTATTCTGAGCATAGGAAAGTAAATCATTTTCAAAAACTGGAATTTTATCAACCGGAATTTTATCTAAAAATCCATTAGAAAAAGCAAAATAAAGAAGAACTTGATTTTCAACTGCTACTGGAGAATATTGACCTTGTTTAAATAACTCAAATAATCTTTTGCCACGTTCTAATTTCTTTTTAGTTTCATCGTCTAAATCTGAACCAAATTGAGCAAAAGCAGCTAGTTCACGATATTGAGCCGCTTCTAATTTTATTTTTCCAGCCACTTTTTTCATCGCCTTTATTTGAGCTGATGATCCAACACGAGAAACAGAAATACCAACATTTACCGCTGGACGATTTCCTTGATAGAATAAATCTGGCTCAAGATATATCTGACCATCGGTAATAGAAATAACGTTAGTTGGAATATAAGCAGAAACATCGCCAGCTTGAGTTTCAATAATAGGCAAAGAAGTAATAGAACCGCCGCCGTAATCTTTATTTAATTTGCAAGAGCGTTCTAACAAGCGAGAATGGAGATAAAAAACATCACCAGGATAAGCTTCGCGACCTGGCGAACGTTTAAGTAATAAAGATATTTCACGATAACTAACAGCGTGCTTAGACAAATCATCATAAACAATTAAAACATCCTCTCCTTTATCTAAAAAGTATTCAGCCATTGCTGTCCCGGCATAAGGAGAAATGTATAAAAGCGGAGCGGGATCACTAGCTCCGGCTAAAACAACTGTTGTATATTTCATTGCTCCAGCTTCTTCCAGTTTAGCAACAATAGAAGCAACTTTTGATTCTTTTTGACCAATAGCAACATAAATACATTTCATGTTTTGGCCTTTTTGGTTGATAATAGCGTCAATAGCAATCGCTGTTTTACCAATTTGCCTATCACCAATGATAAGCTCTCTTTGGCCACGACCAATTGGAATCATAGCATCAATTGCTTTAATGCCAGTTTGAACTGGTTGTTTAACTGATTCACGAGAAATAACACCTGGGGCAATTTTTTCAACTGGATAATACTTATTAGCTTTTATTTCTTCTTTGCCGTCAAGTGGTAAACCTAAAGGATTAACTACCCGGCCTATTAAACTCTCGCCAACCGGCACTTCTAAAATTCTTTTAGTGGCAATAACTTCATCGCCCTCTTTAATTTCCAAAGAACTGCCTAAAATAATAGCGCCGACATTGCCTTCACTTAAATTAAGAACTACGCCGTAAACAGAACCAGCGCTTGTTTTAAACTCTAACATTTCCGACATCATAACATCCGACAAGCCAGAAACAAGAGCGATACCATCGCCAACTTCAATTACTTGACCAAAAAGTTGTTCTTGGCTTTTAGCCTCGTAAGAAGTAATTTGTTTTTTAAGTTCTTCTACTATAAAATCTTTAGTATTTTGTGACATATATTGTTCTTAACCTTAACTAATTTCTATCTTTAATTAATTATTTTTTCTTTTAATTTATCTAAACGAAATTTTAAACTAGCATCAAAAATTTTATCTTCGTGTTTTATAATCACACCACCTAAAATATTTTTATCTGTTTTTAAACCGACTTCTATCTCACTAGCCGCTGCTTCTTTCTTTATATAATCTAAAAGTAAATCAACTATTTTTTTATCAAGAGGGGAAAAACTATTTATTTCTGCTTTAATGATTTTAAATTCTTTATTATAAAGTGAATTAAATTCACTAATAATCCTATCAAGGCGCCAAGTTTCATGACGAGCTATTAAAAGCTTAGAAAAATCAGCCACAATTTTCTTGGTTTTTTCTGAAGAAGTGTCTTTTACAAGATCAAAGAGCACTTGAGCGTATTGTTTATTACTAATTTTCATAACTATAAATCTTTTACCACACGAGCAATAATTTCAGCATCTTTTTTACTATCAACTTTCTCAGATAAAATTTTCTCTACAGCCAAAACAATAAGTTCCGCTGTTTGTTTTTTAATTTCAACAATGGCAGCTTTTTTTTCAACAATAATTTTTTCTTTTTCTTCAGCCATTACTACCTGTAAATCCTCTTTAGTTTTACCAATTATCTCCTGATAACGCTTTTCTGCCTTTACTCTTGATTCTTCAATAATAAGATTAGCTTCTTTGTGAGCCTCAGCCATTATAATCTTTTTTTGCTCTTCTGCTTCCTGTAATTTATTGGCTGATTCTTCACTATCTTTAATGCCTTGAGCAATTTTTAGACGCCTATCTTCCAACAACTTTAAAATCGGCTTATAAGCAAAGCGCCACAGCACGAAAATTAAAATAGAAAAATTAACAAATTGCGCTAACAAGATTTTAAGATCTAAACCTAACGCAGAAATCAAACTGTTCATAACAATAAAAGTAATTAAAAAGCAAAGGAATCCAGTCCTTTAAAAGAACTGGACTATCACTGTTTTCTAATTAACCAAATAGAATGATTAAAGCGATAACCAAAGCATAAATAGCAGTTGATTCGGCAATCGCCATAGAAACAAACATTAAAGGCGTAATTTTGTCACTTGCTTCTGGATTACGTCCAATTGCTTCTAAAGCTTTAGAAGCGGCAATACCTTCACCAATACCGGGACCAATAGCGCCTAAACCGACGGCGATTCCAGCCGCCAAATACTTAGCTGATTCGATTTCCATAGTTTTTATAATAATTAATAATTTAAATTTTATTAAGCTTTGCTTTCTTCTTTTGCTGGTGCTTCAGAGGCCATAGAAATAAAGACTAATGTTAAAACTGAAAAAACAAAGGCTTGAACAACTGCCGTTAATAAACCTAAAAACTGGAAAGGCAGGGGTAAGAAGAAAGGAGCTAAAAACAACATTACCGCTCCTAAAACTTCTCCTGCAAAAATATTACCGAAAAGACGAAAAGACAAAGAGACAACTTTAGCAATTTCACCAATTAAATCCATTAGTCCTAAAAAGAATTTCAAAGGGCTACGAAAATTAAAAAATCTTCCAATATAAGCTAGGGGGCCACTAACGGCAATGGTAATAATTTGAAATAACAAAACAACCACTATCGTCATCATAAAAACTAATCCATAATCAGCAATAATTGCTCTAAATAAAGAAACAGGTCCTTCAGCTGTCTGCCAGGTAAAAGCTGCTTGACCAGGAATGAAGGTTAATAGATTGGCAATTAAAACAAAGAAGAACATGGTCGCTACTAAAGGAAAAACTCTCTGCGCTTTTTTGCCTGGCCCAATAATTGATTCTGTAAAATCATAAGCGCCTGAAATAAGCATTTCAATTAAATTTTGTACCTTACCTGGAACCATTTTTAAATTAGCTTTTAAAAATATTGCTCCGATAATTAAAAAGAGCCAAAGCAAAAAGAACCAAAAAAATGTATTGGTAATGGGCCAAGAGCCGATATGAAAAAGTATCTGTGGAGCAAGTGAAATATTTAAATCCATATTATAAAGAATGTTGATCTGTTTGCGCCGAATCAGACTTTAAAGTTTGTTGTTTTTCAGCCAAAATTTCCTGGCGATAAGTAGCCATCATCTTATTTATTTTCTTGATTTTTTTAAATAAAAGTATATTGGTTACAATAAAAGCGACTAAAATACTAACCAATAGAATCCAGGGGTGAGTAGAAAAAAGCTTATCAAACAATAATCCTAAACCGCCAAAAATAAGCAAAGGTCCTAAAATTGAGCCCAAACTATACATGGCACTGGCTACTGTTATTTCTTTTATTATTTTTTTATCCATTCTATCAATATATATAAGCTAATAAAAAGCAAAAGTCAAGTTAAATCCGAAAAAGATTTTTAGCATTTTCAAAGGTAACTTCGGCTACTTTTTCTATTTTTAAATTCTTTATCTCAGCGATTCTTTTAGCAACATACTGCACTAAAACCGGTTCATTTCTCTGTCCTCGATGTGGCTCTGGTGTCATATAAGGGGTATCCGTTTCTATCATTATTTTATCCAAAGGCATCTTGCGTATTAATTCATCCCATTGCTTACTAAAGGTAATTAAACCAGTGAAAGAAATAAATAAACCGAGATTAAAATACTTCCAAGCCAAATCTTCATCTCCAGAAAAGCAATGGACCACTCCCCAAGGTCTATCAGTAGGAATAATATGGCCATATTCTTTCTTGAATTCTTCTAAAATACCAAGTAAATCATCATGTGCCTGACGACAATGAATAATAACCGGAAGATCAAGGCTGCGTGCTAAGAGAAGTTGCTCGGCAAAAACTTCTTGTTGCTTTTTTTTCGCTGCCGTAATATCTTGAGCCGGATCAAGATGATAATAATCCAAGCCAATTTCACCAATCGCCACTACTTTTTCAAACTTAGCCAGCTTTTCATAACTTCCATAATCAAAATTTTCACAACGTGACCTAAAATTATATGAGTTACCCTCTTCCTGGCTATCTATTGGAATGTCTTGCAAATGAATGGGATGAAGACCTATCGCTGCATAAACACCTTTTTGATATTTATTAGCCAAATGAAGAGCACGATTAGATGTTTTATATTCAGAACCAACTAGTATCATCCAGGTTTCATTATCCAAAGAACGACGTATCACCTCTTCGGCGTCGTCTTTAAAAGCATTAAAATTAACATGGGCATGAGTGTCTATAAACATGAAAAAGGTTTTTTTAGACAAAAAACGCGGATTAGCGCGTTTTTGCCTAAATTTTATAATTTATTTAGAGATTTTGAGCCTCATCTTCAGAACCGCTTGAAACTGGTTCTTCATTTAAGGGTTCGCTTACTGGAGTTTCTACTTCTATAGCTGCTTCTTCCTTTTTTTCTTCATCACAATTACAATCTTTACAAGAACATTTGCAGCCAAAAAGTTTTTTTAACCATTCACACATAAATTTATTGTAAAATTAATAATAAAAGCGCTAATTTAAGCACTTTTATTATATCATTTTAAAGCCAAAAGTCAATAAATCTTAAAAATCAAGCTCTTCTAATAAACGTTGTTGTTTTTTGCTAATTCCGGCAGGAATTTTCACTATTATTTTAGTATACTGATCTCCATTCCCGCGTCCATGAAGCTTAACAATCCCTTTATCTCTTAATTTAAAAATTGTACCTGACTGAGTCCCTTCTGGAATTTTTAGTTTCACTTTTCCGTGGACAGTTTCTATTTCTATCTTATCTCCCAAAATTGCTTGTTTTATACTAATTATTTCTTCAGTTTTAATATCATAATTATCACGAATAAAACGGCGATGAGAATTAACTTTTACTCTTAAATACAAATCGCCAGATTGAGCCCCTTTCTCCCCTACTTCTCCTTGCCCACTTAATCTAATTGATTCTCCATTATTAATACCAGCTGGGATACGGACTTTTATCTTTACGTTATCACGAGAGATGCCGCTACCACCACATTTTGTACATTTTTTACTATACTTCCTTCCTTCACCACTACAATCAGGGCAAGTAACCTGAGTCTGAATATTTCCTAAAATAGTTCTCTGTATTTTAGCAACCCGACCACTACCGCCACAAGTAGGACAAGTTTCAATTTTAGAACCCGGTTCAGCTCCTTGCCCGCTACAATGCTTACAAACAACATTTTTAGTAAAACTAATTTCTTTTTCTAAACCAAAAGCTGCTTCTAAAAAATCTAGATTTAAAGACATTTCTAAATCTCGACCTCGTTTTTGTCTTGTTTGAGACGATCTCTGCCTATCACCACCAAAGCCAAAAATATCACCAAAGCCGCCAAAAAGATCACCTAAATCTTCAAAATCAACATTAAACCCACCACCCTGAAAGCCACCGAAACCTTGGCCATTAAATCCATTCCAATTAGCGCCACCGCCATTTTCAAAAGCAGCCGATCCAAATTGGTCATAGCGTTTACGTTTTTCCGCATTACCTAAAACTTGATAAGCCTCATTTAACTCCTTAAATTTCTCAGCATCACCCCCCTTATCCGGATGATGTTCGTGAGCTTTTTTGCGAAAGGCTGTTTTTATTTCCTCGGCTGAGGCGCTTTTAGAAACACCTAATAAATCGTAATAATCTTTAGACATAATTTTTTATTCTATAACTCGCCCCTTAACAATCTAAGAGGCGAGCTAAGAGCAAA
>CAZQJT010000006.1:11182-18712 GCA_964593665.1 uncultured Gammaproteobacteria bacterium
TCTACTTCTTCTTTTTTCTTTTTATCTTCTTCAGAATGCATTTCTGCTTCCTTTTTCATCTTTTCAATTTCCTCCTTAGATAAACCAGAAGAAGCAGTAATGGTTATTTTCTGTTGTTTATTAGTCGCTTTATCAGTGGCGGAAACATTTAAAATACCATTAGCGTCTAAATCAAACTTAACCTCAACTTGTGGAACACCGCGGGGAGCAGATGGTATGCCATCTAGAGTAAAGTGGCCCAAAGTTTTATTATCGCTGGCCATAGGACGTTCTCCCTGAACAATATGTATCTCAACGGCTGTCTGACCATCAGCGGCAGTGGAAAATACTTGAGATTTAGAAGTTGGAATAGTAGTATTTCTTTCAATTAAAGGCGTGGCTACTCCTCCTAAAGTTTCAATTCCTAAAGTAAGAGGAGTGACATCAAGCAAAAGAACATCTTTTACATCTCCTTGTAAAACACCAGCCTGAACAGCTGCGCCCATAGCAACAACCTCATCTGGATTAACATTTAAATTTGGTTCTTTGCCAAAAAATTCTTTGACCTTTTGAACAACTAAAGGCATGCGTGTCATACCACCAACTAAAATAACTTCTTCAATATCGCTGACTTGATAATTGGCATCAGAGAGAGCTTTTTTGCAAGGTTCAATAGTTTTTTCTACTAAATCCATAACCAATGACTCTAGTTTCGCCCTAGAAAGCTTCATTACTAAATGTTTAGGGCCATTTTGATCAGTGGTGATAAATGGCTGATTAATTTCAGTTTCCTGAGCGGTTGATAATTCAATTTTAGCCTTTTCCGCTGCTTCCTTTATTCTCTGCAGGGCTAAAGCGTCTTTAGATAAATCTATACCTTGATCTTTTTTAAATTCTTCAATTATCCAAGAAATAATTCTCTGATCAAAATCTTCGCCGCCTAAATGAGTATCACCATTAGTTGCTTTTACCTCAACAGTATCGGCAGAAATATCTAAAACAGAGACATCAAAGGTTCCGCCACCCAAATCATAAACAACTACCTGTTGCCCCTGTTTTTTATCAAAACCATAAGCAAGCGCAGCTGCTGTTGGTTCATTGATAATACGTTTAACATCCAAGCCAGCAATAGCACCGGCATCTTTAGTTGCTTGACGTTGTGAGTCGTTGAAATAAGCGGGAACGGTAATAATAGCTTCAGTTATCTTTTCTCCTAATTTAGCTTCGGCGTCAGCCTTTAGTTTAGACAAAATCATAGCTGAAATTTCCTGCGGACTATAATCTTTGTCTCCCAAAGTAACTTTTATTCCTTCGCCTGATTGAACGATTTTATAAGGAGCAGTTTGTGTATCTTTTTGCACTTCTTCTTCTCCAAAATGACGGCCAATCAAACGTTTAACCGCATAAACCGTATTTTCTGGATTAATAACGGCTTGGCGTTTAGCCGCTTGACCGACTAAACGTTCATTACTTTTAGAAATCGCAACAACTGATGGCGTTGTCCTATTTCCTTCAATGTTTTCAATGATTTTAGGAAGACCACCCTCCATGATAGCCATGGCACAATTGGTTGTTCCTAAATCAATTCCTAAAATTTTTCCCATACTTTTAAAATTAGCTTAATTATAATAATTTCATTAGGAGGCGCACGCTTTGATGCGCCCGAAATAAAATCATTTCTTTATTTTTTCTTACTTTGAATCTTAATTGTTTTTGGCTTAACTTCTGGCGCTTTAGGGACAGTAATCTTTAAAATACCATCCTCGTTTAAAGCAGCCGCGTTTTCACCATCAACTTTTGTTGGCAAAGGAATAGATCTGTAAAAAGAACCACGACGAATTTCTTTACGATAATAATTCTTGTCTTCAACTTCACTTTTCTTTTCACTCTCTCCCTTGATTGATAAAACATTGTTTTCAATTGAAATATCAACTTTTTCCGGATCAACTCCGCCCAGTTGCATTTCAATAACAATATTGTCCTTATCTTCATACATATCCACGGCTGGTGTAAAACCAAATTGATTACCGCGAACGCTTGGCAACATGGATTCCATTATTTTATCCATGTCGTCAAAGTCTGATAAGAATGGGGTCCATTTAATAAGTGACATAGAACTTATGATTCTTCTGCCAAAACCAGTTATCTACTGGTAGATGGTAAAAGAATATTAATTAAATATTTTTAAAATTATTTTTATTCTACTATTACTTTAGCTGGTCTAATAACTTTACCGTTTAATTTATACCCTGGCATAACTTCTTGTTTAACCTTTTCGCCTTGTCCATCAACTGCTTCCATTGTTTCATGATTAAATTTTTCACCTACTGTTTTTATCTCTTCAACGCCATGAGTATTTAAAACATCTTTAAATTGTTTTAAGACATGACTAACACCTTGCGCCCAAGGATTTTTTAAATCATCATCACTTAATCCAGCCATAGACATTTTTAAATGATCAAAAACGGGTAAGATGCTGTGTAAAAAATCACCCAAAGCATACTTTACAAATTCTAAACGATCTTTAGCTTGTTGTTTTATAAGATTTTGATAATCGGCTAAAGCGCGCAAATACTTATTCTCCCAAGAATCAAGAGCTAACTCTTCTACAAATTCAAAACGTGGTTTTTTTTCTCCCTTTACTTCAACTTCTTCTTGAAAAACTTTTTTAGAACGAACCCATTTCTTACTTTCATCGTCTACATTTTGATAAAGAACCATGTCTGACTTATCTTCTTCATTTTTAACAATTTGTAAAACTTGATATTTGCCACCCTTATAATGACGATAAATGCCTTTTTTTAAATCCTCCATATTTATTTAAATTTATTTTTAATAAATTCTACTAAAGCCAAATTCCGAGCATAATCCATGCGTAGTGGCCCCAATATACCAAAAATTCCACTCGCTTTATCTTTTTTGTATTTGACTAAAACAGTACTTAAGAAATTACCAAACGGATTTTTAGAACCAATTAAAACTTGGGTCCCTTCTGACATATCTTCAAAAATATCATCTATTATCTCCTCCAAGCGATCAATAACAGCAGAAACATCACAGATTAAATCAAGTTTGTTAAACTCAGCTTGAGAAAAAAGATTACTTAGCCCAGTATAATAAAGATCATTTTTATGAAAAGCCCAGAAAACAGCCGCCCCTGATAATTCAGCTACTGTCTTGGCGGTTTGACGATAGGCAAGTTCGTTATCTTTAAAAATTCTGTCTAATATTTCCTGTTCACTACTTTTCAATTCTTTTATCTTTCCAGTTTTTCTCCAATCTTCTAAAAATAATTCATAGGTCTTTTCGGTTGGTATTCTACCGGCTGAAGTATGTGGCTGATAGATATAATTTTCATCTTCAAGTTCCATCATTTCATTGCGAACAGTCGCGGTAGAAATATCTAATTTATATTTTTCCACCAAAATACCAGAAGAAACCGGCTGAGCCGTTTTTAAATATTCTTTCAGTAGTGTTTCCAGAATTAATTTTTTACGCTCCGAAATCATAAAAACATTTTTTATTTAACACTAATAAATATTATAAACGAAATTAGCACTCAAGTCAAGAGAGTGCTAATTATTATTATCAATCTTTATTTTTTGGCTAAAAAAGGAGAAATTTACTCAATACCTAGATTTTCTTTTAATTCCATATTTAACTGATAAATTTCTTCCGAACTCAAGTTTTTCATAGAAAAATCCTGGCTAACCCTATAGCTTAAAGTATAAAATTTAAGTGGGACGATATTAATAACCGAGTCGCTAAGTAAATGAACAGCTCCTGCAATAGCTAAGGTAATTAAAAACATTTTTAACTTTTTATACTTTCTTAAAAAATAAGCTAACAAAAATAATAACGGGAAATACTCCCAAGCATGAAACCAAAGATGAATTTTTTCAGAATATAAAAACTGACGCCCTTCAAAAAAATGAATAATATTAAAATCCCAATTATAAACTAATAAATATTCCAAAACATGGTCTATATCAATTAAAAAACCGCCTAAAATACCAGCGATAATGCCTAAAAAAATATTCTTAAAATATCGTCCACAAAAATATCCAGTCAAAACAGCCATGGAAAAATGGATAAACAAATGCAAAGACAAAGGAATGTCCATAAAAGATAATTATTAATCTTGAATAATTTCTTCTTTACTAAAATACCAATTTAAAATTTCACGGGCAATAGGGGCAGCCATAGTACTTCCCTCCACACCCTCTTCAACTAAAACCATAATAGCAATTTCAGGATTATCATAAGGAGCAAAACCAATAAACCAAGCATGCGGACTTTTTTTACTTGACCACTGAGCTGTGCCAGTTTTTCCAGCCGCACTTACCGGAAGCATGCTTAAAGAAGCGGCGCTACCACTAGTAACTGTTTGTCTCATGCCTTCGCGTACTATTTTCATATTCTCTGCGCTAATAAAATTACTTCTTATAACCTCTGGTTCTATGGTTTTAATTATTTTATTATCTGTATTTAAAACTTGTTTAACTAAATGTGGACGATAAAGAGTACCGCCATTGGCAAGAGCGGCTGTATAATTTGCCACTTGTAAAGGAGTTACTATCACATCCCCTTGACCAATAGCAAAATGATAGGTATCACCTATGTACCATGGTTCATTTTTAACAGTTTCCTTCCATTCCCGACTAGGAACAAAACCCTGACGTTCACCAGATAAATCAATACCGGTTTTCTCTCCTAAACCAAAAAGATAAGAATATTTAATTAATCCATCTAGTCCCAGCCCGGTAAAGTCTTGATAGCCACCACCTATATAATAGAAAAAAGTATTAACAGATTCAGCAATTGCCTTTTTAACATTTGTTATTCCATGCCCACCCGCTTTCCAGTCTGGAAAAAACCATTCACTTATTCTTAAACCCCCTGTGCTCAAAAAGTTTGTTCTTTCAGTAATTATACCTTCCTCCAAGGCGCCAGCAGCAAATAATGGTTTAATGGTTGACCCGGAGGGAAATTCGCCAGAGATTGCTCTATTAAATAAAGGTTGATCTGGATCATTTAAAAAATGATTATAATCTGTTTGACTTATCCCACCAGCAAATAAATTATTATTATAAGCCGGCAAAGAAACAAGAGCTAAAACTTCACCATTACTAGGGTTAATGGCAATAATAGACGCCCTAGACAAACCAGTTTTTTCCAAATAATTTTTAGCAATTTCTTCAGCTTTTTGTTGTAGCTCTAAATTAAGAGAAAGAAGAAGGCTATAACCATCTTGAGCTGGTATTTCATTGATAATTTTTTTCTGTCTGCCCAAAGCATCTACTTCAATATTTTTAGAACCAGCTTTCCCCTTCAATTCTTTTTCCCAAGAATATTCTAAACCTATTTTTCCAAGATAATCGATACGAGAATATTCTTCCCCTAAATTAGCTAATTCTTTTTCATTAATTTTTCCAGTATACCCTAAGACATGAGACAGGCTATTATCTTCTAAAACATTTACTTCACCATTAAAAAGAGGCAAGAGATACTCGCGCCTTATTTTACTAGACAAAAAAACTCCCGGCCAACTGGGCAAATCTATCATAAGCATTAAAGCTTTTTCATAATCTATATTATCAGCGACGAACAATGGCTGATATGATTCCAGCGATCCTATTTTAACTTCACTTAAAGCTTCTTTTATTTGATAGAAATAAGAATTGTCATTTATTATCTGATAAGGTCCAGCTGTATCAGATATTAAATCGCCCTGGTTATTATCATCTAAAACTAAACTTATTTTTCTAATTAAATTATCTCTTTCTAATTCATTTCTGGGTAAATCAATCGGCCTAAGATATAAAACAAAGTTAGCTTTATTCCTTACCAAAGCTTCGCCTTTGCTTGCATAAACAATGCCTCTTTTTGGTTCTATTACTTCAGAGCGCAAACGATTTCCTTCTGCTAAAAGACGATAATGGTCGTTTTTTATAACTTGCAACCAGAAAACTCGACCGATAATAAGCAGAAAAATTATCAGCATTAAAGAATAAAAATACTTTAAAGAACGGAAGTTAAAAGTGCGTGTTAAAATTTCCTTCCCACCGGTATCAGACAAAAAAGACTGTTCTGTCCAGTCAGTATAATAAAAAGAATCTTTTAACTGTCCAAACTTAAACTCACCCTCTTTTACTAAAAAGGGGTCGTCATTTTTTTCAAAAAAGGAATCAATCGCCTTCTTTTTATTAAATTTTTTGAATATTTTTCTATCCATAACACTTTTAATCTTATCGCGAAATAAAAAGAAAGGCAAACTAAAAAAGCTTATCCACAGATCTCTTATTATCTTTATATTTTCTTTATCTTTTTAATTTTATAATAAAGTTATTGTTAATTTGTTAATATTTTTATAAAATAAAACTATGGCTCTTCTCCTTATTGAAGATGATCAAAACATCATCCTTTCACTTACAATCGCCCTAAATAATGCGGGTTTTGAGGTTGATTCAGCTAGTGACGGCCTTGAAGGTCTTGAACTAGCTAAAAATGGAAAATATGACCTCATTCTTTTAGACTGCAACTTGCCCAGTCGCACTGGTTTTGAAATTGTTAAAGAATTAAGAGATCTTCGTATTTTTACCCCTATTATCATTCTTACTGTTTTGGGAGAGATTAATAATAAAATTGAATTATTTAATCTAGGTAGTGATGATTATCTTACTAAGCCGTTTGCTTTAGCTGAGCTCTTAGCGCGTATCCGCGCTCTTTTAAGAAGACCTCGTAATTTGCAAGGTGGATCTATAAAAATTGGAAATCTAGAACTTGACCATGACAAATTTCGTCTTACCAAAAAAGGACACTCCATTCCGCTTTCAGTAAAAGAATTTTCTCTATTGGAATATCTAATGATTAATCAAGGACGCTATCTTTCCAGGCAGAAGATAATGGAAAAAGTCTGGGATGAAAACGCTGATCCATTTTCCAATACTATTGAAGTCCATATCATGAATCTACGCAAAAAAATTGAAACCAAAAAAGAACACTATATCTTTACCGCCACTGGACGTGGCTATAAAATAGATACCTTGAAATAAAAAATTCTTTATCTTTTTCTTATCTCCTATTTGTTAAGCTTAAAAGGCAATAAGCTTAAAAGCTGTGGTCGATATTGCATTTTTAAACAAAAATTTTATTTTATGAAAAAAGAAAAAAAGAAACCAAGAAGCCGGAAAAAACCAACTGAAGCAATTATTAATCCCGGCATTCCCTGGCGCAGCTAAACAAATACTCCCGCGGCAAGCGGGAGTATTTTATTAATATAAACAAAAATGTTATGGAAAAAATTAAAAAAATAAATTTTATAAAAAAACTATTTTCCCTTAAACAAGAAGATGAGGAAATAAGACGAACGGAAAAATTTTTAAATGTTATTCTGTTCTTTTCTATTTTTGTCTTTTTTATTATTAATGTAATCCGGTTATTTGATATCTTTTTTTATAAAAATTCTGGAGGAATACCACTTCTAGCTACTTTATCTCTTTTAATCTTTTTTATTTTTCTTCTATTTTTAAGTCGTAAGGGAAAAATAAA
>CAZQJT010000006.1:18812-23076 GCA_964593665.1 uncultured Gammaproteobacteria bacterium
TATTGGCGAAGCGCCCCTGTTCAAATAGCCGACGCTCTTTCCCATAGTCTGCTTATCATAATTATCGCTGCGGCTAGCTGGCTTTTCTGCCAAGAAATAAAAAAATCTTTAAACAGGGCTAGACACAGCGAAGCGATGCTGAAAAAGGAAAGAGACGATTTAGAGATAACTGTTAACCGACGCACCAAAGAATTACTATCGTCTGAAGCAGAAAAAATAACTCAGCTATATCGTTTAGCTGAATTTGGACGCCTTTCCTCTGGTATTTTTCATGACCTTATTAATCCACTCAGCGCTATTTCTTTAAATCTAGAACAAATAGAAAATGAAGGTGATGAAAAAATTAAAAGTGCTAAATCTCATTTAAGCCAAGCTCTTACAGCCACTCACAAAATGCAAAGTTTAATTTCTGGCATAAAAAGTCAAATCAGTCGTAAAAATTGCCTGAGCCTTTTTTCTATTAACCAAGAAATAAGCCAGAGTTTGGAAATTTTAGCCTACAAAGCCAGACAAGCTCAAGTGGAAATTTTTTTCGCCCCCGAAAAGATATATTTTTTAAAAGGAGATTCTATAAAATTTGGACAAATTATTACTAATATTTTAGCCAATGCCATTGAAGCCTTGTCTGAAAGCATAATAAAAGAAATAAAAATAAACTTAAGCGAAGAAGAAAAGAAAATTATTATAAAAATAAAAGATAGCGGTAAAGGTATCAGTTTAGAAAATCAAGAAAATATTTTTAAACCATTCTTTAGTACAAAAATATTAACTAATCAGGGTTTTGGAATCGGACTAGCCATGACTAAAACTATTATTGAAAAAGATTTTAAGGGTGAGATAAAAGTGGAAAGTGAATTAAATAAGGGCGCTTGTTTTACCATCACTTTACCAAAAGAAAATAAAAATATATGAAAATAGAAAAATGTTATTTTTGGCCTGTTTATTTTAGTTTAATCCTAAACAAATCCGAACAGAAAAAAGTCCAAAAAATATTACCAGATCTTAAAAAAGCTCAAGTATTTCTTTGGCGGGCTTTAAACATTTACGACGATATTTTAGACGAAGAGGGACAAAAACTAGATTTATTAAAAGCCAATAATTATTATCGCCATTTTCTGTCTATCCACTACCGTCTGAACTTACCTAAAAACTACTACCGGAAGTTAGAAAAAGCTTTTTCGCGCTTAGAAAAAGTTAATAAAAAAGAAATAATCACTAACAAAATAGCTATTAAAGCTGGAGAAATTTTAGTTCCTAAAAATCCTAAGCCTATTATTTCTAAACAAAAATTAGCCGACAAATCGGCTGTACTAGCTCTTTTCGCCAGCGCCATGTTTTTCTATTTAAAAAAACCTGCTTTAAATCAAGATAAATTTTGGCATTATTTTCTAAGCGCTAAACAATTAGCAGATGATAGCTATGACTGGCTTGAGGATTTAAAAAAAGGGATTGTAACTAATGCCAATTATCATCTTTTAAAAATTTATCAAGGCAAAAAGATAAATCTTTCTCAGCAAAAAAAATTACAAACTTTATTTGAAAAACATTGTGCTTTAAGAATGGCTAAAGAAATAAGTAAATTGTGTTTAAAGGCAGAAAAAGAAATTACTAAATTTAAAGGAGAAAAAAGTAATACTATAAAAAACAAGCTGTTAAAACCTCTTTTAACAGCCTGCGATAGAACAGAAAAATCTTTAATTCTTAAATACTCTTCTAATCTTTAATAGCTTTAGCAACAGACAAGGAAACATCTTTATTAAAAGGATTCGGTAAAATTATTTCTGGATTTAAATCAGTTACTAGCGAAGCGATATTTATAGCTGCTTGGATTAACATCTCGTCTGTTATTTGCTTTACCTTATTATCTAAAGCCCCTCGAAAAATACCGGGAAAAACTAAGACATTATTTAACTGATTAGGAAAATCACTGCGACCAGTGGCAACAATAAAAGCACCGGCCGCCTTAGCCTCGTCAGGCATTATCTCGGGAATAGGATTAGCTAGAGCAAAAATAATCGCCTCCTTATTCATGCTTTTTATCATTTCTGCATTTAAAACTCCTGGCGCAGAAACACCAATAAAAATATCCCTTCCTTTTATCACTTCTCCTAAAAGACCCTTTCTTTCTTCAAGGTTAGTTAAACTAGCAAATCTTTGTTTTTCTTCATTTAAATCTTCACGTCCATTATAAATCGCCCCCTTGCTGTCACAAATTATTATATCTTTAAAACCATATTTTAAAAGCAAATCAACAATAGCCAAGCCGGCTGCACCAGCCCCATTTACAATAATTTTCACCATTTTTTCATCTTCACTTTGACGAAGTTTAAGGGCATTAATCAAAGCGGCTAAGACAACTGTTGCTGTACCATGCTGATCGTCGTGCATCACTGGAATATTCAATTCTTTCTTTAATCTATTTTCAATTTCAAAACAACGCGGTGCAGAAATATCTTCTAAGTTAATGCCCCCGAAAACTGGCGCTAAGTATTTAATTGTTTTTATTACTTCCTCTGTGTCTTGAGTGTCTAAACAAATTGGAAAAGCGTCTACTTTAGCAAAAGCCTTAAACAAAGCACATTTCCCTTCCATAACAGGCAAGGCAGCTTCTGGCCCCAAATTACCTAAGCCCAAAATAGCACTGCCATCGCTTATCACGGCAATCGTATTGCCCTTTAGGGTATGCGAAAAAGCTAATGACTTATCGCGGGCTATCTCTCTACAAACCTCGGCTACTCCAGGAGTATAGGCCAAAGATAGGTCTTCTTTATTATTTAAAGGAACTTTGGAAATAGTCTCTAATTTCCCACCATGCTTTTTGTGAAGCTCCAGCGAAGCTTGATAAACATCCATATTATTAAATATTAAATAATTAAACTAGTCTTAATTGTAAAATAATGAAGACTATATAAACTAACAATATTAGCGCGCCCTCTATCCGACTTAGACGTTTGCCACTACGATAAAAAATAAGAAGTAATATAGATAAAACAACAAAAGCCGACATAGTTATAAGATGCGATTTAGTTTGGGTAATAACAATAGTGTTGGTAACTGCTAAAATTCCAATTAATAAAGCGTTAGCTAAAGATGAACCAAGTAAGGTACTGAAAGAAAGATCACCTGATTTTCGACGCCAAGAAGCAAAGGCAACAGTAATTTCTGGTAAATTAGTACCAATGGGAAAAAATATTAAACCAATTATATAGGGGGATAATTGGTATCTTCCTAAGATTTCCGAAGTTATATCAACTATAAAGTTGGCAGAAAAAATAATTATTATAGTGCCCATTATAATAAACACCAACTCTTTAAATACTTTGTTTTCCCTAAGTAAAGTAAGGCGGATATCAATTCCATGACGTTTATTCTTATAGAGTCTGAAAATTAAAAAGAAATATAAAATTATAATTATTAAACCATCTATAATATTTAAATCTCCTTTTAAAGCTAAGATGGCTGGTAGAATAATATAAGCCAGTGATAAAACTAAAAAACCACTTTTCCCGTCATTATCAATTCCTTTATTTAATAAAACACTAGTCCCTAAAACTAAAGACAACATTACTATTACCCCACCAAACAAATTACCAACAGAAAGATTAGGAATGTCATCAAAAAGAGCATTTACTCCCACTGCTATTTCCGGAAAAGAGGTAAGCACGCCGAGGAACAAACCTAAAAGGAAAACTGGTAAACCAAGCTTTAAAGCTAAAGCCCGAACATTAGAAACAACCTTATCAGCTGAAAATCCCAAGACAAAAAACAAAAACATCAATATTATAATTGCCCAAACAAGCGACAAAGAACTTATAAATGAGTCCAACATAACTTCTATTAAATATTATTTTTTAATTTTACAAAAAGATCCCAAAAAAGTAGCAATTGGCATAGCCATAATAACTCCAATACTACCAACTAAAGTTCTAATTATTTCTGTGCTAATTATTTCTGTATTTAAAACGCGACTCATGGTTAATCCGCCTGATTGATTTAATACAAAAAGCAAAAGTAGAGGCAGAGCTGCGCCAGCATAAGTTAAAAATAAAGTATTAATAATTGCTCCCAGGTGAGTATTTCCAACCTTATAAGCTAAAGAAAATATTTTCTTAGCCGACAAACTCGGATTAGCTTCTTGTAAGCGGACTACCGTCTCAATTTGGCCAACAATAATATCATCTAAAACACCAATAGCACCGATAATAAAGCCAGCCAGTAAAAGACCTTTAAAATTAAGAGCTAAATTACCATTACCAATTAAAAA
>CAZQJT010000006.1:23176-27678 GCA_964593665.1 uncultured Gammaproteobacteria bacterium
CCAACTATAATCGTTAAGATGATGAAAATGGCTATCAAGATATAAAGATAAGGTGTCCTAACAAACTCAACAACATAAAAGCTCTCTTGCCCATTTTCATCTATATAAGCATCAACAAAAACTTTATCCCCTTCTTCATATAAATTAGAATTAGTTACTTCAATTTCAGAAATACCCTCATAAATAATTTTTCTATCTTTATAGATTCCCTCCAGACCCCTTAAAAGTAGGTTTTGTTGGGTAAAGAAACTACCATCTTCCCTTTCTTTACTCTCAGAAAGAATAATTTCAACAACTTCAGCTTTAAAATTAACAGTTTCGTTTGGAGTTATTTCCTCGGCTTTTAAATTTGGAACAAAAAGATTAATAAAAAAAGCCCCTAAAAATAGGAATGTTATACAAAAAAATAAGATTTTTCTTAATCTAGACATATAAGTATTATAACATAATAGTAAGAATTTCAAAGAAGGACAAATATTAAAATAAAAAAGCCTGTTTTTAAAACAGGCTTACTTTGTACCAGCTAAAAACACACAAGTAAAATTTGTATGTCCAGGGGAAGATTCATATAAAATCATTTCTTTTCCTGAAGAAAAACTAACAAACTTTACCGGTATATCTTCTAAAACTGGAACAACAAGTGATATTTCTCCAGTGCCAGGAATTTTTTTATAAACTCCTTAGCGCCGGAAGCATCAAAAGAACGTTTTAACACCATCGCCCCGAAATAGTTCTTGTCTTTTATTTTCATTTCAACAAAGAACCAACGAGAAATTTTGTCTGGGTTTAACAGCTCCACTTTACGTAGATATGGCGGTGAAAAAGAAATTAAGAATAAATACCTAACTAGATATTTAAAACTAAATGGTCTTTTTACCTCCGCTTGATTGCTGAAATCAACCGCAATCATAGCTACTGGTCTGCCTCGTCCTCTGCGTAAAGCCAAAGAATCCACCGTTAAATCAATGAGAGGAAACATATCCGGATCGCTTTCAATTGAATACAGATAATAAGGATCTGGATCAATTAAAGCAAAATGACCAAAAATTTCCCCCTGCCTATCTCTTAATTCAGAAAAAACAAAGTTTTTTTCTTTGTTACTGAAATGAGTAATAGTGTAACGGGCTTTTTCTTCAGCCAGCAAGGTGCTAGATAATAAAAGAACAAAAAGAATTAATATTATTTTTTTCATTTCTTTTTTTCTTTTTTTGTTAAAAATCAAAAACCATATCAATACAGCTTAGCAAAAAAAATCCAAAAAAGTCAATCATAAAGATTGGCTTTTTAAACTAAAATAATGATAAGAAGATTATTTTATCTAGTAAAGATAAGGAAGCCGATATAAACAAAATAAAGTAAAACCATAAAAACTCCCTGCCATCTTTCAATAACTCTTTTTCTCCCCAGAAACATTAATAAGAAAAGAATCGCGGTTGCCCCAATTGTCATTAAAATATCAACGTTAGCTATTGGATTAAAAGGAAGGGGGCGAATAATAGAACTTAAACCAAGTATCCAAAAAACATTAAAGATATTAGAACCAACAACATTACCAATGGCAATGTCTGCTTGTTTTTTATAGGCAGCAATAGCTGAAGTTGCTAGTTCCGGCAGAGATGTTCCAATAGCAACTATAGTAAGACCAATTAAAGATTCGCTGATACCAAAATATTCAGCTATTTTAACCGCTCCATCAACAATCCATTGCCCGCCGAGAACTAGCCCTGCTAAACCTAATAGAATAAAAAGAGTTGATTTGCCTAGACTATATTTTTTAATTTCAATATCACCATCCCCTCCGCTAACCTTAGCAATGCCAAAAGTGTAGTAAAGAAAGATAACAAAAAAGGCAATTAAGATGAAGCCATCGATACGAGATAAGATGGAAAGCCCCGCTCCGTCTATTAAAATATCATTAGCCATTGCTCCAAGCACCAGGGTGGCGAGCAAACAAAGAGGAATTTCTTTCCAAACTGTATTGCGCTTTGAAGCTAAAGGATAAATTGCAGCAGAGATTCCTAAAATTAAAAGAATATTAGCAATATTGCTTCCTAAAATATTACCAATAGCAATTTCTGAGCTACCAGAAGCACTGGCAAAAATGTTAACAACCAATTCAGGGGCAGAGGTTCCAAAAGCGACAATCGTTAAACCAATAACTAAAGGAGAAATTCTGAATTTACGAGCGATTGACGAAGCACCATCAACCAACAAATCAGCTCCTTTAATGAGGATAAAGAAACCGATAACGAACAGAACGTAGGTTAGCATAAATTGATATTATAAGATAATTGATTATTCTAATCCAAAGGAAGCCTTGACTGTTACCATAACCTCCTTTTCAACGCTGGAAGTATCATATGTTCCGTAGTCAGAAATTTCCACTGCGCCAACCGGCATCACCTGGACAACTCCCATGCTAACCGATTTAATCGCTCCAACCTTCTTGCCACTACTTAAAGCAATGGCCTCGGCCCGAGCTTTAGCGTCTTTAATCGCCTCAGGAAGCAGAGAAACTCGTGCTTCTGGAAGTTGAGAGTAGTAATATTCAACTGGACCAGCCGAAAATATAATCCCCTGCTCGGCCAGTTTCTCGACATTCTTGGCTAAACTCTTAACTGCCTCAACATCTTGAGATTTGAGCTCTATGTTCTGAGTTAAATTATATTCCCGCGGCGCACTTTGATCTTGGTGATAGACCTCATACATAAATACTGGCGAGATTTCAAACTTTCCCTGAAAACCGCTGCTAGTTAAAAAAGAATTAACGGCCTGCTCATCTTTTTTCATCTGCACATATCCGTCTTTCAGGTTATCAGCCATGAAAATGCGGGAGAAACTACCCGTCCAACGAGCAGAATCAGAAGTAACCGCCTGCTTGGAAGAGCCTGACACAGAAATAGCATCATCTAAACTACGAACATCCAAAAAAGTACGGGAAATTATTAAAGAAGAGGCAATTAAACTAGCCCCTAAAATAATCCCGAAAAAAGTTAACTTAATTTTAGTCATATAATTTAAACTTAAATATTATCTTTTTGTATTATACACCCTCTTATCTTAAATTTCAAACAGATTAATAATAAAAGATATCTTCAATTTTTGTTTTGAAAACTTTAGCAATATCCATGGCCAGTTTTAAAGAGGGGTTATATTTTTCTTGTTCTAAAAAAACAATGGTTTCTCTTCTTACCCCAACTTTCCCCGCTAACTCTTCTTGGGTAAAGCCCGCCTTACTTCTTTTTTCTTTTATCCTGTTTTTAATCATTGTTTTTCTTTTTAATAAAATACTTAAACAGACAAGCATTCAAAAGCATTAAAAAACAAACGCTAAACGCTAAATATTGGCTTAAAGAATAAAACAAACCTTCTTTATTGGATATAGCCATTAACACAAAGGTGCCAATAGCTCCCAACCAACCATAAATATAAATAGCATAACGAGCTGCCTTCCCAGCAATTTGATAATCTCTTTCATCAGCCATAACGGCTGAAGCTTTTAACTGCTGTCGACAATATGACAGAGCAGCAAAAGCACTAAGCATAAAAATAAGCGGCAGATAATAATTTTCCAAAGTAATGGAAATACTAATAGACATTGAAAGAACTATAATAATCATTAAACGACAAAATTGATATTTTTTGGTTGACATATTTTTGTTAATTATTTCTAACTATATTTATGTTATATTATTCTAACATTACTGTCAATACTTTTAAAACAAAAATCTCCGGGAAAACCGGAGATATAAAAATTTACTTTTATTAATTTATTAAATAAGAGGTAAGATATAAGGTAAAAAAACCAATAACCCTATTATTGAAGCGAAGACAGAAACAATTAAAACTGCTCCAGCCGCCACATCTTTAGTGTCTCTGGCGTAAGGATGCTGATTTGGAGAGGTGAGGTTGATATCTATTTCTATGGCCGTATTAAAAGCTTCAGCGGCTAAAACGGCTCCAATGGCTATTATAATTATAAACCAATCAAATCTTTCAATTTTTAAATAAATTCCCAAACAAACAGCCGCAAAACCTAAAAGCATTTGTATCCAGGCATTAGGGGTTGTTTGTAGAAAAACTTTTATTCCCCGTCCGGCATTTACAAAACTTTTTCCTCTGGCCATTAAGGAGAATTCTTTTTTGGTATCAATTATTTGTGGCATAGATAAAAATTAAAATTTATTTAAACACACTCTTACCTTAACATAAAAATTATTTTCTGGAAATAAAAAAACCCCGCTTCAAAGAAACGGGGCTATAGAAGAGTTGCTTTATAAAATTTAGGCTGAAGCCAGAAACATAAAGCTGAGTATCGTTGCCACATAGAAAACAATAGAGAAAAAAGAAAATATTTTTTTATTATCTTCTTCTTCTTTTTTATTTTCCCTTCCTTGGTAAATGTTGGCTTCAGTCCGGCCAGCAATGCCCATGTTTATCAACGCAGAGCCGGCAGAAAATACCATCGAAATCCTGACGATAAAATTTTCAACCGGGACAAA
>CAZQJT010000006.1:27778-29527 GCA_964593665.1 uncultured Gammaproteobacteria bacterium
TCAACGGCCTTTTGGACAAAGGCTTGATAGGCCACAAATGATTCCCTGTCCAAACTGACCTCTGAACTAAAATCAGAAGAGGCAAAGCTTAGAAAAGGGACAAGAGAGATAACAAGGGAAAAGATAATCTTTTTCATGACTATTCTATTTTAAGGTTAATTGTTAACGAACTATACGAAGTGTCATTATATCATAATATCTATTTCTTGTCAAGAAAAAACCCCTCATAAGAGAGGGGCTTGTTTAAACATATCTTTAACCATTCTCTCTAAGGAAAAAATGATTTCTTCTTTCTCAGGAGAATTAGCGGAAATTGTAAGCCATACAAACTGCTTTTGAGCAGCTGTTTCCGCCTTCTCTTTAAGCAAGTTCCAGACTAAACTCTTTTCGGGGTTTTCATCTGGTATTTTCAACCATAAATCATGAAGGTTTTCAAAAGTATTTGCCTTTTTCCTTAAGACAGAAAGATATTCCTGTTTTTCGGGCGAATTATTAGATATCCTTTCAAAAACCCAATAGTGATCAAGGAAATTTTCAGCTCTGGTTTTTAAAATCTCCCAGGCCTCTTCTTTCTCTAAGGAATCAATAGGGGTGTTAACCCAAATCCAGCAAAAGTCAGAAAAGATTTTTGCTTTCTCTTTAAGACTTTGCCAGGCAACTTCTTTTTCAGGAGAATCAGAGGGAGTATTCTCCCAAAGCCACCGACAATCTTCAAAGGAGACCACTTTTGACTTTGCCAGTTCCCAAATTTCTGCCTCTTCAGGACTGTCTGACAAGGTGTTTTCCCAAAGCCATTGGCAATCAACAAAGGTTTCTGCCTTGTCTTTTACAAAACTCCAGAATTGGCTTTTTTCGGAGTTGTACATTTTTTCCCAGATAGAGTAGCACTGCTTGATATCCGTAGCTCTTTTTTTAAGCATTTCCCAGGCTTCTTTTTTTTCAAAGCTTCCGTGGGAAATTTTCTGCCAAATTATTTCGCAGTGCTCAAAACTTTCCACCTTTTTCTTAAGCATTTCCCAGGCTTCTTTCCGTTTAAAATTACTAGCCGGAACATTTTCCCAAAGCCAATAAAAATCATCAAAATCATGAGCTTCTAACTTGGCATCATCCCAAATAAAATTTCTTTCTGGACTATCGGGCAAGGCGTTGTTAAAAACCCAGCACCAATCAGAAAATGTTTTCGCTCTTTTTTTGAGTAAAAGCCAAACATTTTCTTTGTCCGCAATAAAAGAGTTGGCAAAAAGCCACTTGCAATCTTCAAAAGTTTTTGCTTTTGCTTTGAGTAGTTGCCAAATTTCTTCTTTATTTGGATCGCCATGAAAAACTTTAGACCACAAGAGACAACAATCAGAAAAGTTTTCTGCCTTTTCTTTTATTATTTCCCAAATCTTTTGTTTTTCTGGCTGATATAAAGACATTTTCTCCCAAATAGAGCAGGCTTCTTCAAAACCTGTAATCTTAGACCGTAACAATTCCCAAACAATTTCCTTTTCTTTTGTAGATAAAAAAGGATTTTCGAAAAACCAAAAACAATGTTCTGAACAAAGATTCTTTTTTTCTTTCTCAGACATCGTTCGCCAAAGGAGATAGAGAACTAAATCAAAATCTAATCCCTCCTTTTTCAAAACAGAAATTTTTTTCTCCATTTTTCTTTGTTTTTTTATTAATAATTAGGTCAATTGCTAAACTTACCAATAATAAGCTTAACAATTAACCTAATAGTTTTATTAAAGAACGAGCTAATAAAGA
>CAZQJT010000007.1:0-19550 GCA_964593665.1 uncultured Gammaproteobacteria bacterium
ACGTCAAATCAGCATGGTTCTTACGCCTTGGGCAACACACGTGCTACAATGGAAGGTACAGAGGGACGCCAAACCGCAAGGTGGAGCAAATCTCTTAAAACCTTTCTCAGTTCGGATTGGGGGCTGAAATTCGCCCCCATGAAGTTGGAATCGCTAGTAATCGTGGATCAGAATGCCACGGTGAATACGTTCTCGGGTCTTGTACTCACCGCCCGTCACGTCAATGGAGTTGGCAGTACCCGAAGGCTCACAATTGTGGGACGAAGGTAAGGCTGATGACAGGGACGAAGTCGTAACAAGGCATCCGTAGCGGAAGCTGTGGATGGATCACCTCCTTTCTAGGGAGAAAATTCTTCTTTTCCACGTGGAAAGAAGAATAGTCGCCTCCAGTATTGTACTGGAGTGGCTACTTCAAGTAGCAAAGAATTGGTGCCGATTAGACTTAAAATTCACTATCATGATACAAAAAGCCACTATTTATTAGTGGCTTTTTGGTTTTCTATTAACTTTTTTGCATAAAAATGATTTTGACCGAAAAATTGGCAATATCATACAATCTTTAAACGGTTATAACATCAGCAAAGAAGAAGTTGTGGCTCTTTATCAAGAATTGCTACAAGGAGTTATACAAGAAATGTTTAATATAACTTTATTATCTAACTCCTATAGCCTCTCTTATCTTTACCATTTTTTCATCAGAAATTTTTTGAACCCTTTTTTTCCCTTCTTCTAAAACAGCTAAAACATCCTCATCACTAAAACTATTATATCTATTCTGAAAATTGGTCAAAAATTTAACAACAACTTCTGCTAAATCTTTCTTAAAATCTCCATAGCCCTTACCTTGATAATCTTTAACCAAACGTTTAATCTCCCTGTTTCCTAAAAGAGCATAAATTGTTAATAAATTGGAAATAGCCGGCTTATTTTCAAGATCGTAATCAATATCTGATCCAGAATCTGTTACCGCTCTCATAATTTTTTTCTTCGCTATTTCTATATCATCAAGGAGGGGGATACAATTATTCTGATTTGTATCACTTTTACTCATTTTCTTTGCTGGATTTTGCAAAGACATAATACGAGCACCTTCTTTTTTAACAAGCACCTGGGGAATGGTAAAAATATCACCAAAATCATTATTAAATCTTTTAGCTAAATCTCGGGTTAATTCAACGTGCTGTTTTTGATCTTCTCCAACTGGAACTATTTCAGTATCATATAATAATATGTCTGCTGCCATTAATACTGGATAATCAAATAAGCCAACTGACACGGAATCTTGTCTGTCGCCAGCCTTGTCCTTAAACTGAGTCATTTTTTTTAAATCAGCCATGCGGGCACCATAACAATTTAAAATCCAAGCTAATTCTGTATGAGCAGGAACGGTTGATTGTTGGAATATAATAGATTTTTGAGGATCTATTCCCGAGGCTAAATATATTTTAGTTACTTCAATAATACGACGACGTAATTCTTCCGGATCTTGTTTAACGGTAATAGCATGATAATCAACTACCGAAAAAATACATTGATACTTATCCTGCATATTAACCCATTGAGAAATAGCACCTATATAATTACCAATGTTTAAATTGCCGCTTGGCTGTATCCCAGAAAAAATTATTTTTTTATCCATATAATATGTTTTTACTTTATTATTGTAGAGTAATTGGGTTGTTTTGGCAAACCGTTAAATTGTTTTTTATTGAAAAAATGTAACTTTATGATAATATAAAAACAGTCGCTTTTTATAAGCGGGCTGTGGTATAGTGGCATTACGCGTGCATGGGGTGCATGTAACCCCGGTTCAATTCCGGGCAGCCCGACAATTTTACGGGCTTGTAGCTCATCTGGTAGAGCGCCGCATTCGCATTGCGGAGGCAAGGGGTCCAAGTCCCCTCAAGTCCACCAAAATTATAAAGATAAGCTAATGAATTATTAAAAAACAGCTAAAAATGGCTGTTTTTTAAGAAAAAGAAAAACCAAGAAATGTTTTTTGCTTTTTGACAAAAGCCCTATCTACAACTATAATTTAATAAGAAATAATAACTAAAAGCAATTCTTTGAATTGATGAAATTTTTTATTACTTATGATTGATTTCAAGAAAAAAATGCAAGAACTCGAAGAACTAGAGGATCGACAAGATTCTGAAGATAAACAGGAAGATAGCGTTTTGCAACAAAAAAGAAAAAAGGTAAAAAATTATTTAATAGCCATAATAATAATTGTTTTAGTTTTTTCCGGTAAAATTATTATGTCTAGCCAAAGTGCTACTGATTGGTTACCAGGGATAAATTTTTTTAATCGTCTTCTAAGTTTTGTCCCTGTAAATGAAAAGTTACTATCCGGGGAAGAAGAAGATAGAATTAATGTTCTTTTATTAGGTATGGGGGGCGAAACTCATGAAGCTGGAAATTTAACCGATACCATAATGGTTGTAAGCTTCAAACCTTCTACTAAACAAGTTTCTATGATTTCTTTACCGCGAGATCTTACCGCGCCAACCAACAACTGGCGAAAAATAAACAGTATTAATGCTTATGCTGAAAAAGAAAACCCTGGTTCTGGCGGAGAAGAAACAACTAAAGCTATTGGGGAACTTTTACAAATCCCTATTCATTATTACATTCGAGTTGATTTCGCTGGTTTTGAAAAAATAATTGACGAACTTGGAGGAGTAGAAATAGATGTAGAAAACTCATTTACTGATTATACATACCCCATTAAAGGACAAGAAGATAACCCTGATTATTATGCTCGTTTTGAAAAATTAAGTTTCACCGCCGGGCTAACTAAAATGGACGGTTCCTTAGCTCTTAAATATGCTCGCAGTCGTCATGCCATGGGTATTGAAGGTTCAGATTTTGCTCGCGCTAAAAGACAACAACTTTTATTAGAGGCTATAAAATCTAAATTTTTCTCTCACGAAACTCTTCTTAATCCCATAATATTGGGCAAGTTAATTAATGAATTTAGTAAAAACCTAAACACCAACTTTAGTCCTTGGGAATTAATAAGGCTTTGGGATATTTTTAAAAACGTAAGTCGTGATCAAATAATAAACAAAGTTTTAAATGACGCACCTGATAATTATCTAATAGCCGGTCAAGGACAAGATGGAGCTTATATTCTCATGCCGCGTACTGGAAATTTTTCCGAAATACGAAACATGGTAAGAAATATCTTTGATTCAAAAAATCCTTCATCTTCAAAAATAGAGATTGAGGGGGCTATAGAAGAAGAGGCTAATATTTTCGTTGCCAATGGCACTTGGATAAATGGCTTAGCTGGTAAATCGGCTGATAAACTTAAGTCTTATGGATTTAATGTTGTTGGAACAGGAAACTATCAAGAAAGAAATTATCAAGATACTACAGTTTATGATTTAAGCCGAGGAGAAAACCAAGAAACTTTAAAGGTAATAAAAGAAATTACTGAAGCTGATCAAGCTTTTGACGAACCTGATTGGTTAGAAGAATATAAACATGGAGAAAATAATATAGATATTTTACTTATTATCGGCACAGAGGCTAACAAATAATTATGACTCAAGAAAAAAAGAAACAACTTCCTTTAGTAGCAATTTGCGGAAGAACTAATGTTGGTAAATCAACTCTTTTTAACTGCTTAACTGAAAAACAGCAAGCTTTGGTTTCAAATATTGCTGGAACGACACGTGATAGTAATTTAGGAATTGTTGAATGGAATGGTAGTGCCTTTGAAATAGTAGACACGGCCGGTATTATTGATTGGCGTTATCTTGTTAAAAAGAAAGGTTTTGAAGATGATATAGATTCGCAAACACAAAAACAAGCTAAAAAATATCTTGACGAAGCATCTTTAATAATACTACTTGTTGATAATAAAACTGGTCTTCTTCCTGAGGATAAAGAAATTGCTCTTGCTCTTAAAAAAAACAGTCGCTACAACTTAAAAACAATTTTAGTAGCAAATAAAGTTGATAATTTTAAAAATGCTTCAGAGGCGGCTCAATTTAATAAACTAGGATTTGGTGAACCGTTTACCGTTTCAGCTGCTAGCGGACTGGGTACTGGTGATTTTCTTGATGTTGTTATTTCCAAAATAGACAAAAACAAAAAAAATAAAAAACCAGTAAAAAATTCTGAAGATGAAAATATAAATGTTTGTTTAGTTGGAAAGCCTAATGTTGGAAAGTCATCTCTTTTAAATGCTGTTTTGGGTTATGAAAGAGTAATTGTTAGTCCAATTGCTCATACAACCAGAGAACCTCAAAACACAGAAATAATTTACAAAAATAAACACATCACTATAGTTGACACTGCCGGCATCTCTAAACAAGGCAATAAGAGCAAGGGTTTAGAAAAACCAGGAATTCTTAAATCTTTAAAATCTTTAAATAAAGCAGATATCGCTTTATTAGTACTTGATATTAGCGAACCAATAACTCATCAGGATGCTAAAATAATTCAAGAAATAGTAGACAGACAAAAAAGTTTAATTCTAATCGCCAATAAATGGGATTTGATTGAAGAGCGTAACACAAAGGTTTGGACACAAAAAATTTATGACAAATTGCCTTTTGTCGCTTGGGCCCCACTACAATTTATATCAGCTAAAACAAAAGAAAAGACAAACAAAATATTAGATTTAATTATAAAAATAAGCGAAGAAAGGTCTTTGCGGTTAAGTCCTTCACAATGTAATAAATTTTTAAATCAAATCGTAAAAATTCACAAACCAGCCAAAGGAAAAGGATTAAAAGCACCTCACATTTACGAATTGATACAAGAAGGAAATAATCCGCCAATTTTTATAGTCCGTATTGGTCCAAACGATGATTTGCATTTTTCTTATCTGAGATTTATCGAAAACAAGTTGCGTGAAAGATATGGCTTCACCGGAACACCAATAAAAACTACTGTTGGTAAAGAAAGAAAATCACATACAACTTATAATATATAAGATTTATGAAAATAATAGTTGGCCTGGGTAACCCCGGGGAACAATATGAAAACACCCGACACAATATAGCCTGGCTCTATCTTGATTATTTGCTTGGTCCAGTAAAATGGACAGAAAATAAAAAATGGGCAGCTCTAACCCATGAAACGGCAGGTGTTTTATATATAAAACCCCTTAGTTTTATGAATAATTCTGGTCAAGTAGTCCAAAAAATACTAAACTATTATAAATTATTACCGAAAAACTTTGGCCTATTATTAAAAAAGGGGGCTAATTTAACAAATGAATTAATTGTTATTCATGACGATTTAGACATCCCTTTTGGAAAATACAAAACTACTCCTAACTCTTCAAGCGCAGGCCATCGCGGTGTGCAATCAATTATTAATTATTTAAAAACAAAAAACTTTTATCGTTTTCGTCTGGGGATTGCTAATGATTTATTGCGTAATCAAATCCCACCAGAAAAATTTGTTCTACAAAGATTTAACAAAGAAGAGAGGGAAGAACTTAATAAAATATTTTCTCAAATATCAATAGAAATATAAAATAACAATAAAAAACTTCTGAATAATTCAGAAGTTTTTTATTTATCTCTTATGAAAAAATATATTTTAAACGAAGAAGAAAGATTAGCCCTTTTTAGCTTAAGCCATTTTATTAAAATAGGGCCACAAAAAATGAAATTTTTATTATCACATTTTAAAAGCTATCAAAAAATTTTAAATGCTTCTACAAAACAGTTAGAAAACGTGGGGATTAAAAATAATTTGATAAATGAGTTTATCACTTGGCGCAAATCATTCAATCTTGAAGCAGCTGAGAAAATAATAAAAGAAGAACATATTGGTTTTGTAACTTGGCATGATGAAAATTATCCTTTTTTACTAAAAGAAATATATTCCCCTCCTTATGTTTTGTTCTATAAGGGTAATTTAAGGTTACTTAAAAAAAATAATTTAAATCTCTGTTTGGCTGTTGTCGGACCAAGAAAAAATAGCCCCTTAGCGCCCAAAACAATTAATTATCTTTTGCCAAAACTAATAAAATCAAACTTAACCGTGGTAAGTGGCCTAGCCTTGGGGGTTGATACAATGGCTCATAAAATAGCTATATCTCTAAGAGGTAAAACTATTGCTGTTTTAGGAACAGGCTTATCTAAAAAAGTTTTTTATCCTAAAGAAAATTTATCTTTATGCCAAAAAATTATAGAATCTAATGGTTTAATTGTCTCAGAATTCCCACCACTTATTAGCGCTCGGGCACAAAATTTTCCTCAAAGAAACCGTTTAATATCAGGCTTGTCTAAAGCGACTTTAATTATAGAAGCTCCACAAAGATCTGGTGCCTTAATTACCACCAGTAGGGCGCTAGAGCAAAACAGAGAAGTGCTAGCAGTCCCTGGTGATATTTTCTCTGAATTTCATGTTGGTAGTAATAATCTAATAAAATTAGGGGCGAAAGTAGTAATAAGCCCAGATGATATTTTAGAGATATATGAAAAATAAGTTTTACTTGACACGATAAACACAAATAGTACACTAAATATATTATGATTGCTAAAAACAAGGTAATAAGCTATCATAAAAAATAAATTATCTTATGGATCTTATTATCGTAGAATCGCCAACCAAGGCGAAAACAATTTCTAAATTTTTAGATAAAAATTATCGGGTCGAATCTTCATTCGGCCATATTCGCGATCTGCCAGCAAGTCGCATGGGAATAGATATTGAAAATAATTTTAATCCAACCTACGTTATCCCTGAAAAAGCGAAAAAAACTGTTACTTCTTTAAAATCTGCAGCCAAAAAAGCATCTGAAGTTATTTTAGCTTCTGACGAAGACCGCGAAGGAGAGGCTATTGCCTGGCACCTATCAGCAGCTCTTGAATTAGATGCTAAAAAAACCAAAAGAATAGTTTTTCATGAAATTACTAAAAATGCTATTTTAGATGCTTTAAAGACCCCGCGTCAAATTAATCAACATATGGTAGATTCGCAACAAGCTAGGCGAATACTAGATCGTTTAGTTGGTTATGAACTTTCTCCTTTCTTATGGAAAAAAGTAGCTAAAGGATTATCAGCTGGAAGGGTTCAAAGCGTTGCTACTCGTTTAATAGTTGAAAGAGAAAGAGAGATTTTAGCTTTCAAAGAAGAGGAATATTGGAGCTTATCGGCAGAATTAAGAAAAAAGAAAGAAAAAGAAAAGTTTCAAGCTGACCTTTATAAAATTAACGGAAAAACTTTTCAAAAACTTTCTTTAAAAAAAGATAAGGCGAAAGAATTACACGATTACCTACAAAAAGAGAACTATCAAGTAGAAAAAATAGAAAAAAAGGAAATTTTTAAAACTCCAAATCCACCCTTTACCACTTCAACTCTACAACAGGCAGCTAATCGCCAATTAGGATACAGTGCCAAACAGACAATGACAATCGCGCAGAAATTGTATGAACTCGGTTTTATCACTTATATGCGTACCGACTCATTAAATTTATCACCAAATTTCATCACTGATGCTAAAAATTGGTTACTAAAAAATTTAGGAGAAGAATATTATTGCAAAGAGGGACGAGTCTTTAAAAATAAAAGTCGTAATGCCCAAGAAGCCCATGAGGCAATCCGCCCGACTGAAGCTGAAAATGACCCCGAAAAAATTTCTTCTAAAGTTGACAGGAATCAAGCTCGCTTATATGAATTAATTTGGCAAAGAACAATGGCTAGTCAAATGTCTAAAGCCACATTAGCGTCTACTACAATTGATATTAAAGCTGGTTCTCAAGATAAAAGTTGTCTTTTTAGAGCCACTGGACAAGTAATTCTTTTTGATGGTTATTTAAAAATATGGCCAGAAAAAACAAAAGAACAAACTCTTCCTATTTTAAAAGAAAAAGATGATTTAGATTTACTTTCTTTAAAAGCAGAAAAACATACCACTAACCCGCCAGCTCGTTATTCAGACGCTGGTTTGGTAAAAGAATTAGAAAAACACGGGATTGGTCGCCCTTCTACTTATGCCCCTACCATTAATACCATTATTACTAGAAATTATGTAGAACGAGATGATGGCAAAAGATTAAAACCAACTAGTATAGCCTTAATCGTTACCGATCTTTTAATTAAACATTTCCCCAAAATAGCTGATTACGGCTTTACCGCTAAAATGGAAGATGATCTAGATGATATCGCCTCTGGTGATAAAAATTGGCAACCAGTTATAGGTGATTTCTATGAAGATTTTCACACCAACTTAAAAAAGAAAGAAACAGAAATTAATAAAAAAGATATTATGCCTGAAGAAAAATCAAATGAAATTTGTGATAAATGTGGTGCATCAATGATTATAAAAACAGGACGTTTTGGGAAATTTCTTGCTTGCAGTGCTTATCCTGATTGTAAAAATATTAAAAAATACGGAAATGAAGAAAATGTAGCTAAAGAAATTGATCCTAAAATTCTAGAGCTACAAAAAAAATACGAAGGACAGGTTTGTGATAAATGTGGCGCAGAGATGAAAGTGAGAAGTGGAAAATTTGGACCATTTTTAGCTTGCAGCGCTTATCCTAAATGTCGCAACATAAAAAATATTTCTCCACAAAAACCCAGTGGTCAAGAAGTCACTTGTCCTGCTTGTAAAACAGGAAAGATTGTAAAAAAATTTAGCCGACGCGGCGCCTTTTGGGCTTGCAGCAACTATCCTGATTGTAAAAATGCTTATTGGGGAGAACCAACCGGAGAAAAATGTCCCGACTGTGATAGTCTTTTACTAAAAGATACAAAAACAGGACAAATAAAATGTAGCGATAAGGGTTGCGGTTATATAGAAAAATAAAGAAAGAGAATAATAATAATAATAATAAAAATCCGGCAATTTGCCGGATTTTTTTATTTAAACTTTTAATTACTTATTTTTCTTTTTCTTTTTTTTATCTTCTTTTTTTTCAGAACGCTTTTCTTGAATAAACTCAAAAGCTTTTTTGGCCACTTCAGCCAATATCATAAAATATGTTTGGCTATTTTTTATTTTTTCCTTAGCTAAATTAACAACTTCTTCAACTTTTACAACTCCATTCTCTACTATTTTTGTCACCTTATTAATTCTTCTTAAGCTAACAATTAAATTATAAAGAGCTAAACACAAAAAGAAAGTTAAAAGAATTAGACAAACTGATAATACTAAATTGAGAATATCAGTTGAAGTGGTAAACATATAATTATTTTTTAATTATTACAAAGTTTTAATCACGCAGACGAATATCAAACTTCTTCTCTAAATAAACTAATAAATCTTTAATAATTAAATCTACTTCGGAAGCCGTTAAAGTTCTATCAATTGCTTGAAAAGTTAAATGAAAGGCTAAACTCTTTTTTCCCAATGGTAACTTATCTCCATTATAGATATCAAACAGTTCAAGTTTCCTTAAAAGAGGATTAAAGTTAATTATTTCTCCCTTAATTTCATTATACAGTATTTTCTCATCTAGAACAAAGGCTAGATCTCGACTAACAGGCGGATATTTAGTTAACTCTTGAAATTTAAAAGAATTATTCCCTAAAATAAGCTCATTTAATTCTTTAAAATTAATCTCTGCTACAAAGACCCTTTTCTTTAAATTAAAATTATTTACCGCTTCTAAACTAAGAGCAGCAACAAGTCCGATGTCTTTTCCAAGAATAGAAATCTTGGCTACTAAATTTTTATCAGCCCAACCAGGAATATCCTCTGTTTCTAAAAATATTATTTCTGTCTCATAACCAAGGAGGGTTTTTAATAAATTATCTATAATCCCCTTAAGTTCAGAAAACAAATCATTGTTTTCTCCAGCTAAAACTAATCCCAAGTGGTTTTCTTGATATGGAATAACACTATCACCAATAGTTTCTTTTTTTAAGTTACCAGGAGCATTGAAAAAAACGCTACCAAATTCAAAAAATCCAAATTGACCCGGTCTTGCTTGATTGTTTTTTACATTAGCAACTAAATTAGGGATTAAAGATTGTCTAAGTAGCGTATGATTGTCTGAGGAAGGGTTAGCTAGTCGTAAATGTTTGAAAAAATCAATATTTAACTTTTTTAATTGTTCTTCTCCAACAAAAGAATAATTATAAACCTCATTTAAGTTGTGTTTCCAGGCTAAAATATTCTTTATTTTTCTCTGCAATAATCTTTCTTCATTAATGTAAGGCAAAGATAATGGTTCAATCGGTAAGCGAGATTCTATCTGGTCATAACCATGCAAACGAAGAACCTCTTCAACCAAGTCTTCTGGGATAGAAACATCTTTTGTTGCTCGCCAAGATGGTATTTTTATTTTCAAAATTTCTGCCTCTTCACTTATTATTTCAAATCCCAACTTTTGCAAATTAGTAATTACTTCAGAACGAGGAATTTCTTGACCTATTTTACGATTAACCCAATCAAGATTCAAAGATATCTCCTTTTCTTTAATTTTTACATTATTTATGTCCACTAAACTACTAGAGACAATCGCTTTTGGTAATACCTTAAAGAGAAGGTTTAAAAAGCGAAACAAAGCAATCTCTGTTAACAAAGGATCTAATGATTTTTCATAACGAGTCGAGGATTCTGTTCTAATCCCAAGTTTTTGTGAAGTCTTTCTAATAACTCCTGCCTTAAAATTAGCCGCTTCTAAAATTATACTATTTGTTTTTTCATTAATTCCACTATTTAAACCACCCATAATACCAGCTAAAGCCAAAGCTTGGTCACCGTCACTGATAAGCAAGTCTTCAGAACTTAAAATTCTCTCTTTTTCATCCAAAGTCTCTATTTTTTCTCCATTCTCAGCACGACGAACCAATATCTTCTTAACTTTATCTGCAGAAAAAGCATGAAGAGGTTGCCCAAGTTCTAAAAGAATATAATTGGTAAGATCAACAATATTATTAATTGGTTTTTGTTTTACGGCAATCAAACGATCTTTTAACCAACCTGGCGATTCTTTAATTTCAATATTATCAATTTTAACCGCCAAATAACGAGGGCAGGCTTCCTTATCTTCAATCTTTACATCCAAATTACTTTCCTTTTGTTCTAAAAACTTTATCTTTCTATCTAATAATTTTTCATATGGTTTAAGGGGAACATTAAAAATAGCGCTTAACTCACGAGCAATCCCATAGTGGCTAAGAAGGTCGGGACGATTAGACAAAGACTTGTTATCAATTTCAAAAACAGTGTCATCGGCGTGCAAATAACTAGCAAACGTTTCTCCTATTTTAGCTTTTTTATCTAAAACAATAATTCCTTCATGATTGCTTCCAAGACCAAGTTCATCTTCAGCACAAATCATACCACATGATTTTTCACCTCTAATTTCAGATTCTTTAATCTCAAAATCACCAGGCAATATAGCTCCACATAAAGCAACTGGAACTAATTGCCCAACCTCTAAGTTAGGGGCACCGCAAACTATAGCTAATTTTTCTGTTTTAACATCAACTAATGCCAATCTTAAACGATCTGCATTAGGATGTTTTTTTACTTCTAAAACTTTTCCAACCACCACTTTATCAAACTGTTGTGCTTGATTAATAAAACCTTCAACTTCAGCGGTGTGGTTGGTAAGTTTTTGGGCAATTTCTAAAGAACTTGTCTTACTGGACAAATTAACAAAATCTTTTAACCAATTAAGAGAAATATACATAAAATTAAAATTGTTCTAAAAACTTTAAATCTCCACTATTTAAAAGGCGTACGTCGTTAATTCCATATTTAAGCATAACTAAACGACTTAGACCAAACCCAAAAGCTAATCCTGAATATTTTTCTGGATCAATTCCGCCAGCTCGCAAAACATCAGGGTGAATTAATCCAGCGCCAACAATTTCTAACCAACCAGTATGTTTGCAAACTCGGCAACCCTTACCCTGACAAAGAAAACAAGTATATTCACCATTATTTCCTGGCTCAACAAAAGGAAAAAATTTAGGACGCATACGAAGTTTCGTATTTTCGCCAAATAATTTACGACCAACAATCTCTAATAAGCTTTTTAAATTAGCAAAATTTATATTTTCCCCTATCATTATTCCTTCAAATTGATAAAAAGTATGTTCATGACGGGCATCAGTTGCTTCATTTCTAAAACAACGACCAGGAATAATTGCCTTCAATGGTGCGCCATATTTTTGCATTAGTCTAATTTGGACTGGAGATGTTTGCGTTCTCATTAACAAATCATATTGCCCGTCTTTGTTTTTTGAATCAATATAAAAAGTATCTTGCATATCTCTGGCCGGATGAAGCGGATCAACATTAAGAGCGGTAAAATTATAATAATCACTTTCAAGTTCTGGACCGTCACCAACGATAAATCCCAAGGAGGTAAAGAGATCTTCTATTTCATTTTGTACTAAAGTTAATGGATGAAGATGCCCGTTTGTTACATTTTTACCCGGCAAGGTAACATCAATAAAGTCAGAATTGCGATTAGAAATTTCAAACTTATCTTTCATTTCTCTAAATTTATCTTGTACTTCCTTCTTAGCATTGTTAGCTATTTCTCCCAAATCACGACGAATATCAATACTTAGCTCTTTAAAACCACGTAACAGCTCACTAAACTCACCCTTACGAGATAAGTATTTAATCTCAATATCTTTTAAATTGTCACTGTTTTTAACCTCATCTAAACGTGCTAATATTTCTTTCTTTAATTCTTCAATTTTATTTTTCATATATTTTTGTCTAACGACTCTTTCTATATCCAGTTAAAAATAACTCTAAAATGATAAAGATAATAATTAAAAGTGCCAGATTAAGCCAATTAAAAAGATCCCACGATTTAAGTAATAATAAAAAGATAACAAATAGAGAAAAAATAAATGACTGTCTAAACGATACTTTTACTAAATTAAAAGCTAATTCTTTTTTTAAAGCAAAAAAGCGAAAAACAAAACCCAATAAAGCAATTGTTCCACTTAAAGATAAAAATAGTGCTAAATAAAAAAGAACAAAGCCAATCCAATTAGTATAATTGGGGTCAACTAAGGAAACAACGAAAAAAAACAAACCCCAACAAGCAGCCGTTAGCACCGACATAACAAATAAATAATTTTTTAAAGTCATAGTTTAGAAATAACTTCATTTATCTTTTTTAACTCTCCTTGATAATTATTAAGTTTTTCTTTCTCAGCTGTTACTATTTTTTCTGGAGCACGAGAAACAAAATCTTCATTATCTAATTTATTTTTTTGTAAACTAATTAATTTTTCCAAATTTTCTTTTTCTTTCAAAAGACGTTCTTTCTCTTTTTCTTCATCCACAGCTCCCAATAAATAAATTTCCAAACCACCGCAAGCAACCATAATAGCTTTTTGTGGTTTTTCTGTTTCTGTTTTAATTTCCAAATCAACTAAACCAGTTTTTAAATTTTTAATAAGTTCTTGATTAGCTTTAATTATTTCTATTTTTTCATCACCAAAAACTAAAGCACTTAACTTTCTAGCTGGCTCTATTTTATTTTGACTACGCGCATTGCGTATGGCTATTATAACTTCTTGTAAAATAATAAATTCATCATTTTGTTGAAATTCTTTTTTTTCTACTGGCCACTTAGTAACCATTAAAAAATCCTCATTAAAGCTTTCCCAGATTGTCTCTGTAACAAAGGGTATAAATGGGTGCCATAAAATCAGAATATTCTTTAAAAGATAAACCAATATTTCATCTTTGTCTTTTTCTATCTTAGCTACCTCTAAATACCAATCAGCTAATTTATTCCAAGTAAAGTCTGTTAAATCTTCAGCCGCTAAAGAAAATTCAAAATTTTCCAATCTTTCTGTTATATTTTTTATTAAATTTTGCAGTTCGCCTATTATCCATTTATCAGCAACTGTTTTTAAGTTAGGTGTTTTATCGACTGGAGAGGCAAGCGCTTCTTGAGAAACACTTATAAGGATAAAACGAGAAATATTCCACAACTTATTAATAAAATTGCGCTTTGCTTCCATTTTCTCTGAACTATACCGATTATCACTTCCTGGAGTAGCTCCCATTAAAAGGGCTAAACGTAAAGCATCTGTACCATATTCAGAGATAGCATCCAAGGGATCAACTCCATTCTTTTTGCTTTTACACATTTTTTTGCCCTTAGCGTCTAAAATAAGCCCATGAAGATAAACTTTTTCAAATGGAATTTCCCCTAAAGCAAATAAGGACATCATTATCATGCGAGAAACCCAAAGAGTTAGAATGTCGTAGCCGGTTTCTAAAACTTGAGTAGGGTGGTATTTCTTTAAATCGCCTGTTTTTTTACCATCTTTAAAATTTTCTGGCCAACCTAAGGTTGAAAAAGTCCACATTCCTGAAGAAAACCAAGTATCAAGTGTATCTTGTTCCTGAATCCAACCATTTTCTTTGGGTGCTTCTATCCCGCAATATATTTCTTCTTCGCGGTACCAAATAGGAATAGCATGGCCAAACCAAATCTGGCGAGAAATACACCAATCATGTAAATTCTCCATCCAATTCTCATATCTTTGACCGAATCTTTCAGGGATAAATTTAATTTGCTTATCTTGAAAAACTTGTAGTGATTTTTCTTTTAAAGAAAGCCCATCAAAACGATCTAGTTTTTTATCTACACCAACAAACCATTGTTTAGATGGTAGTGGTTCTATGGGCGTATTACAGCGATAACAAATAGAAAGATTATTGTTTAAATCTTCTTCAGAAATCATTAAATCTCTCTTTCTAAGCTCTGTGACAACAAGTTCTCTAGCTTCCTCTACTTTTAAATTAGAAAAAACCCCAAAACCTTGATGGATTAAACCATCTTCATTAATAACTTTTACAATTGGGAGATTATTTTTTTCTGCCATTTGCCAATCAACCATAGAGTGGGCTGGGGTTACTCCTAAGGCGCCTGTTCCAAAATCCATTTCTACTTTTCTATCGGCAATTATTTTAATATTTAAATTTTGTCCACAAAAATCAACCTTATATTCCTGACCTATATATTTTTTATATCTTTCATCTTTGGGATTAACAGCAACCGCAGTGTCTCCTAATTTTGTTTCTGGTCTGGTGGTAGAAATAGTGATAGGAAAATCAGCACTGTATTTAAAAGTATAGAGTTTGGCTGATTGTTCCCTATATTCAACTTCATCGTCAGCTAAAGTAGAGTGACAATGCGGACACCAATTAACAATTCTTTCACCGCGATAAATAACACCCGCGTCATACATTTCCTTAAAAAGGTTACTAACCGCTTTTTGACGAATATCATCAAGAGTAAAAGCTTCACGAGACCAATCCAAAGAAGACCCCATTTTACGAGCCTGATGAAGAATGTTAGCTTGGGTATTTCTTAAAAAATTCCAAATTTCTTCTAAAAGCTTTTCTCTCCCTAAATCATGCCTAGTTTGGCCAGTTTCTTGAAAAATCTTCTTTTCAACTACCATTTGCGTGGCAATAGCAGCATGATCTGTTCCAGGAATCCAAAGGGCGCGATATCCCTTAAGACGCTTATATCTAATAAGCAAATCCTCAATTGCTAACATAGAGCTATGACCAACATGTAAATTGGCAGTAATATTAGGCGGAGGAAGAACAATGGTATAGGTGGGCGCATCCAAAGACACGTTTAAGTTATCGGGGTTAAAAAACCCAGATTTTTCCCATTTCTGGTAAATTCTATCTTCGTGCTCACTTGGATTATAAGCTTTATTTAGTTCGTTTTTCATACATTAAAATTACCAAAAAAAGAGCCTGAAGTCAAACTTACATTAGCTTGACTTTGACTTAAAATAAAGGTATATTTATCAGTTAGCTCTTGAAATTAGCAAGGGTAATTTTTTTGAATAAAATGCTCAGCCTTGAACAACAAATTTTCAATCAAATTGAAAAATCAAGCAACATTTTAATAATTTTTTCTAGTCATCAGGGTGAAGACGCTTTGTCTTCAGCACTAGCTCTTTTTTTATTTCTAAAAAAAGCTAACTACAAAGTTGATATTGTTGGAGAAAAAACAAAAAAAATTGGATCATTCTCTTTTTTGCCTGAATATAGCGCTATTTCGGAAAATCTTTATAACTTACGTCGTTTTATTGTTTCTGTTGATATTAGCCAAGCAAAAGTTAGTCAAATTAAATATTCAGTTGATAATAATAAATTAAATTTTATAATTTCTCCTCTTGATGGTTGGTTTAAACCAGAAGATGTCAGCTCTCGCGCTGATCAATTTAAATATGATTTAATTATTACTATTGGCGTTAGTGAGCTTGAGTCTCTAGGGGAAATTTATGATAAAAATATTGAATTTTTCTACAAAACAACCATTGTTAATATTGACAATCAAGCAAACAATGAGTCTTTTGGACAAATAAACTTTATTGATTTAAACGCAGCCTCTAGAGCAGAGATAATTTTTTACCTCTTGAAAAACAAAAAGGAAGAATTAATTGATGAAGATATTGCCACCTGTCTTTTAAGTGGTATTATTCAAAAAACAAAAAATTTCAAAAGCTCTAATTTAACTCCTCGTACTTTTTTAGCTAGTTCTGAGCTTATCTCTTTAAAAGCGCGTCGTGAAGAAATAATCGCCAATCTGTACCGTTCCCGAGATATAAAAACTCTAAAACTTTGGGGGAGAGTTTTAAACAATCTTCAATCAGAAAACAGAGAAGAGCTTCTAATAACTAAATTAAGCCTTGAAGATTTTACAGAAACCGAAGCTGAAACAGAAAATCTTGATGCTATTATAGATGAGCTTATTATAAACGTTCCTCAAGCGAATATTGTGGCTGTTTTTTGTGAACAAAAAGAAGAAAAGACTAGATTGTTTCTTTATTCCCTAAAAACAATAAATGTTTTTGATCTCTACTCTGCCAAAGAAGAAAGTGGTAACAAAAAGGTGGCTTCTTGGCTCATTAATCAAGACATAGAAACAGCTAGTTCCTTAATTATTCCTGAACTTAAAAGCAAGCTTGAAAAATTAAACTCATAGTGGTATAAACTAAAGCGAAGCTGCTAAAAACTTGCTTGAATTGTTTTTGCTTCCTTATTATAATGGGCATATAGCTCAGTTGGTTAGAGCACCGCTCTTATAAAGCGGGGGTCGATGGTTCAAGTCCATCTATGCCCACAGATTATTTATGGGCTCGTAGCTCAGTTGGTTAGAGCGCTACGTTGACATCGTAGAGGTCACAGATTCGAGTTCTGTCGGGCCCACAAAAAACTACTGCAGTAAGACAGTAGTTTTTTTATAAAAAGATTTACATTTTAGCTAAAAATTGATACATTAAAAGAAGAAAATAAAAAATTATATGATATTTAAGAAAAAAAATAACGAATCACTAGTGAAAGAAAATGATGAGCCATCAATAAATAGTTGGCTTGATTATGAAAACGAAGAAATGGAGGGACAGCTAGCTATAGATGTTTTTCAAACTGACAAAAAAATTATTATTAAATCAACTATTGCCGGGGTTGTTCCGGAAAACTTAAAAATATCTCTTCATAATGATCTTTTAACTATAAAAGGACGCCGAACGCTAAAAGAAACCGTTTTAGAAGAAGATTATCTTTATAAAGAATGCTATTGGGGACCATTTTCTCGCTCTATAATTTTGCCTAGTGAAGTTGATAATAAAAAAGTTGAAGCTGATCTAGAAAACGGTGTTTTAACTATCACACTTTACAAAAGCACTCCTAATAAAATAGAAGTAAAATTAAAAGATTAATTTTTTCATATGAAAAAAAAGAAGCCGACAATGAGAATCTTGCTGGTTCTAACGGTTTTTTTATTGTTTATAACAACTCTTGGTGTTTATCTAAGCTGGCACAAAAATTACCGCGGAAGAATAAACCCTAATGTATTTATTGGTTCTATTGATTTATCAGGGAAAACCTTAGAGGAAGCTAAAGAAATTATTACTCAAAAAACAAATTCTTTTTTAGAAAGAGGCTTAATTTTGAAACATGGTGAAAAATTGGTCACTATAGATTTATTAAGCGACTCTTTTGACCCTGATTTATCTTATCGCCTAGCTTCTTTTGAAGTTGAAAAAACAATAAATAAAATTATAGAAAAAGAGGGTAGTCTTAATTTTTTTCGCTATTTATCAACTAAGTTAAATTCAGGAGATAAAAAAATTACAACAATTTATTCTTTAGAAGAGAACCGCCTAGAAGAATTGCTTTCTCAAGCTTTTGTTGAATTAAATATCCCAGCAAATAATGCTTTTTTTTCTTTTGACAAACAAAACGACTCTTTAAAAATTATTCCAGAAAAAATCGGCAAACAAATAAATTATACCTTAGCTTTAGGTGATATAAACAATGCTTTAGAAAATTTATCAGAAGAAATTATTTTTCTAAAAACTCGTTCTGAGTATCCAAGCGTTAAGAGTTCTGATTTAGAAAGTTTAAAAGAAGAAGCTGAAAAAATAATTAATTCAAATGGCCTAAAAATCTTCTATAAAAAACCTGAAACAAAAACAAGTTCTAAACTCTGGACTATTGGTCCAGAAAAATTAGTTACCTGGCTAATGACAGAGAACAAAGATGTTAACTTAAAACTTATTTTAGATACAAATAAGATTGCTAGTTACCTACAAGAAACAGTCTCTCCTTCTATTGATATAGAGCCAGTAAAAGCTCGTTTTGAAATAAAAGATAATAAAGTCAGCACTTGGCAAAGAGGAATAGATGGCCAAAAATTAAATATTGCTTCATCGTCAGAAAAGATAAAAAATGATTTTTTTGCTGGTAACAGTGAAGTTGATTTAATTATTGAAAAGATAAGTAGTCAAAGTTTAAACCCAGAAGAAAATTATAATATTCAAGAAATAATTGGTACTGGACATTCAAACTTTGCCGGGTCATCAGTTAACCGTCGTAAAAATATTTCTGTTGGAGCACAAGCGGTTAGTGGAATATTAATTGCCCCTGGAGAAGAGTTTTCTTTAGTAAAAGCTTTAGGCGATGTTAGCGCTGAAACTGGTTACTTTCCAGAATTAGTTATTAAAGATAATAAAACTATTCCTGAATACGGGGGTGGTCTCTGTCAAGTAGCTACCACGCTTTTTAGAGCTGCTTTGGAAAGTGGATTACCTATTACTGAAAGACGAAACCACTCTTATCGTGTTTCCTATTACGAACCAGCTGGTATGGATGCTGCCGTCTATATTCCTAATCCCGATGTTCGTTTTATAAACGATACGCCTGATTATATTCTTATCCAATTTAGGATAGAGGGAAATAATATTTATTTTGATTTCTGGGGAAAAGAAGATGGTCGAACTGCCACAACAACAAAACCTGTTATTTACAATATTGTTAAACCTGAGCCAACAAAGTATATTGAAAGCGAAGACCTTGCTCCAGGTGAAAAAAAATGTACTGAGAGTGCTCACAATGGCGCTGATGCTTATTTTGACTACACGGTTATATATCCCGAAGGAGCCACTACAACCCCAGTCCAAGAAAGACGTTTTAGTTCTCATTATGTCCCTTGGAGAGAAGTTTGTTTAATTGGTAAAGAATTGCCATCTGAAGAAGAGACTGCCCAAGAAGAAGGTGAAGCGGGAGAAATAATTGAAGCAACTATTGAAACTGAAGAAATAGAATAAAA
>CAZQJT010000007.1:19650-27516 GCA_964593665.1 uncultured Gammaproteobacteria bacterium
AAAGCTTGTTGCAGGGCAGTTAAAAGAGTAATAATAAACCAATAAAGCGTTAAGCCACCTGGCAGTGAAATACCAATAAAAATAGTTATAGCCGGCATAAAATAAAGCATTTGCTTGTTCATAATACTGGTCATACTTTCATCTTTAGAGCTATCAGTTTTTACTTCTGGTTTTTTAGTAGACATCATTTTCGCCTGCCAAAACTGTGCAAGTCCAGCTAAAACAGCTAAATAAATACTAGGTTTGTTCAAATCAAGAAAGCCTAAAAATACTCCGTTTATAACTTCTGGCTTATTAATAAAAGAATATACTAAATCTAACTTATTATTTAAACCGTCTCTAAAAACACGATAAACTGCAAAAAGAAAGGGAAGTTGTATTAAAAGCGGAAGGCAAGAAGAAAGAGGATTTATTTTGCTTTCTTTATACAAATTCATGGTAGCCTGACTAAGCCCCATCTTATCATCACCGTATTGCTTTTTTAATTCATTAAGTTTTGGTTGTAACTCTTGTAAATCCTTTTGTGATTTAATAGATTTTTTGTTAAGCGGCCACAAAATCGCTTTTATAATAACCGTTAAAAGAATAATGGCAACACCAAGGTCTTGAAAAGAAATGGTGTTATACAGAAAAACCAATAAATTAAGAATGGGTTGATAAAAAATCGTAGTAAAAAGTTGACTCATAAATATTTTGTTTTAAATTTTATTCTTATTAACTATTTAACAGGGTCGTTCCCGCCTTTATTCCAAGGATTACAGCGTAAAACACGCCACATGGTTATAATTCCTCCCTTAATAACACCATATTTTTTGAAAGCTTGAGCGCCATATTCAGAGCAAGTAGGATAAAAACGGCAAAATCCATGAGGGTATAAACTTTTAAACCATCCATGATCAAAAGACAGGGTTTTTTGGTATATTCTTATAAAAAAAACAATAATGTTGCGCGGTAAACACCAAAAAAACCTCAATAATTTCAACATTTTATTAGTCATTTTGGGTTTTATACAAATTTAACCTTTTGAGGGTTAATTTTAAATCTTTCTTTATTATTTCAAAATCAGCTTTTAAAATAGCAGGTAAAGCAATAATAACAATATCAGTTCCGTTTTTTATCTCTTTTAACTCTTGAAAGGAAATTTCACGTAATTGTCTTTTTATTTTATTACGGACAACTGCTTTTTTATTAACCTTAAGACCAACTAAAAAACCAAATCTAACAATATTTTCTTTATTATTAGCTATTTTCACCCCAATAATTCCTGAATAAAAAGATTGGCCAGTTTGAAAAACGTGGTCAAATTCTTTTTTTAATCTTATTCTATTTTTTTTATCTAACATGGAAATTCCCTTGTTTTATTTGGAAATTTTTTCGCGTCCTTTTTCACGACGCCTCTTCAAAACAGCCCGCCCGTTAGCAGTTGACATTCTTTCTAAAAATCCATGTTTCTTGCTAGCTCGGTGTTTATCCGGTTGATAGGTTCTTTTTGGCATAACTAAAGTAAACTTAAATATTTCAAATTACTTTTATAAGTTAACACTTTTGTGTAGCAAAGTCAATTAATATTTAAAGTTCTCGCCTGAGCTTATCCCCTTTTTATTAACATATTTTTAACAGAGGACCGACTTGTTAATAAATCCCTTATCTAATATAATTATAGTAATCTAAAAATCGTAATACTAAAAACGTTTCCTAGCTCAATTAATTTCCATGCTTATGAACAATGAACAAATCTGGCAGGCAGTTTTAGGAGAAATAGAAATAAGTTTATCTCGTGCCAATTTTATTACCTGGTTTAAAGATACTTTTATCTCTTCTTTTGAAAGCGAGAGGGTTGTTGTTTGTGTTCCTAATGCTTTTGTAAAGAAATGGTTGGAAGAAAAGTATCATAAAAACATTTTAAAAGCGATAGAAAATGTTAGCCAAAGAAAAATAAAAGAAATAATATATAAAATTGAATTAAAGAAGGCTGATCAGACAAATATAATAATTGGTGGAAATACTAATATCACTAATGGCAGTCAAACTTCAAACAATCAAGAATCAAGAATAACTAAAATGGAGACAAACAGTTCTCAGTCTGTCCCACAAAATGTTTTAGGAAAACACGGTCTTAATCCACGTTATGTTTTTGAAAGTTTTATTGTTGGTAAAGGAAATGAACTTGCTCATGCCGCTTGTTTGGCGGTAGTTAACAACTTAGGAAAATCTTATAACCCTCTTTTCATTTATGGTGGAGTTGGGTTAGGGAAAACCCATCTTCTTCAAGCTATTGGTAATGAGGTTGCTAAAACTAATAGTAAAATTCTTTATACGACCAGTGAAAAATTTACCAACAACTATATTCAAGCAGTAACAAGTGGAAAGGCAAAAGAATTCAAAAATTTATATCGAAATGTTGATCTATTGTTAGTAGATGATGTTCAGTTTATGGGTGGAAAAGATGGAACTCAAGAAGAATTTTTTCATACCTTTAATGAATTATTACAAAACGACAAACAAATAGTATTAACATCCGATAGGGCGCCTAAATCAATCCCAGCTATTGAAAAAAGACTTGTTTCTCGTTTTGAATCTGGTATGGTGGCTGATGTTGGCAAACCAGATATTGAAACTAAAATAGCTATTTTAGAAAAAAAGGCTGATGAAAAAAATTTCAAATTAGATAGAGAGATATTAGGTTATATCGCTGATCATGTTCAAAATAATATCAGAGAATTAGAGGGAGCTTTGATTAAAGTAATCGCCTTCCATCAACTTAAACAAATAGAACCAAGTTTAAAATCAATAAAAGATGTTTTGGGTGACTACATATCAAATATTCAAACTAAGTCTTTAACCGCTAAAGAAGTAATTGATGCCACCGCTAAGTTTTATAATATAAGTTCTAAAGAGTTAATAAGTGAAAGTAGAAAAAAAGAATTAGTTGGACCAAGACAAGTGGCTATTTATTTAATTAGAGAAGAATTAAACTCTTCTTATCCTAATATCGGACAAGAGTTGGGTGGTAGAGATCACACCACCGCTATGCATGCTTATAATAAGGTTTGTCAAGAAATACAAGAAAAAGGAAATGAAAAGTTAAAACAAGAAATAGAATCAATCCGTCAATTACTTTCCCAAGTCTATTAATTTCTACTTATTAACTGTTGATAAGTTTAAAAATACTGTTTATAACCTGTGATTTATAAGATAATAACTTTTAACAATTTGTTAATAAAAGAGAGAAAGTAAATCTTATAAACAAACTGTTAAAAATTCTCCCCCGGACTATAAAGTGTTTTTCAACAAGAAAATTGATTAAAAACCCTAGTAAAAATATAAAAAACAAAAGAAATTAAAACTTATCCACTTCCTTATTATTATTATTGTTTATTTATATATAAATTAATAATTAATAGACAATTAAAAAATATGAAATTTATAAGTCTGCAAGAAAATTTAAAAAGAGGTTTAAGTGTTGTTAGTCGTATTAGTTCAAAAAATATTAATTTACCAATTTTAAATAATATTTTAATAAAAGCAAATGCGGGAACAATTGAATTTATTAGTACTAATTTAGAGATAGGTATTAGCCATCAAATCAGGGGTAAGGTAGAGAAGGATGGAGAATTTACAGTTGATTCTAAATTAATAAATGAATATATTTCCTTACTTGAAAATGGTGAAAAGGTATTGGTTGATTTAGAAAAAAATGAGTTAAAAATAGAGTGTGGTAATTACAAAACAAAAATAAAAGGAGAAGATAGTAAGGAATTTCCTTTAATCCCCACTATTCCTAAAAATAGTTTTTATTCCACTAATCTTTTTACACTTAAAAAAGCTTTAAATAGTGTTATCTTTTCTGTTTCAAATAGCGAAAACAGATTAGAACTTAGCGGTGTTTTATTTTCTTTTATTGGTGAGGAACTTTTTTTAGCTGCTACTGATAGTTATCGTTTAGCGGAGTATAAATTAAAAGTAAATAAAGAAAAAATTGAGGAAGATCAAAAAATAATTGTGCCAGCTAAAACAATTCAAGAACTTTTAAGAATTATTGGTAATTTTGAAAATTCTTTAAATCAAGACGATCAAGAGATAAAAATATATTTATCAGATAATCAAATTTTATTCTCTTTTGATTCAGTGGAAATAATTTCTCGCCTAATAAGTGGTCATTATCCAGATTATCAACAAATAATACCAAGTAAAAGTCAGACAGAAATAAAAACTAATAGAAATGATTTAATAAGGGCTGTAAAAGCAGCGGCATTATTTTCTAAAACTGGAATTAATGATATAACTCTTTTGTTTTTTGGTAAAAAAATATTAGTCTCAGCTTTTTCTGGTTCAAGTGGTGAAAGTCAAGTTGAATTAGCAGCAGAGGTAAATGGTGGAGATAATGAGGTTACTATTAACTACCGTTATTTGCTAGATGGATTGAATAATATTGATGGAGAATTTGTTAATTTAAGTGTTTTAAACAATACGACTCCTTGTGTTCTGCGCCCAGAAAAAAATAAAGATTATCTTTATATAGTTATGCCTATTAGACAATAGGTAAAAATAAAAACACCCTCTTTTTTGGAGGGTGTTTTTTGTTGTTTATTTTATTACCAACACTATTTCTTCGCTTTTTATAACATCTCCATTCCAATCATAAAGTTCGGCAAAAAGATGATGCGTTCCTGGTGGCGGAGAAGAGTTTAATGATAGGGAGTTATTTGTATTTATATTATCAATAATAGTTTGAAGATGTGTAGTTTTATTAGATTCATCTTTTAAGAAAAATTTAATTTGAGAAATTCTATCAGATTGTTTTACTGAAAAACTTATTGGTAGTGGAAAGTCGTTGGAATTTAAAGCTAATCCAGAACTAGGATAGGTTATTGTTAATGAGTTTTTAGTATTTATAATAGGATTGTCTTTTATTAATAAATTAAAATTCAAAGATTTATCTGTACAATTTAAAACATCATCACAAACCCTAACTTTTAAATTATGATAACCGTTGTTTAGAAAATTAATTTGAGACAATAGTGTTTCATTTTTTTCTAACTTTGTTTGCCAGAGATTATTATTTAAATAATACTCAGTTCTATTTATACCTCTTTTAGCTGAAGCTAAAATTTTTATCTCCAGATTATTATCAGTTATTGTTTCGTTGTTTTGTGGATATATTATTTCTAGTTCTGGCTTATTTTCTGGTAAATGGTTTTCACTATAATCTTCTGGAAGAGTAATAGTTGATGAGGTTGAATTTTTTTCTTCCCATTTTTTTATTGCTTCTTCCCAAGTATTAAATTGAGGGTCATTTTCTGGTTTTTTTGGAATTTCGCCGCGTGGTTCATCTTTATCAACATAAAACAAAATACTGTGATGAGAGGGGATATTTACTTCTTCTATTAATTCCCAAGGAGTTAAATCACTAGCAAGAAGACCAGAGCTCTTGTCTATCTTCACTTTTTCACTTGGTACCTCTCCATCTAAAATCGCTTTCCCGGTAGTGTAATCATCAGGTTCTTTAAAAGATTCAAAAGGTGTATCACCAAGAACTCTTTTCATAAATTCCTGCCAAATAGGAGCAGCGATAACACTTCCATCTGCTTTTCCGCTCATTTCCTTGTTGTCGCTATTTCCAACCCAAACACCAGTTATAAGAGAAGGGGTATATCCTATAGTCCAAGCATCACGGAAGTTATTTGTTGTACCCGTTTTAGCCGCTACAGGGCGCTCTCCTAGCGTGAGACTATTCTTTTCGCCAAATACATAAGATCTAGCAGCGTTGTCGCTTAGAATGCTATTTATCATGCGAGCGACTTGTGAATCTAATACCTTTTTTTCTTGTGGTTTTGTCTCTTCTAAAATATGGCCATCTTTATCCTCAACTTTTAGGATGCTAATAAGGGAATTTATTTTTCCATCGCGAGCGAAGGCGCTATAAGCATTAACATGTTCTATCATTTTTACCTCTCCCCCGCCTAGTACAAGGGATAAACCGAAGCGGTTACGGGGATAAAGTGTTGTATAGCCTAAATTATCAGTTAAATCTAAAACAGTATTAATGTCAGCTAAATAAATAGCCTTTACTGCTGGAATATTTAACGATCCAGCCAATGCTTGACGTATACTAACAGGTCCTCGTTCGCCACCATCATAGTTATTAGGAGAATATGGTTCACTAGGATTGGTAGAAAAATTAGTTTTAACGTCATATAAAATAGTATTAGGAGTATAGCCTTTTTCAAATAAAGCGGCGTATACAATTGGTTTCATTGAAGAGCCTGGTTGTCTTGGTCTAATTGTGACATTGACCTGTCCATCTATTTCATCATCAAAATAATCACGTGATCCAACCATGGCTAATATTTCTCCCGTTTTTGGATCAATGGCCACTAAAGCAGCATTTTCTGCTTTATATTTTTCAAGATAATTTTCTGTTTTTTCAGTGATAACTTCTTCGGCAATTTTTTGCTTGTATAGATCTAAGGTTGTGTATATTTTTAAACCACCCTGTTCTATCATTTTTTCTCCATATTTTTCCGATAAAATTCCTTTTATATACATAACAAAATGAGGGGCTGTTATATTATTATCTCTTCCTTTAAAAACTAACTCTTCTTGTTTTGCAATATCTCTTTCTTCTTCTGAGATATAACCTTGTTCAGCCATAACTTCAAGAATGTAATCTTTGCGACCTAAGAGTAAATCTTTATTGGCGCCATAAGGTGAATAACGAGAAGGTGATTGAGGAAGGGCGGCTAAAAGAGCTGCCTCAGCAATACTTAAATCACGACTATTTTTACCAAAGTATTTTTGGCTGGCTGCCTCTACGCCATAGGCGTTTGAGCCGTAAGGAATTTCATTAAGATACATTTGCAGAATTTCATCTTTGGAAAAACGTTTTTCTAGTTTATAGGCGAGAATCAATTCCTTTAATTTTCTAATTATAGTTTTTTCATTACTTAAAACAGCGTTTTTTATAAATTGTTGGGTAAGAGTAGAGCCACCAGCGCTACGATGATATATAACATTAGTTATCATAGTTCTAAACATAGCCCAAACACTAAAACCACCATGTTTATAAAAGTTTTTATCTTCAATAGCGATAGTGGCGTTTTTTATATAATCAGGCAAATCATCTAATTTTACTAAAGTTCTTCTTTCTTCGCCACTTATTTCATAGATAATATTTTCACCACTACGATCATAAATTTTAGTGCTTTGGGCTACCTCTCTGTCAATTAACTGGTTAGGATTAGGTAAGTCTCTTGATAACCAAAGAATAGTAATGGTGCCTACTAGAAGGCAGAAGATAAAACCATAAATTACTACCTGAAAGAGCAGTTTTTTTAAATCACGTTTATTTTTAGAAGAATAGCGTTTATTGCTCTGTCGTTTAACTGGTCGACGGTTGTTTTTTTGTTCTTCTTTCCAAGAAACATTTCTTCTTGTTTTTAGTTGAGGTATTGGCATAAAAAATATTATTAGGATAAAATTATTATATCAGAAAAGCTTTCTTTTTTGAATTTATTACAAAACAAACAAAAAACCAAATAATATGATTTTAATTAATAGTTTAAAAAATCAAAAAGTAAAAGATTTAGAAAAATTAAAAAAAACGACTGCGCGTAGAAAAAGTAGCCTTATTTTAGTTGATGGCAAAAGAGAAATAGAGAGTGCTTTAGAATCAGGGGTAGAAATAAATGAACTTATTTATTGTCCTGAAATAGCTGGGGACAAAAATTATTTTTCAAAAAAAATTTCAGAAGAAAAAATTGTTAATGTTTCTCAACCAGTGTTTAAAAAGGTTTGTTATAAGGAAAAACCAGATGGATATTTAGCTGTAGTAAAGACAAAAGATTTTAAGTTAAGCGATATAAA
>CAZQJT010000008.1:0-4554 GCA_964593665.1 uncultured Gammaproteobacteria bacterium
TTGATGTTCAGCTTATAAACGGCAAAAACACCATTGCTATTAACGGTTCCGATCTTCATAACGTCTCTTATGGTATTGCTGCTTCGTTAGAACAGGGTAGTTGTTCGGAAACCAATACAAGCGATATGAGTAATTGGAAGTGTATAGATGATAGAGCAACGGGGATTAGTTTTGATGATTGGAATACTATAGATTACGATGATTCTAGCTGGCCTAAGGCTATATACTCTGGTGCTCCAGGAGAGAGGAATGGTAATAAGTTGCCCTATATTCAAATTTGGGCGCCAAACTCTTCCGCTTATTCTAACGTATATTGTCGCTATTCTTTTGTAGCTGGAGCCTGTCTTCCTGATTGTGACGGTAAAAATTGTGGTGACGATGGTTGTGGTGGCTCTTGTGGTTCATGCGAAATAGGTCAGCGTTGCGGTTCGTCGGGTTTATGTTTAGACAATGAAACCAATCTTCCTGTCTGCATCTCAAATTGTGAGGGTGGAAAGAATTGCGGTGATGATGGTTGCGGTGGTCTTTGTGGAATATGTAGTCGTGTTCAAACTTGTTCTCTTGATGGAAAATGTGTAGATAAAGAACTAGATATATGTATACCAAAGTGTGAGGATAAAGTGTGTGGTAATAATGGTTGTGGAGGTTTTTGTGGTTATTGTGACGATGCCCAATCTTGTTCTCTTGATGGAAAATGTGTAGATAAAGAACTAGATATATGTATACCAAAGTGTGAGGATAAAGTGTGTGGTAATAATGGTTGTGGAGGTTTTTGTGGTTATTGTGACGATGCCCAATCTTGTTCTCTTGATGGAAAATGTGTAGATAAAGAGGTAAGCGATGATTCATTAAATCCTCCTAATTTTAAAGACGGGAAGTGCGTTCCAAGAGTTTTAGATACTGGGTCTGGGAGCATTGAAGAATGTGGTAGTCTAAAAACTCCGGTAGTTTGTAATAAAAAGAGTGGTTGTTTTTGGCAGGAATTTAATGAAAATCAGGTAGAGCGATAAATAAAAAGGTTAATATAAAAAATATATGGAGATAAATCAGAAAAAAAAGATTATTATAATTTCTGTTTCATTTATTCTTTTTTTACTTATTGTCATTTCAATTCTTTTAATTCGTCACCAAAAGGGTGGTTCAATTTTTGAAAAAAAACAAGCAGAAACTGTTTTTGTTCCAGAGTTTTTAAATGAAGAAGAAAAAACTTCTCTGGGAATTCCTGCAAAATATGATATTCAAGTTTTAAATAGAGATGAAAATGGAAAATTAAAAGTCTATCGAGTTATTAGAGAAGGCGAGGATCCAGTTAATCCTAATGCCATAGATGAGATTAATTAAAATAGCAGGTGATATTTTATTTTTCTGGTCAAAGATCGTTTTATAAGTTATAATCTAGTTATAAGTAATTAACAAAAAGATATGTTTAACAATCTTAATAATCAAAATTCTGCTGGTAATGGGCAGGTTGATGACATTTTTGCTGAAACTGATCAAGTGAGTTCAAATGGTCCAGTTGATATAGAAACGCGTCGCGTCGGTCTTGCCTCAAGCGCTGCTATTAATAATCAAGGTATTAATTCGCAAGATGAAATGGCAAAAAATATGATTAGCGATGATGCAGAGCCAGTCGCTAAAATCTCTAAAGGCTATTTGCGCTGGGTTATTATTGGTGTGATTATTGTTGCTTTTTTAGGAGTATCTTATTTTGTTTATTCTCAGTTTTTTAATTTAAAAGAGCCTGTTTCTCCGGTAGCAGAAAATCAAGCAGCTTCAATTGCTAAGAACGAGGGTGGTATTCAAGAGCCAAGTTCTGGTTTTGTGGAAGTAATACCAGAATTTTTGGAAGAAACGGCTACCTCTGCCGATGAAGTTGCTTCAAGCGGGGAGGAAATGGTTTTAGAAGAAAATGAAGATGATTTCCAGTTTGTTGATTCAGATCTTTTAAATCCAGGTGGAGAAATAATACCAGAGATTGATTTAACTCCAGATCCTGAAGTAGATTTTCAAATAGCAGTTGATTCTGATGGTGATGGTTTAAGTGATGAAGAGGAACTAACTTTAAAAACAAATCCAAATATAATTGATACTGACAATGATGGCTTAAGTGATTATGAGGAAGTTTATATTTATTCAACTGATCCTCTAAATCCAGATACAGATGGTGACACTTATTTAGATGGAACAGAGGTAGAAAGTGGTTATGATCCTCGTGTTGTTGGAGGGAAATTAATAAATGCCGCTGAATAACTAGCTTATGTTAAATAGCTTAAATGACCAGCTAAAACCGAAAAAAGATGTTTCCGCGGCCGCTTCCAAACGGTCGCGGCTTTCTTTGAACTTGCACACAATGCCGAAAACAATAACTAGTCATTGGCGTAAATGGTTGATTTTAGGAATATCTATTTTAATATTTTTTGCTTTAATTTCTTTTATTGCCTTTAGTTTAATGTCTTAACTATGTTTGGTTTATCAAAGAACAAAACAACAAATAGTGATGAGAATCAAGATAAGTCTGAAAATCTAAAAGAAAAAATAGATCAAGACTTAAGGGTTCGTAATATGCCTAATTGGCAAAAAAGTTCTGTTTCTTTTTCTAAGACAAAGTCTTCCGAACTTAATTATAATAGTGGTTTATCTAGCCATGTCGGAGAGGGGTCAGCTAAATCTCGATCATCTCATCAAACAATAGGGCTTGTTATTATTGGTGGGGGATTGGTTTTAATTGCTGCCTTGGTTTATCTTAGTTATTTATTTATTATAAAACCATCTTTACAACCAGAAGTTACAAACACTTCCGAAGAAGTTGAAGATATTATAGAAAACACTGGACTATCTTCTTTGCCCGTGGAAATAGACTTTGAAAATAGTGCTGAGGTTATAGAAACAAATCCAGTGATTTTAGACATTGAAGAGACAGAAAGCGTCTCTAGTAGTTCTTTGGATTTAATAGATGAGACTATGCCTGAAGAAGGCGTGATTATTTTAGTTGAAGAATTGGAGCCTATTTTAGATTCAGATAATGATGGTTTAAATGATGAGGAAGAAATTCTTTTAGGCACGGATATTAATAATACTGATACAAATGGAAACACTTATCCAGATTTAGTAGAGGTAGAGAATAATTATGATCCGCTTGGTTCTGGTTCTTTAGCTAATAACTCTAATTTATCAGTATATACAGACGATGTTTATGGTTTTCAATTACTTTATCCACGTGAATTTGAATATGATTCTCTAAACGATAATCAGGTTTTGCTTTTTAGCGCTCCTGATGGTTCCTTTTTCCAGATTTCTATTCAGGAAAATTTAGAGCAGGAAGATCTTTCTACTTGGTATGCAAAAATGTTTCCAGAGAATATAGTATCTTATGATAAAATAAAGGTAAGCAGTAGTTGGGAAGGAATAGAAAGCCAAGATTCTTTAAATTTTTATTTAACTAGTAACGAAAAAACAAATATCTTTACCATTTCTTATATTCCGGCTTTAACTGGACGAATTGCTTATCCAAATATTTTTTCTATGATGATAGAATCCTTACTCTTTCTTTAATTAAATTTTCTATTTAAAAAACGGGCTTAAGTAGCCCGTTTTTTTGTATGTTTTTGAATTTATTTTTTAATTATTTTGTCTATTAATCCGTAATTTTTAGCTTCTTCAGAACTCATGTAATAGTCTCTGTCGCTATCTTTTTCTACTGTTGCTACCTTTTGCCCAGTATGTAGGGCTAAGATTTTATTCATCTTATCCTTAGTTTTCAAGATATGTTCTGCATGAATTTTTACATCAGAAGCTTGGCCTTCTGTCCCGCCCATAACTTGATGAATTAAAACCTCGCTGTTTGGCAATGCAAATCGTTTTCCTTTTTCTCCAGCTGCTAAAAGAACTGAAGCCATGGAAGCAGCCATGCCAATACAAATGGTAGAAACAGGTGATTTTATGTACTGCATTGTATCATAAATTGCTAGTCCAGCTGAAACAGAGCCGCCAGGAGAATTGATATAGAACTTAATGTCCTGATCGTTATTTTGAGCGTCTAAAAATAATAATTGAGCAATGATTATATTGGCCGTATGGTCGTTTATAGGCTCCCCTAGGAAGATTATCCTGTCCTTTAGGAGACGGGAGTAGATATCGTAGGCCCTTTCAACTTGGCCGTCTTTTTCTATCACAGTTGGTATTAATGGCATATTTTTATTCTTATTAATTATTGCTTAATTGTAGAATAAATGCTGGTTTTTGTAAAGGTTTTAGCTAAAAAACTTGATTTTTATTTTGAAATATCCTAAGATTCAATAATCTGAATAGATTTTTTATTTAATTTCCATTTTTTGGAATTTGTTAATTTTTTATAAACCTATGTCATTCATTCAAAAGTTTTCTAAACTGCCTCTTAGAGCCAAATCTTTTTGGATTTTAGGGATCTTGGCTGTTTTTACTATTGTCGTCAGTTTGGTTGTAGTTGGCAATTATTATAATAATTTTGCCAAAAGTTTAGCTACTAAGACTAATTATGTTGTTTCACTTCCATTAATCGAAGAAATGCCTTTTAAT
>CAZQJT010000008.1:4654-24295 GCA_964593665.1 uncultured Gammaproteobacteria bacterium
GTTGGTAAGCCCGTTGCTATTTTTCTTGATGGCTATCCAATTAGCGTTCCAACTGTAAATAGCAAAATTACTGGAGGATCTGCTAGTATTTCTGGCCAATTTTCTATTGAAGAAGCTAAACTTTTAGTAACTAGATTAAATTCTGGTGCACTGCCTGTTCCAATTGAACTAGTTTCTCAGAAAACAGTTGAAGCTAGTTTAGGAGCTAAATCAATCGCTAACAGCTTAATGGCTGGTTTATTCGGTCTTGTTTTGGTTTCTATTTTCATGATATTGTTTTATCGTTTGCCCGGGATTTTATCAGTTTTGTCTTTAGTTGTTTATGGACTGACTGTTTTAACTTTCTTTAAATCCCTCCCTTTCATTTTATCTTTAGTTTTAGTAGCAGTAATGATAGGTTTAATTTTTTACACTTTTAATGAATTGAAGATATTTAATGGTGGTTTAGCTGTTTTATTTAGTGTAATTGGCATTTTCTTATTCTTCTATGCCCAACAAGCGGTTACTCTTTCTTTGTCTGGTATTGCTGGCTTAATTCTTTCAGTTGGTATTGCTGTTGATGCTAATATTTTGATATTTTCCAGAATGAGGGAGGAGCTAAGAGAGGGAAAGACAGTCGCGCAATCTGTTGAAAATGGTTTTAAGAGAGCTTGGCCATCAATTCGTGATGGTAATATTTCTACTATAATTACTTGTTTGATTTTAATGTTTTTTGGTACATCTTCGGTTAAGGGGTTTGGGACAACCCTATTTATTGGTGTAGCAGTTTCTTTGTTTAGTTCCGTTGTTATTACTAGGACTTTAGCTATTTTAATTTTAGGGAATTGGCTTGAAAAGAGAACCTGGTTATTGGGGGCTAAAAAGTTAAAAATTAAGGAAAATAATTAATTGTTAATTATATGATTTATAAAATAATTCAAAAAAGAAAGATTTTTTTAACCCTTTCTGGTTTAGTTATAACCGCCTGTCTTGTAGCTTTATTTTCCTGGGGTTTAAATTTTGGACTTGATTTTACCGGGGGTAGTTTATTAGAAGTAAAATTTGATAATTATCAACCCAGTGTCACAGAGGTTCAGTCTAGTGTTCAGGGTTTAAATTTACAGAGTTTGGTAATTCAGCCAACTGAAGATTCAGTTATTTTGCGTTTTAAAGATGATAGTGAAGATGTCCGTCAATCAGTGCTAGCATCTTTACAAGTTTTAGCTGAACAAAAAGAAACAACTGTCAGTCAATTACAATTTGATTCTATTGGCGCTTCTATTGGACAAGAACTTAAAAGTAAATCTTTTAATGCAGCTATAATTGTTTTTCTCATGATAATTCTTTATATTTCTTGGGCATTTAAAAGTGTTTCTAAACCAATTGCTTCTTGGAAATATGGAGTAACGGCGATAATTGCGCTTTTACATGATTTGATTTTAATCCTTGGTATTTTTTCTGTATTAGGTCATTTTTACGGAACAGAAATAAACACACCTTTTATTGCCGCTGTTTTAACTATTTTAGGTTATAGCGTCAGTGATACTATAGTTATATTTGATCGTATTAGAGAAAACTTACCAAAAAGTAATGAGGATTTTGAAAATACAGTTAATCGTAGTTTAAATCAGACATTAACCAGGTCTTTTAATACTTCTTTTTCATCAATTTTAGCTTTACTGGCTGTTATTTTTCTTGGTGGCAGCACGATAAAAGATTTTGCCTTAGCTCTTGCTATTGGTATTGGCGTTGGTACTTATAGTTCAATCTTTATTGCTTCCCCGGCTTTAGTTATTTGGAACAATTTAACTCATCGTCGTCAAAAGAACAAAGCTTAAAAAATTAGATTATTTTCTTATAAAAATAAAAAACAGGCTTTATTTCCAGCCTGTTTTTTATTTGGTATAATAAAGATATGAGAAATATTTTGACTATATTAAAGATAGAGGAAAGGACTAGGAATGGTAATTTTTTGGCCGTTTTTAGTGAGGCTATTTATCATATCTTATTATTTATAGTTCCTTTATATTTTTCTGTCTTTTTTCCAACAAATAATGTTTTTGAGCTTGGCAAGCTTTTTGTTTTTAAAACATTGGTTTTATTATTGTTGTTTGTAAATGTTGTATGGTTTTTAAAAAGGGGTTTATCTTTTAAAAAAGAAGATTTTTTTGTTTTAAGAAAGTTTTTACTGTGGCCGTTTATTTTTTTTCTAGGAATGGGGTTGAGCTTGATTTTTTCTGACAATATTACTCAATCTTTTTTTGGTTCTTATGATCGCCAATCTGGCTATTTAAGCTATCTTTATTATTTCCTCTTTTTCATATTATTGTTTTTTAATTTAGCTATACCGTTTTTTAAAAAAGAAGAGGAAAAAGCCTTCAGAAAGATAAAGCGCCTGCTTTTGAGTTTAGTTTTTTCTGGCTCAGTAGTGTCTTTATATGGCATTTTACAGAGATTAGGTATTGATTTTTTAATCTGGCCAGAGGACCCTTTGCTTACAAAAAGAGTTTTCTCTAGCCTGGGACAAGCTAATTTTTTAGCATCTTGGTTGCTTTTTGTTATACCGCTGACGGCTTATTTTATTTGGAAAGAAAAAAACAACTTAAAGAGGTTTCTTTTTATTTTAATAATAATTTTACAAATTATTTGTCTGTTTCTGACGGCTAGTCGCGGCGGCTTACTGGCTTTTATTTTAATGATTTTGTTTCTTTCTTTTTGGTTTATAAAAAGAAGTTCTCAAACAATTTTAAAAAAGAGTTTGTTTATTTTTCTTATTCTTATAACTCTTTTTTGTTGTGTTTTATTTTTAGAAAAATCTTTTCCTGGACGTTTAACCAGTCTTTTTAATTGGCAGAGTGGTAGTATGGCAGTGCGTTTAGATTTTTATCAAGCTTCTTTTGAGGCTATAAAACAAAAGCCATTTTTAGGTTATGGCTTAGAGAATAGTGGGGATGTTTTTATAGCTGCTTATCAGCCAGACTGGGGAGTTTATTCTAATGTCGGTGTTTACAATGACAGAGCTCATAATCTTTTTTTAGATATTATTTTAAATGGTGGTTTATTTTTGCTTTTTATCTTTTTATCTTTTTATATATATCTTATTCGCTTATTTTTACGTGGCTTTAAATTAGCTGAAAATAAAAAAGATTTTGATTTTTTATTTTTATTTTTAGCCTTGGGTTTTGGCATGGGTGCTTATCTTATTTCTTTGCTATTTAATTTTTCTTTTGTTTCTGGAGAAATTTATTTTTTTACCTTTATCGCCATTTTAAGTGCAATTTGCTTAAAATATTTTAAGTCATCTTTGCTTAAGGATAAAAAGGAAGAAGTGGTGGTTATAAAAAACGGCATAGGAATTTTTTTATTTTTTATTTTTTCTACTGGCATTTTATTACTTTTTTCTTATGAGTTTTCGGTTTTTAAGGCAGATAATTATTTCTGGAAAACTAATTATTATTTAAAACAAAAAGAATATTTATTAGCGATAGAATCTTTTTTAGAGATAGAAAAGCTAAATATTAACCCTTTAAATAAAAGCTATTATCAGCGCCTAATTTCTGAGAGTTTAAGTGAACATTATTTAGGTGATGATAAAAAAGAAATAGATGCTTGGGCTAAAGAATTTTTAAAATTTAGTTCCTTGAATATTTCAACAAATGAGTTTAATAATTTGGTTGTGGCTGGGAAAATTGAAGCTGCTTTAGGAAAAGAAGATGATGCTCGTCTTTTGTGGCAAAAGGCTACCAATCTCTCTCCTTATTGGCCACGTACTTATATGGAAATAGCCCGTTCTTTTAGGCGAAGTGGTTTATGGCAAGACGCTTTAGCTTATAATAATTTATCTTTAAGCATATTGCCATCAGTTGATAATCCTCATTTAAACGAGGATCACAAAAAAGTTTTACAACTTTATCGTCAGAGTATTTTTAAAGAAATAGGCTTAATCTATTTTTCTTTAGGTGATTTTTCTAAAGCAGAGGAATATTTTAGAAAAGCTTATTTAGCTAATGTTTATGAGATAGTGCTTTTAAAAAATATCGCTGATACTTATTATTTACGATCTGATATTTCAAAAGCATTAGATTTAGTTTTGCATGGCGTCCGTCGTAACCCTTATGATTATAATTGGTTTTTGTCAGCCGCTCTTTTATTTGAAGAACAGGGAGAAAAAGAAGAGGCAAAAAAATACCTTGATAGAGCACGGGAGCTTTTTCCTAAAAATTTAATTTGGCAGTATTAATATAAAATTTTTTATGTTTGATTCTTTGTTTTTAACTTATCTTCCTTTTGTTTTTTTGTTTGGTCTTATAATCGGCAGTTTTTTAAACTGTTTAATTTGGCGATTGTATCAAGATGAGTCTTTGGGGGGCCGTTCTTATTGTCCTAATTGTCGGCACAAACTTTCTTGGCATGACAACATTCCTCTTCTTAGCTTTATTCTTTTGCGTGGTCGTTGCCGCTATTGTCAGCAGAAAATTTCCTGGCAATATCCTTTGGTAGAGCTTATAGTAGCTATTTTATTTGTTTTAAGTTTTAGTAATTTAGCTAATAAAGTTTTTTTCATTTCTACTTATGATTTTTATTTTACTTTACTTAGAGATTGGCTTTTAATTATTGTAATGACAGTTATTTTTGTTTATGATAGTCGTTGGCAGCTTATTCCAATGAATTTTGTTTGGCCGGTGACAGTTTTTTTGTTTTTAGTTAACTTATTTTTAAAAGTACCAATTTTAGAATTGTCTCTATTCGGCTTAGCAGTTGCCGCTTTTTTTCTTCTTCAATATCTTATTACCAAGAAAAAGGGAATAGGTGAGGGTGATATTTGGTTGGGCTTATTGCTAGGGGTTTCCTTTCCAAACACTTATCACATTTTATTATTATTATTTATTGCTTATTTAAGTGGCGCCCTCATAGGATTAATCCTATCAGCTACTAAAAAGTCAAAAAGAATAGCCCTGGGTCCGTTTTTGGCTTTTGGTGCTATTATTACCCTAATTTGGGGAGATTATCTACTTTCACATTTCTTTCGTCTCTTTTTTTAGAAATAAGTTTGTTAAATTTTTAGAAATTTTGTATAATAATAGCAGCAATTGTTCGCTGCAAAATTGTTTGTTTTTATTTAATGCTTCATAATTTATGAAAGATGATATTATCGCTGGATTAGATATCGGCTCAACTTCAATTCGTTTGGTTATCGGACAAAAAATATCCGGTCCAAGCGGTGAAGAGTTGCAGATTATAGGGGCGGTGTCTGTTCCAACCACCGGTGTTAGCCGGGGAATCGTCAATAGCATTGAAGAAACCACTTCTTCTATTTCTGCTTGTTTAGAAAAAGCTGAAAGATTAGTAGGTATTCCTATTAGTCGTGTTTGGGTAGGAATAAATGATCCGCATGTTAAATGTGAAAGATCAAAGGGGGTAGTGGCAGTTGGACGTAGCGATGGTGAAATAAATGATAATGATGTAAATAGAGCAATTGAAGCCGCTCGAGCTTTGGCGGTACCAGTCAATTATGAAATACTTCACGTTATTCCTATTAAATTTGCTGTTGATAATCAAGGAGACATAAAAGACCCAATAGGAATGAACGGAATTCGTTTAGAAGTTGAAACTTTAATTATTCAAGGTTTGAGTACTCAGATAAAAAACCTAACTAAAGCGATTTATAGAACTGGACTAGAAATTGAAGACTTAGTTCTTGGCCCCCTAGCAGCGTCAGAAGCTGTTTTAAGTTCTAAACAAAAAGAGTTAGGTGTTGCTTTGATAAACTTTGGTTCATCTACTACTTCGCTAGCTGTTTATGAAGAGAGAAATTTGATTCATACAGCTATTTTACCAATAGGAGCTGAACATATTACCTCAGATGTTGCTATTGGACTTCGTTGCCCTATTAATTTGGCAGAAAGAATTAAAAAAGAATATGGCCGGGCTATCCCTGATAATTTAAGTGGTAAAGATGAAATAGATGTTAGCCAATTAGTTAAAGAAGAAGAGGTAAATGATGATATTAGTTTGATTTCTCGCAAATATGTTGCAGAAATAATAAATGCACGAGTTGAAGAAATTTTTGAAAAAGTTGATAATGAGTTTAAGTCAATTGATCGTTCAGGAATGTTACCAGCTGGTGTTATTTTTGTTGGCGGGGGCGCTAACTTAGAGGATTTAATTGAAGCCGCTAAAAAGAAATTGCGTTTACCAGCGGCAGTAGGTCAAGCTAAAAATATTAATGTGGTGATAGATAAGGTTAGAAACCCAGAGTTTTTAACAGCCCTTGGTTTAGTTATTTGGGGTAGTCATACGGATGGCGATGAATCAAGTGGAAAGTTAAAAAGAAGTTTAGGGGGTTTACTAGAAAAAACAAAAGGCTTGTTTAGCAAAATAATGCCAAAATAAATAAATTAATTCATGATAATTTTATGGCGGAAGTAAAACCAGAAATTGAAACTTTTGCAAAAATAAAAGTTGTTGGCGTCGGCGGAGGCGGTGGCAGCGCAATTAACCGCATGGTATCAGGCGGCATACGAGGCGTGGGCTTCGTGGCAATAAACACTGATATTCAGGCGCTTCATTATAACAAGGCTAATGAAAAGATTCATATTGGAAAAACAGTTACTAAGGGACTAGGAGCTGGTATGAACCCAGATCTTGGCAAAGGAGCAGCCGAGGAATCACAGAATGAAATAAAGGAGTCTCTAAAGGGTTGTGATATGGTTTTTGTAACTTGTGGTCTTGGCGGGGGGACTGGTTCTGGAGCTTCACCTGTTGTTGCCTCTATTGCCAAAGAGATGGGCGCCTTGACGGTAGCGGTAGTTACCAAACCTTTTATGTTTGAAGGTGGTCAGCGCAAGAATATAGCCGATAGAGCCTATGCTGAACTAGCTGATAAGGTTGATACTATTATTACTATTTCTAATGACAAGTTGCTTCAAGTAATAGATAAAAAAACATCTTTACTAGAAGCTTTTAAAATTGCTGACGATGTCTTGCGCCAAGGTGTGCAGGGCATTGCTGAGATAATTACCGTTCCCGGTATTATTAATGCTGATTTTGCTGATGTAAAAGCAGTTATGTCTAATGCTGGGTCAGCTTTAATGGGCATAGGCATGGCTTCTGGAGAGAATAAGGCGGTAGAGGCAGCTAAAGATGCTATAAACTCTAATCTTTTAGACATGTCTATTGATGGTGCCAGAGGAATAGTCTTTACTATTACCGGCGGGGCAGATTTAAGTATGGTTGAAGTTTCAGAAGCAGCTAAAGTTATTACCTCAGCTGCCGATGATGATGCTAAAATTATTTTTGGTGCTGTTATTGATGAAAAGATGAAAGATCAGATAAAAATTACCGTAGTAGCGACTGGTTTTGATGGGCGTGGTAAAAGTCAGAAAAGCGAAACTCTTAAATCCTATACTCCAAATGCTTTTATTGTTGAAAAAGAAAACGAAAAAGAGCCTTTTGTGGAAAAGGAGGAGACAAATAAAGAAAAGTCGAAGTTCAATGTTTTTAAGAATATTCCTAATAAGGCAATTTTAGATAAAAAGGCTGAAAAAATTATGGATGATGATGATGATTTAAGTGTTCCAGCCTTTATTCGCAAAAAAATGAATTAAAAGAAAAAAATAAATCGTTTAAAAATAAAACAGGACCAAAAATTGGTTCTGTTTTTTTATTTTTCTGTGGATAACTTTCAAAAAAGTTTATATTTCTCTTAATTTTAGCTGAATTGACCCCTAAGTCAATTTTTGCTAAAATTAAAATTGAATACAACATTTAGTGGTTTAATTATAAAAAAGGCCACAAAATATAGATTTTATTAGTTTTTATGAAATGTCCAATCTGCTATTATCCTGATACAAAGGTAGTAGATTCACGGGTTGCCCCCGATGGTCTTTCAATTAGGCGCCGCCGGGAATGTTTAAAGTGTGGATTTCGCTTTTCTACCTATGAGGAAATAGAATTATTAGATTTGGTGATTGTAAAAAGAGATGGCCGTCGCGAAAGTTATAATCGAAACAAGATTGTTGGTGGTTTGAAAAAATCTTGTGAAAAAAGACCAATTACCGAAGATCGTTTTAAGAAACTTATCCATTCAATTGAAAGAGATTTGCAAAGACTTAAAGCTTCAGAGATAACCTCTCGTCAAGTTGGGCAAGTTGTAATGAAAAATCTTAAAAAAATTGATCAGATTGCCTATATTAGATATGCCTCTGTTTATGAATCATTCAAAGATGCTAAAGAATTTCAAAAAGAATTAAATAAATTAATAAAAGAAAAAAAATAGTATGGCAGAACTCATAAATAAAGTAATTAAGCGCTCTGGAGAAATCGTTGATTTTGACCAGGATAAGATTGCCCGGGCAATTTACAAGGCAGCTACTTCTGTTGATATTGATGATAAACATTTAGCCAAAAAGCTAAGTGATCAGGTTGTTATGAAAATTACTAAAAAGTATCACAAAAATAGTATACCGGCAGTAGAAGAGGTCCAGGATATAGTTGAAGAAGTTTTGGTTGAAAATAAATTGCTAAGAGTCGCTAAAGCTTATATTTTATATCGCGAACAACATCGTCAATTAAGAGACATCGCTCCAGAAACACTAGATGATAAATTAATGGAAGATTATTTAGGCAGATCAGATTGGCGCTTGAAGGAGAATAGCAATATGAGTTTTTCTGTTCAGGGTTTAAATAATTATATTGCTTCAGCTATTTCTGCTCGTTATTGGCTTAATAAAATGTATCCGGAAAACATTCGTCATGCTCATGTAAATGGTGATATTCATATTCATGATTTAGGCTTACTTGCACCTTATTGCTGTGGCTGGGATTTAAAAGATTTATTAATTCGTGGGTTTAAAGGAGTTGCTGAAAAAGTACAAAGTAATCCACCTAAACATTTTCGTAGTGCTTTAGGTCAAATTATCAATTTCTTTTATACTATGCAAGGCGAAGCAGCTGGCGCTCAAGCTTTTGCTAATTTTGATACTTATTTAGCGCCGTTTATTCGTTATGATAATTTAACTTATAAAGAGGTAAAGCAGGGCTTACAGGAATTCATGTTTAATATTAATGTTCCAACCAGGGTTGGCTTTCAAACCCCCTTCACTAACGTTACTTTAGACGTGATTCCATCACCGATGATAGGTGAAGAAAATGCAATAATTGGTGGAAAAATAATGCCAGAGAAATATAAAGATTTTCAAAAAGAAATGGATATGTTTAACCAAGCTTTTGCTGAGGTTATGTTAGAGGGTGATTCTACTGGACGTGTTTTTGGTTTTCCTATTCCAACTTATTGCATTGATAAGGAGTTTGATTATAATCGAGAATCATTAAAACCAGTTTGGGAGATGACTGCTAAATACGGTATTCCTTATTTTTCCAACTTTGTTAATTCGGATATGAAGCGTGACGATGCTCGTTCTATGTGTTGTCGCTTGCGCTTGGATAATCGTGAATTACGCAAAAGAGGTGGTGGTTTGTTTGGAGCTAATCCTTTAACTGGTTCTTTGGGGGTGGTGACTATAAATTTAGCTCGCTTGGGTTATTTGTCAAAATCAAAAGAGGAGTTTAAAGAAAAATTAGTTGATTTAATGGATTTAGCCAAAGAAAGTTTGGAAATTAAGAGAAAAATAGTAGAAAATTTTACCGAAGATAGACTTTATCCTTATTCTATGTTTTTTCTTGATGGGATTAAAAAACGTTTTGGAACTTATTGGAAAAACCATTTCTCTACCATTGGCATTAATGGTATGAACGAAGCTGTTTTAAATTTAATGGGTAAAGATATTGCTAGTAAAGAAGGACATGCTTTCGCTGCTGAAATCCTTGATTTTATGAGAGAAAGATTAATGGATTATCAGAATGAAACTAATAATCTTTATAATTTAGAGGCAACACCAGGAGAAGGAGCTACTTATCGTTTTGCTAAAAAAGATCAACAACTTTATCCGGGTATAATTTGTTCTAATACAGAAGCAGTTAAAAAGTTGGGAGCTGATCCATATTATACCAATTCTACGCATTTACACGTTGGTTACACTGATGATATTTTTACTGCTTTAGATCTTCAAGATGATTTGCAGACCAGATATACTGGCGGAACTGTTTTGCATGGTTATTTAGGAGAACGATTGCCTGATGGCGAAACAGCCAAGAAGCTAGTTAAGAAAATTGTTGATAATTACAAATTACCTTATTTTACCATTACGCCAACATTTTCAATTTGTCCTAAACATGGATATTTAGCAGGTGAGCACAAATATTGTCCAAAATGTGATGAAGAAATAGGGTATAAAGAAACGGTTGAAGACTTACAAGCTGTAAACCAGTAATTTCACTTTTTGTCTAGTTGTAATTTTCATAAAAATAAATTATAATTTTAATAGTAAAATAATATGAGTCCAATTCAAACTAAAAGACAAGAATGTATTGTTTATAGCCGAGTAGTTGGCTGGCTTACTCCCGTGAGAAATTATAATCCTGGCAAAGCTTCAGAATATAAGGATAGAAAAACCTTCAAGGTTTTAAGTAATTAATTTAATTGAACGCTTATGATAATTGGTGGTTTAGAGAAGCTTAGTCTTCTTGACTACCCCGATCATTTAGCGGCTATAGTCTTTACTCAGGGTTGCAATTTCAGGTGTCACTTTTGTTATAACCCAATGCTTGTCCTGCCCCAATCGGGAAAGGATGTTAAAATAAAAAAAGAAAAAGGTTTTTCTCCGCTTTCCACTGAAAACCTTTTTCTTTTTTTGAAGGAAAGATTTGGTCGTTTAGAAGGGGTTGTTATTACCGGCGGTGAACCAACTATTCATCCCGATTTACCAGATTTTATTAAACAAATAAAAGATATTGGTTATTTAGTGAAGCTTGATACTAATGGCACTAACCCGGAAATGTTAGTTAATCTAATTAAAGCTAAGCTGATAGATTATATCGCCATGGATATGAAAGCACCGCTTGATAAATATAGCAAGACGGTAAACGTTGAGCTTGACTGGGATAATATCAAAAAAAGTGTTAAGATAATAATGAAAAGTGGCCTACCTTATGAGTTTAGGACTACTGTCGTTCCTGATCTCCTAGAAAAAGAAGATTTTCATGAAATGGGAAAAGTTATTCAAGGAGCTGGTAAGTGGTATTTACAAGCTTTTAAATCTGATACAGATTTAGTTAACCGAGAATATTTTGGTAAAAAGGCTTATACCTCTAAAGAAATGGAAGAATTTGCTGCCATTGGACGTAAGTATGTAAAAATCTGTGAAGTGCGTTAGTTTTTTATTTTTATTATTCTTCGTTTATGTTAGATAATTTAGAAAAAACAAACGAAAAAGAAAATGTTAAATTCTTAGAGTCTGATTTAACCCGTCTTTTACAAGAAAATCTAGCTAAGAATGAGGAGATTTTACTTTTAACTAAACAAATTAAGACTTATATTCGTCGTCAAATAATTTGGAGTATTTTTCGTTTATTTCTTATTTTAGGACCAATTATTTTAGGTATTATTTATCTGCCACCAATTTTTAAAGATTTTGTTGAAAAAGTAGCTTCTTTTCTGTCAATTTTACCTAGTTAGATTTTGAAAATATTATGCAAAACATCGCTGTTTTTGCGCAAACAACTTATAGAAACGAATTTAAAAAATTCGGTATTAAAACTGACGATCGACGCCGTCATATGTATTTGATTGGGAAAACTGGTATGGGTAAATCAACTATTTTAGAAAATATGATAGTTGATGATATTAAAGCTGGGCATGGCGTAGCCGTAGTTGATCCACACGGAGATTTAGCTGAGAAAATAATTGAATATATTCCTAAAGAGAGAATTAATGATGTTGTTTATTTTAATCCCTCTGATATTAATTTTCCCATTGCCTTTAACGTTGTAGAACAAGTTGAACCACATTTGCGACACTTAGTTGCCTCTGGTCTTATTGGTGTTTTTCAAAAACTTTGGGCTGATTCTTGGGGACCACGTTTGGAATATATTTTACGTAATGCTATTTTAGCTATTTTAGATTTTCCAGGCTCAACTTTATTAGGAGTTGTTAGAATGTTGTCTGATAAAAGTTATCGCAAGAGAGTGGTTGCCAATATTACCGATCCAGTAGTAAAAGCTTTTTGGGAGAAGGAATTTTCTGGGTATGCTGATAAGTTTGCCTCAGAAGCTGTTTCTCCTATTCAAAATAAAGTAGGACAATTTTTATCTAGTTCTTTGATGAGAAATATAATTGGTCAGGTTAAATCAGCCATTGATATTCGCGATATTATGGATAATGGCAAAATTTTAATTATGAATCTTTCTAAAGGAAGAATCGGTGAAGATAATTCAGCTTTACTAGGAGCAATGATGATTACCAAAATTCAACTAGCGGCCATGAGTCGAGTTGATGTGCCTGAAAATATGCGGCGTGATTTTTATCTTTATATTGATGAATTCCAGAATTTTTCTACTGATTCTTTTGCTAATATTTTATCAGAAGCTCGTAAATATCGTTTAAATTTAATTTTAGCCCATCAATATATTGAGCAGTTAAGTGAAAAAGTAAAACCAGCTGTTTTTGGTAATGTGGGGACTATGGTTGTTTTTCGCGTTGGCGCAGCTGACGCAGAAGAATTGGTAAAAGAATTTACCCCAACCTTTACCGAGGAAGATATTGTTAATTTGCCTAAGTATGAAATGTATTTAAAGTTAATGATAGATGGGATTGCTTCGTCTCCTTTTTCGGCGCGTGGCCTGCCACCGCTTAGAGAGGAAGAAAAAACTGAAAATGAAGAAGAGGTAATTAATCGTTCAAGGGAAAAATATGCTTCAGAAAGAGTGGTTGTAGAAGAAAAAATAATGCGTTGGCATGAAAGTTATAACGAAGAGCCAAATAGTCCTAAAAAGAATTTAACAAGAGAAAATGATAGTGGAAATAGACGTTTTCCAACAGTGAATCTTCCAACTATAGATGTTTCAAAACAAAAAGAAGGAAATAATAGTTTTAATAATGAAGTTATAAAGACGGAACAGAATAGTTTAAGAAACCAAGGGTATCCAGCCGTTTGCTCTCTTTGTAAAAAACAAACTTTCACTGCTTTTGTTCCTGATGGTGTTCGTCCAGTTTACTGTAAAGATTGTTTGAGTAAAAAAAAAGATGAAAAACGTCTAGAGCTTGAAAAAAGAAAAGTTAACAAAGAAATAGAAAAAAATAGATTAAAAGAGGATAATGTTATTGTTAGCAAAAACCCTCCAATTTCTTTATCTAATTTAAATAAGGCTTCGCTAGTTGATTTTAAGGGCCGGCCCTTAAAAGACAAATTTCCCAAAAAAGAATATTTAAGCTCTGTTAAAGAAAAAGAAAATGAACTGGAAAATAAAATTGTCGCTGAGGTTGAAGATATTTTTAATCAATATAATCAATCATCAAAAGATGAACATGATTTACCAGAGGATCAAGATATTATTATAAATAATAATCAATTTTAAAAAATGTATTTAGTTTTTGATACAGAAACAACCGGACTTCCAAAAAATTATCAAGCGCCTCTTGATGATTTTTCTAATTGGCCACGCTTAGTGCAACTAGCTTGGAATTTATACGATGCTGAGGGAAATAAGTGGGAATCTTATAGTTATATTATAAAGCCTAATGGTTTTGTGATACCACCTGAGTCAACGAAGATTCATAGGATAAGTCAGGAAAAAGCTGAAGCCGAGGGAGTTGAATTAGAGCTTGTTTTAAAAAAATTTAGTGAAGATGTTTCTCAGTCTGCTTATTTAGTTGGACACAATATTTCTTTTGATGAAAGTATAATTGGTTCAGAACTTTTAAGAGCTAAACTCCCCAACCCTATTTTGTTGGCAGAAAAAATTTGTACTATGAAAAAGAGTGCTTCTGTCTGCAAGATAGATAATGGCCGCGGTTCATATAAATGGCCAAATTTAACAGAGCTATATCAATTTCTTTTTCAAAAAAATTTTGCTGACGCCCATGATGCCTTAATTGATGTTGAAGCTTGCGCAGAATGTCTTTTTGAGCTAAAAAGAAGGGACCTGATTTAAAACGGGTGTTTAGTTAACTTACTTATGGAAACAAAAATTAATTACTTGAAGGTGGGGAAAGCGACTGAACTTAGCGGAAAAGATAGGCGTTTTTATCGTTTTTTGGAAATATTCCCAGGATCTTTTTCTATTCTTACTTTGTTAATATTGGTTGTTTTTTCTTATTTTAAACCCGTTTGGGTTGCTTATTTTATTATCGCTTTTGATGTTTATTGGCTTCTTTTAGTAATTTACATGGCGATTTTTTTAATTTCTTCATATTGTAAATTAAAATCTGGTTTAGCAACTGATTGGAAGAAATATTGTGGATTGTTAAAAGAGGGGCGTTTTGAAGAAATTAACTTGCGCGAAAAACCAGCTGAAGATTCTTTGTCAAAATCAGGTCTCGCCTGGACTGATTTATGGCAACTTGTTATTTTACCTACCTATAGCGAAGGGGTAGAAATTATTCGTGGATCCTTAGAGGCTTTGTTAAGAGATGGTTATCCAACTGAAAAAATGATAGTTATTTTAGCAATGGAAGAAAGGGCTGGTGAAGAGGCTAAAGAGAGAGCTAATATTATTACTAAAGAATTTTCTGATAAATTTGGTAAGTTTTTAATTACTTGGCATCCAGATGGTATAGAAGGAGAGTTAAAAGGAAAAGGGGCCAACCAGGCCTGGGCTATAAAAGTAGTTAAAGAAAAAATAATTGATGCTGAAAATTTGGCACCAGAAAAAATATTGGTAAGTGTTTTTGATATTGATACCGTTGTCGAACCTGGTTATTTTTTCGCTCTGTCTTATAAATTTTTAAGCGTTACTAAGCCATATAGAGCTAGTTATCAGCCAATACCGGTCTATCATAATAATATCTGGGATACGCCATTTTTTTCTCGCATTACCGCTTCTTCTAATACCTTCTGGCAGATGATAATGCAAATTCGTCAAGAGAGCCTGGTGACTTATTCTTCTCATTCCATGACCTATATTGCTTTAGAGGAAATTGGTTATTGGTCAACTCATATGGTAAGTGAAGATTCTCGTATTTTCTGGCATTGTTTACTTTATTATAACGGTGAATATCGGGTTGAACCTTTATATTATAAAGTTTCAATGGATGTTACTTATGATCAAAACTTTATTCAAACTGCTAAAAGTTTATACAAGCAACAGCGTCGTTGGGCCTGGGGGTCAGAAAATATTCCTTACTTAGTTTTTAATACGGTAAAAAGATGGCAGACGGTAGATAGGGGAAAATTATTAGGTCATATTTTAATACAGATTCATGGTTTTTGGTCATGGGCAACTAATGCCTTAATCATTGCGGTTATTGGTTGGATGCCTATGTTGCTTGGTGGCGATCGTTTTAACTCTACGGTTCTTTCCGGGAACCTGCCACTTATCACCCAAAATTTCATGAACGTGGCCATGGTTGGATTAATTTTGTCATCAGTCGTATCTTCTTTATTGCTACCTAAAAGACCTCGTAAATATACTTTTTGGAAAAATATTTTAATGGTTTTAGAATGGGTTTTTGTTCCGGTAACTATTGTTATTTTCGGTTCCGTCCCTTGTTTTGACGCTCAGATTAGATTAATGAGAGCTAAATATATGGGTTTTTGGGTAACGCCTAAGTCACGTTAAAAAAAGAAATATTTTTTATTTTTATAAAAAATCGGGAATAGTTATCCCGATTTTTTTAGTTGCAAATTTTATGTTATAATGAAAAATATCTCTTTGATTATAAAAGGCATGAATAAATATAAAAATAATCCTCGCATTTTATCGCCTGATAAATTGCCACGGCCTAATAATTTTTTTTATCGCTTGTTTTCCAGCCAGCGTTTTTTAGCTATTTTGTGTCTTGGGTTTTTAATTATGATTCTTTTTCCTTTAGCTAAAACCTATACGCAGAAAAAAATATTAGAAAAAGAAATAGCTGAGGTTCAAAAAGAAATTGATTCTTTTGAAAAAGATAATCAAGAAATGAAAGAGATGATAGAATATTTACAATCAGAACAATTTTTAGAGGAGCAGGCTCGTTTAAATTTGAATTTAAAAAAACCGGGCGAACAAGTGGTAGTGATAAATAATGATGCCCGTAATTTAGAAACAGAAGAGAGTGGCCAGAAAGAAATAGAAGGAGGAAATTTAGCCAAATGGTGGCGATATTTCTTTATAGAGAATTGAGCCGAAGAGGGGAGTCGGACCCCTGACCTACGCGTTACGAGTGCGTTGCTCTACCAACTGAGCTACTTCGGCGTCTTGAGCGGGTAAGCGGAATCGGACCGCCTTCCTCAGCTTGGGAAGCTGATGTAATAACCATTATACGATACCCGCCAATTTATTTTTCTCTAATATTATAAAGCTTTTTTGAAGCTTTAGTCAATTTATTAATTAAAAAATTTATATAACTATGTTAAAACAAAGATTAAAAAACATTATTTTTTTGGGAGTATTTTTATTTTTCTTTTTACCCTTAAGTGGTCAAGCAGCCGAGATTGAATTTAAAAGCCCCGGGTTACCTAGTGGTGTTTCAGTTTCTGTTACTGAAGATGTCGCTGGACTTCCTTGGGAGTGGACAGCGCTTTCGCCAATTTATGAATATAATGTTAACAACTCACATCTTTATGATCCGGCCTGGCCGATGGAGGTAATTATTAGTTATAAAAATAATAATAACTTCAAACAAATTTTTATCGTTGATGCTTTGTCTGGAAAATGGGAGCCGCTGTTAAGTGAAGATTTCCCTAAAGAAAAATATGTTAAAACAAAACTAACAACTACTAGTGGGCGTTTAGTTCTTTTAAGTAATGATGATTTGATGTCGACAGGAGTAGCTTCTTGGTATAGCTATAAAAATGGTGATTTTGCCGCTTCTCCTGATTTCCTTAAAGGTTCTGTTTTAAGAGTAACAAATTTAGATAATGGTAAATATGTTGATATAACTGTTAATGATTACGGGCCAGAGCGGGATAAACATCCAGACAGGGTAATTGATTTAGATAAGGTAGCGTTTTCTAAAATTGCCTCTCCTTCAGCTGGGCTGATAAATGTAAAAGTAGATCCATTAAAAATTATCAGACCAACAACAGCTAAGGTACAAATTAGTGATGTTCCAATAGTATCAGCTACTTCCGCTTTAGTTTTTTGGGAAGAAGAGGCAGAAATTTTATTTGGAAAAGATGAAACAAGAATTGCTCCTTTGGCTAGCTTAACTAAATTAGTGGCGATTAAAACATTTTTAGATTTAAATCCTAATTTAAATCAAGTTGTTAGTTATAAATTCCAAGATGAAAAATATAATCATTTGTATTGTCTTCCTTGGGAATCAGCTCGTTTAACTATTAAAGAGGGCGACACTTTAACAATAGAAAATCTAATCTATAGTTCTTTGGTTGGTTCAGCTAATAATGCCGTAGAAACATTGGTAAGAGTAAGTGGTCTTAGTCGAGACGCTTTTGTTGTTAAAATGAATGAAAATGTTAAATCTTGGGGGGCAAGTAGTACTAAATTTGTTGAGCCAACTGGTCTGTCTCCTGATAATGTGAGTTCTCCTTACGATTATGCTATAATAACTACAGAAGTTTTTAAAAATCCCTTGATTGAAAAAGTTAGCACCACTAAAAGTTATTCTTTTTCTACCATTAACACCAAAAAGTTGCATAGATTAAATAATACCAATCAATTATTGCGTAGTGAGAAGTATAATATCATTGGTTCTAAAACTGGCTATTTACATGAATCAGGTAATTGCCTTATGACTAGGATAAAAACTAATCAAGGAAACTTAATTGTTATTAATTTCGGTTCACCAAGTAAAGAAGCTAGTTTTCAAGACAATGAACAATTAATTCGTTATGGTCTGCGCCAATTAGAAAAAATGCCATCAAATTAATTAATATGATTAATATTAAAAATGCTTCCAAAGCATATATAGGACAAAATAGAGTTTTACAAGACATTGATTTGCACATTGCTCCAGGTGAATTTGTTTCTATAGTCGGTCAATCTGGTGCTGGAAAAACAACACTAGTGAGAATTTTAATTGGAGAAGAGAGGGTTGACTCTGGACAAATATTAATTGGTGATTGGGATATTACTAAAATTTCTAAACCAGAAGTGCCTTTTTTAAGAAGACAAATAGGGGTTATCTTTCAGGATTTTAAACTTCTACCAAAAAAGACCTTAGAGGAAAATGTAGCTTTTGCTTTAGAAGTTTCTGGAAGTAGTCGCGGGAAGATAAAAAAAATAGTACCCAGTGTTATGAAAATAGTTGGGTTAGATGATAAAAAAACTCGCTATCCTCATGAAGTTTCTGGTGGCGAAAAACAACGAACTGCTATTGCTAGAGCGCTTGTTCATCAACCTAAGATATTATTAGCCGATGAACCAACTGGTAATTTGGATGCGATTAATGCTAATGAGATAATAGAATTACTTCTGAGAATAAATAAATTCGGCACAACAGTTATTTTAGTAACACATAACAAGGAAATAGTTAATCGTTTAAATAGACGGGTTGTTACCATGGAACAGGGAAGAATTATCAGTGATCAAGCTCATGGTAAATATTTATTATAATTCTTATGCAATCTTTATTTCGTATTATTAAATTTAGTTTTCAGGATATTGCCCGTAATGTTTGGTTAACTATTGTGACAATTACCATTTTGCTACTGGCGCTTTTATCTATTAACACTCTAGAAATTGTCCGTGTGATTAGTGATAATGCGGTTGGAGCAGTAAAAGAAAAAATTAATATCAGCTTATATTTAAAAGCGGAGGCGCCAGAAGAAGAAATATTAGCTTTAAGAGAAAGCTTGCTCAGTTCAGAAAGAGTGAAAAGTGTTTCCTATATTTCTCGCCAGAAAGCATTGGAAAATTTTCGGGAAAAGTATAAAAATAATCAAGAAGTTTTAAACGCTTTAAAAGAATTAGGTCGGAATCCTTTATCCCCTAGCTTGACTATACTCCCTCAAAACTTTGAAGAATCAGGATTGCTAATTAATGAGCTTAGAATTTTGGATAATGCCATTATTGAATCACGTGATTTTTCTGATAATGCCGTTATTTTAGAAAAAATTAGCAATATTACTAAAAGGATAAATGAGATTGGCCTATTTATCATTGCCATTTTCATTATTACTAGCCTATTAGTCGTTTACAATGCTATTAGAGTAGCTATTTATACTCATAGGCAAGAAATTGAGATAATGAGACTGGTTGGAGCTTCTAACTTCTTTATTTACATGCCTTATATTGTTTCTGCCTTTGTTTATACTTTAATTAGTATTTTAATTGTTATTTCCGTTTTTTATCCGTTTTTAAGTTTACTTCAGCCTTATTTAGAGGTATTTTTTACTGGTTATAATGTAAATATTCTTTCTTATTTTGTAGATAATTTTTGGCCTATTTTCGGAATGCAGTTCGGTATAGTCTTGTTTATTAATGTCGCCGCTACTTTATTCGCTGTTCGTAAATATTCTAAAGTTTAGTTTCGCAAAAAGTTGACTTTTTTTCCTTATTTTAATATCATTTGGTAGTTGAGAAAATAAATAATATTCGGGGATCGTCTAACGGTAGGACTCCAGGTTTTGGTCCTGGCTATCGGGGTTCGAATCCCTGTCC
>CAZQJT010000009.1:0-16221 GCA_964593665.1 uncultured Gammaproteobacteria bacterium
AATCCTGAGCTAGTAAACTTACAGAGCATTAAGATAGTAAGCATTAAGACAACAGAAATAGTTGTCAGTGGTAGTGATAGTGATGGAAACATTACCACCACTTATTGTAAAAACATTGAAGATAATTTAAAGCCAATAAATGATATAGTTTCAACCAGTGCCAGCCGTCCCCAATTAGTAGAAGATGCTTATAAGGGCCTGAAAAAAGCAGTTGAAATTGCTAAGAGAGAAGGCGTTCTGCTTCACGTAACCTCTGCTTTAAGAACTTATGATGATCAAAAAGCTCTTTGGGATAGGGCTAAAGAAATATATGGAGCAGAAAAGGTTAATAAATATGTAGCTGATCCTAAGTACTGCAAGGACCAATGTTATGGACATTGTTCAGGAAGAGCAATAGATGTTTGTATTAAAGGAACAACTTCTTGTACAAAAATGGGCGCCGGTGCAGCCACTAATGCGACTTACTCTGACGCCGACGTTGAGAAGTTGAAAGAAATAATGAAAGAAGCTGGCTGGATAAGATATTGTGGAGAGTGGTGGCATTTTCAATATGGATTAAACCCCGGGAAATCTTGTTCGCCCTAAAAAGCTTTATCCATTGCCTTGTTCGCTAAACTATCAGCAACCGTGTTTTTTTCTCTTGGAATATGAATAAAAGAAATCTTTTTGAAAGAAAGGCTTAAATTATAAACTTCTAAAAACAAAGGCGCCAAGTCTTTGTTTTTTATTTTATACTCGCGATTAAGCTGTTTTACCACTAATTCGCTATCTAAATAACAAATTAATTCTTCTGCCTTTAAATTTTTAGCTTCTTTTAAAGCAGCAATTAAAGCTTTGTATTCAGCTTGATTATTAGTTGTTTCTCCTAAATACTGAGAAATTTCGGCGACAATTTTTTTGTCTTCACTGTATAAAACAGCTCCTATTCCAGCTGGACCAGGATTACCTCGTGCTCCCCCGTCAGAAAAAATAATTATTTTATTCATATATTTTAATATCAATTATCTTTAATTGAACATCACGGCGACCATTAAAATCATTTATTTCTAAATAATAAACCAGGTCAATTCGACTACCCACTTTTATATTTTTATAATTTTCTGCTCCACCAAAAGATATACCCCAAAAAGATTTAGCACTACTCTGGTCAGAAAAAGAAGAAAATCTTATCTTCACGTGTTGATTTTCAAAGCCCATGGTTAAAACATCATCTACCCGTAAATTATAACTAACAAATTTCGGTTGTTGATTGTTTTGTCCATAGGGCGCTAAACGCGAAACTTCTTCAGCTAATTCTAAATTAATCTGATTAAAACTAAGCTCGGCTTCAATTCTAAGCTTTGGAATAAGTTCAACATCTTTTAATGCCTCCTCTGCTAATTGATTTATTTTTTTCTTGAATTCTTTTAAATTTTCTTCTGATTTAATAGAAAAACCGCAGGCCATTGGATGCCCACCATACTTATCAAGACTATCTGAACATTTTTCAATTGCTTCAACTAAATTTAGTTCTTCAATAGAACGACCAGAGCCCTTAAAAGAAACCTTCTTTGGGACTAATTTTTTTAAATTAATATCAAATTCTGCCTCTTCTACCAAGCGCGTTATTATTAAAGATGGTCGATAATATTTTTCAGTTATTCTTCCGGCTACTAAACCAATCACCCCTTCATTCCAGACCTGATCTTCCTGAGCTATACCAATAATAATCGCGGGTAAATTATTTTTATCAATCTGTTCTTCTACTTCTGTAATTATTTCTTCAGTTATTTTTTGACGGCTGATATTGCGGTTATTCAGCTCGCTAGCTAGTTCTTCGGCTTCTTTTTGATCAGTAGTTGAAAGAAGGGCAAAGGCGGTATTGGCGTGGCTTAAACGGCTAGCAGCGTTTAAACGTGGGCCAAGTTGCCAACCGATATTCCAAGCTTCAAGCGGTTTGCCACTATTTATCTTAGAAATTTTAATTAATTCATTTAAACCAACTCTTTTATTATTATTTAATATTTTTAAACCGCTTTTTACCAGCAATCTATTTTCTCCCAATAAACTAACCATATCAGCCACAGTACCAACTGCTACTAAATCCAAAGCTTTTTCTAAAATAAGCTGTTTTTGTTTTATTGGTAAATTAGACTTGTATAAAAGAGCACTAATTAATTTAAACGCTACGCCAACGCCAGCTAAATATGGCCAGGGGTATGCTTCTTGTTCATCAGCTGGATCAATAAACAAGCAGTCAGGTAAATCTTTTCTATCTTCTGGTAAAACATGATGATCGGTAATAATAACTTCTAGCCCCTGCTGACGGGCATAGGTAATTTCTTCACAATTACGAATACCATTATCAACTGTAATTAAAAGTTTAAAACCTTGATTAACTATAGACTTTATAGCCATCTTATTTAATCCATAACCCTCGCTTACTCTATCAGGAAGATAAACTTCTGCTTGGGCGTGTAAAATCCTTAAAGTTTCAAGCAAAATAACCGAAGAGGTTACGCCATCGGCATCGTAATCGCCATAAACAACAATGGGGTCGCCCTTTTTTATATGACCAATTATAGCACTAACTGCCGCCTCCATGTTTTTTAATAAAAAAGGGTTATAAAAAGCATGTTCATTGTTATCCCCTACTAAAAGAGTTTTTTCCTCCTCTAATTTATCATTTAAGAAGGCACTTATATCAGAAATTTCTTTTAAATTACGATTAAAAAGCAATTGCAAAAGAACCGGATTTATATCCGGGTGTAAATTAAAAAAACTATTATCAGCTACTTTTAACACTTGCCATTTTTTCATGGCGATATTTTAAATTTTTATAAACAAATTAAAAAAACATCGTGCCAGCTGAAAGAGCTAGCATGGACATTACAACAATAACAGAAATAATAATCCAAACGGCACGAACAATTTTACTTTTTTTCATATTATCTTTTTAATATTTTAACAAAGGTATCGGGCGGTATTTCTACACTTCCCTTGCCAGCCATCATCATTTTCTTTTTTCCTCTTTTCTGTTTTTCCAGCAACTTTCTCTTACGAGTTACATCACCACCATAAAGTTTGGCTGTCACATCTTTTCTCATAGCTGACAACTTTTCAGCAGCAATAACCTTACCATGTAAAGCTGCCTGAATCTTTATAGCAAACATTTGGCGAGGCAAACTATCTTTTAAAATTTCCACCACCTCTCGTCCTTGGCGCATAGCTTCGTCACGATACACAATAGTTGCTAGAGATTCTATTATTTCTTCTGCCACTAATATATCCATCTTTACCACATCAGCCAAACGATAATCAAGGTATTCATAGTTGATAGAAGCATAACCAGAAGAGGCACTTTTTATTTTATCATAAAAATCTGTTAAAATCGCGGCCATAGGAATTTCGTAATGTAAAAGGACTCTAACATCATCACTGCCGGTAGAAATATATTCTGTATTTTTATAAATTCCTCTCTTTTCTTGAGCTAATTTAATAATATTACCCAAATAACTTTCCGGCGTAATAATATCTAATTTTACCCAAGGCTCTTTAATTGAATCTATATAAGTAGGGTCGGGCAAGCGTTGCGGCGTTCTAATAATTATTTCTTCACCATCTCTTTTTAAAACTTGATAAGCAACGCTGGGGATAGTAACAATAAGATCAAGATCATATTCACGTCGTAGCCTTTCTTGAAAAACTTCCAAATGAAGTAAGCCCAAGAAACCACAACGAAAACCGAAACCTAAGGCGTCAGATCTTTCCGGCTCATACGATAAGGCGGCATCGTTTAATTTTAGCTTATCCATCGCTTCCCTTAACTCTTTAAAATCATTACCTTCCCGTGGAAAAATACCAGCGAAAACCATAGGCTTTACATCTTTATACCCTGGCAAAACTTTAATTTTAGAAAAATTAGACACCCCTCTATTAGCTGTTAAGGTATCGCCAACTCGGCAATCACCAACTGTTTTAAAGCCAGTTATAATATAACCAATGTCACCAGAATTTAATTCTCCGGTAGACAAATAATCTGGTCTAAAAATACCACAATCTAAAACTTCACTTTCAGCTTGCACAGACAAAAGGCGAAGATTGTCGCCTTTTTTTATTGTACCATTAAATACACGGACATAAGCAACAACTCCTCGATAAATATCATATTTAGAATCAAAAATTAAAGCCCGTGGATAATCATCGTTTTCCTCTAAAGAAAGTAAGCGCGGTGAAGGTCCTCTTTCCACTACCTCATCTAAAACATCTAAAACTCCTTCGCCTGTTTTTCCAGAACAACAAAAAATTTCTTCCTCTAAACAGCCAAGCAGATTAACTATTTCTCTCTTAGTCTTTAAGATATCGGCTGCTGGTAAATCAATTTTATTAACTACTGGAATAATAGTTAGATTTTGTTCCATGGCTAGATAAAGATTGGCCAAGGTCTGTGCTTGTATTCCTTGAGTACAATCAACTAACAAAACAGCTGTTTCAACGGCTGCTAAAGAACGAGAAACTTCATAAGAAAAATCAACGTGCCCCGGAGTATCTATTAAATTAAGGCGATAGCCCTTATGATCCATAGTAACCGGCTGCAGTTTAATAGTAATACCGCGTTCGCGCTCAATGTCCATACCATCAAGAATTTGATCCTTCATCTTACGCTTTTCAACCGTACTAGTAAGCTCCAACATACGGTCAGCTAAAGTTGACTTGCCATGATCAATATGGGCAATAATACAAAAATTTCTAATTTTATTCATGTCAGACATATATTATAAACTGAATTGCTTTAAAACTAAGAACCACGTGCCTCGCTCTGATCCCCTATCTTTATCTTTCTAAAAGGCCAACGAGTTTTTAAGGCTCTTAGAAATCCAAATAATTCTTCGCTCTTTAACAAATAGCATAAAAGAAGATAAACAAGCAAGCCAGAAATAGCCGAAGCACTTAGTTGAATAAAAACTCCACTAAACTTAGTCATATCAATAAAGGGCCAGACAACTAACTTCATAAGTTGGGCAACTAATCCAGCACCAATGGCACTAACAGTAAATTTTAAAACCGCCTTTAGTATATTATTTATATCCAAATTACCAATTGAAAAATAAATAGCCACCCAAAGTAAAATGAAATTTAAAATACTAGCTAAGGAAAAAGCTAACGCCAAACCAGCTACTCCCAATCTCGGAGCAAAATAAAAAGATAATAAAATATTAGCAACCACAGCAAAAAATCCAAGATAAAGAGGAGTGGCGGAATTATGACGCGCATAAAAAACCCTAATTAAAAGAGGAATAGTAGCTTGAGCAAACAAACTTAAAGCAAAAAAACCTAAAGTATTCATGGTTAAAATGGTATTACTCCAATTAAAATTTCCAGTTCCTAAAACAACACGAATTATCTGCGCGCGCAAAATAATAATAAAAACAGTGGCTGGAACGATAAAAAATAAAATTTGACGAATTGTCTGAGAAAAACTAATACTCAGCTTTTTCTGATCAAAAGCTGCTATAGATAAAGATGGAAAAGCAGCAATAGCAAAAGAAATACCAAAAATTCCTACCGGAAAAGATTGCAAATTATTAGCTAAATTAAAAATTGCCAAAGAACCACTAGCTAAACCAGAGGCAATTATAGTAATGACTACTAAATTTACTTGTGAAACAGCTAAACTCATAGTACGAGGAATCATCATTTTCCAAATTTTCCAAGAATTTACATCATGCCAAAAAATCTTTAACTGATAACGAAAACCCAATTGATAAACAACTGGAATTTGAATTGCCATGTGAAAAAAAGCACCAATAACAACGCCCCAGGCTAACCCAGTTAAACCCCAAATATCAACAAAAAAGATGGCTCCAAAAATAATTCCTAGATTATAAAAAATCGGCGATAAAGAATAAATTAAAAATCTTTTAAAAGATTGCAAAATTCCACCAAAAATTCCAGAAATTCCTAAAAATAAAGGCGATAGGAACATAATACGTGTTAAGGCGGCGGTTATTTTTTGACTTTCAGGAGAGAAGCCAGGTGTAATTATTTTAGTCAAAGCATCAGAAAAGACAATCCCGAGCAAAGAAATCACTCCTAAGCCAATGAGTAAAAAATTCAAAGTGTTGTTAGCTAAAACCCAAGCATCTTTATTGGCTGGACAATTATTTTTTTCTTCACAGGCAAAATCCTTAATTAAAGAAGTAAAGATTGGCACAAAACCAGCCGAAAGAGCTCCTAAAACGAGAAGATTAAAAATCAAATCTGGGATACGAAAAGCAGCATAATAAATATCTAAGTCAACTCCTGCCCCGAATTCTCCGGCCAAAATACGATCCCTAAAGATTCCTAAAAACCGAGAAGCTAAAGAAGAAATAGCCACTAAAAAAGCGGCGATAGTAATACTGTTTATTTGTCCACGAAAAATCTTTTTCAACATAGTATTATCTTAACGATTATCTGTAATTATTCAAGCTTTTTGCCAGAAGCCTGATTTTTTAAAATTTCTTGTAAATAAAACTGAGCTCCTTGATTGCGCGGGTTAGACAAAAGGGTTTTTTCAAACAAAGAAGCTGCTTCTATTATTTTTCCTTGTTTATAATATAAAAAACCGAGATTAAAAAGAGTTTTATCGTAATTGGGATAAAGAGTTAATTCTTTCAAATAATACTCCTCTGCTTTCTTTCCGTCACCTTGTTCAAAATAAATTAAGCCAATATTTCCATTTACCATTGCCTCAAAAGGATTAATTTCAAGTGCCTTATTGTAGCACAATAAAGCGTCATTCAATTTTCCTTCTAAATAATACATTGCTCCTAAGTTTTTTTGTGCCAAGGGAGAATGAGGCGAATCAGAAACAGCGCTTTCCCAAAAAACTATTCTATTGCTAAATTTATGACTATGAAAAAAAGTGATGCCAGCTAAAACAATAAGCACTCCTAAAACAATAAGTTTATTTTTCCGTTTACTAAAATTTAAATCCTTTAACCAGTCAATTTCCGAAAGCATAATTAAAAAACCAATTAATGGTAAATAAAGACGATGCTCTAAAATAAAAGGAGCGGAAGAAGAAATTATAAAAGGTGGTAATAAAAATATTAAAACCCAAGTTAACCCAAAGAAAAATCTATTATTATCTCTCTTTTTAGATAGAACGAAAGCAACAACTAAAAGCGGAATGGCTAAAATGCTAAGAAGAAAAGATGAATCAGCCGGAACGGGCAAAACCGAAAGATTAAAGGGTAACACCATTTTACTAGCTAAAATAACAGCATTTGATAAATTATTTCCCAAAGATTTAAAAGCTTCAAATAAAGAAATGCTTTCCTGAAGAAAGGCTAAGCTGCGCAATAGATACCAAATAACACCAACAAAAACAGAGGCTAAGACAACTAAAATCTTATCATGTTTTTCAGCAGCATCTTTTTTCCCAAGGGTAAAGAAATAAACTAACACTAAAAAAGGCAGAAAGAAAGCTGTTTCTTTAGTTAAAAGAGCTAAAAAGAAAAAAATAGAATAAAGACCTAAAAATTTAAACTTAGGACTATAAGAAAATTTCTGAAAAAATATAATTGCCAAAAGAGAAAAAATTGCTAGTAGAGTATCATTACGACCCGGCAACCAAGCAACCGCCTGACTAATTGTTGGATGAACAAGAAAAAATAAAGACAAAAGAAAAGCAATTGACCTTCGTTTAATTATTTTTTTAAACAACAAAAACACTAGACAGGCAGCTAATAAATGTAAAATTATATTCATGAAAAAATAAAAGAAAAAAGTATCACCAGAAAACAGAGTATCTATCATAAAAGAAACATTTAAAAGTGGTCGATAATAAAAATTAGTTCCAGAAAAAAAAGCATCGTTAGAAAAAACTAAATCAATATTTTTAAAGTCACTAATTATCTCTTTATTATCAAGCAATAGGGTATTATCATCCAAATAAGTTAAATCAAAAGATAAAATTTGGCTATACAACAAAAATCCTAAAGAAATGATAACAAAATAAGGCCGCCAAGAACGGAGAAAACGCCAATGAAAAAATTTTTCTTTTAAATTTAACATAATCTTATTTAAACCTACCTAACAAATAACGTATAGCGACAACTACTGTTTGCAACCCATATCTTAAACTACGACGAAAATTAATTGATGAAGCCTGCTCAAAATACCTAACTGGCACGGGAATTTCTCCAATTCTATATTTCCTGGCCACTGCTTTAAAAAGCATTTCACTGTCAAAAACAAAATCATCAGAATTCTTTTGCCAATCTATATTATTTAAAACTTCTTTTTTATAAGCACGCATACCCGTGTGCCATTCAGAAAGATTATAACCAGAAACAAAATTCTCAAAAATAGTTAAAAACCGATTGGCTAAATACTTATACAAAGGCATGCCTCCTAACAGAGTTTCTCGGCGACTACGAATTCTAGTTCCTAGCATAATATCAAAATAATCATCCACTAAAAATTGCACAAAAAAGGTTATTAGCTTTGGATCATATTGATAATCAGGGTGTATCATTATTACGATATCTGCTCCATGTTCAAGCGCCAAACGATAACAATCTTTTTGATTGGCACCATAACCACCATTTTCCAAACGAGAAAAAACAAACAAACCAAGTTCTCTAGCCTTCTCTATAGTCTTATCACTACTACTATCGTCTACTAAAATTATCTCATCTACTATATCCGGAATCTCCCTAACTGTCATTTCTAAAGTACTAGCAGCATTATAGGCCGGTAGAACAACAATTATTTTCTTATCTTTATACATAAAATTATAAAATAATTCTTACATCAGCCGCCATAACACCTTGTTTAAAAACAAATAAAGGATTAATGTCTGCCTCCTTTATCTCTGGGTGTTCGTTAGCTAACTTAGCTAAATTACATAAAACCATGGCTAAATTTGATAAATCATATTTTTGTCTATTACGAGCACCGTTTAGAATGGGATAAATTTTTAATTTTTTAATAATGTCTTTAGATTCTTTTAAAGTTAAATCACTAATAGCTAATCTAACTTCTTTAAAAACCTCAGCATAAATACCTCCCCACCCTATCATCATAACTGCGCCAAAAGAAACATCTCGCTTAAATCCAACTATTATTTCTTGAAAATCTTGAGCCATTTCTTGAACGATTAAATAATTATCTTTATTCAAAAACGCTCTACGCTGATTAACAATTAAGCGCTTAACGGAAAATTTTAAATCAGCCGGAGAAGAAATATTTACTATCACCGCTTGTTTGTCAGTTTTATGTAAAAAATCCGGTCCAACCGCCTTCAAAACCAGAGGATATTTATATGATTTTATTTTCTCTTCACTATATTTAAAAGTCGGCACAGTTTTAATTCCGTATTTTTTTAGCAAAGACAAAGAAGACAAATAATCATCTTTTAAAATAACTTTTTTATTTTTATTTTCTATTAATAATTTATAAGGGCGCAAAGCACTTAAATTGCTTTTATAATTTATTAATTTCTTTAAAGAACAAACCGCTTCTTCTGGAAAATCAAAAACGGGTACGCCTGCTTTTTTTAAAATAGTAACTGCCTCTAAGACAGACTCTCCGCCAACAAAACTAGCCATAAGTAATTTCTGTGGATATTTTTTGGCGTATTTCATTATCACCTCAGCTGTTTCTTTTGGCTCGGTAGCTGTTTGTGGAGTTAAAATAACTAAAATATTGTTAATCTTTCTATCGTTTAAAACTTCAGCTAATTTTTGTTCATATTTTTTACTATCAGCATCGCCTAAAAGATCAAAACTACCACCAAGCTTCATTCCTTGACGTGAAAGCTCATCAGCTGTTAAAACAGCTAGACCGCCAGCATTAGTTAATAAATATAAATCAGAATTTGCTTTATTTTTAAAATATTCTTTTTTAAATAAAATCAAGGATAAAAATAGTTCTTCTAAACTATCTAAAAAAACGGCTCCTGCTCTTTGTAGACCAGTTTTTATAACCTCACTAGATCCAGTTAAGGATCCAGTATGAGAAAGGGCTAGTTTTTCCCCAACCGAGCTTTGTCCCGCCTTTAAAATTAAAACTGGCTTAATAGGGCTTAATTTAGAAACTAAATTCATTAACTTTTTTCCATCTTTTATAGACTCTAAATAAATAACAATTACATCTGTCTGTTTGTCTTTAGCTAAGTAAGTGATAATTTCGTTTTCTGATAAAACTGCCTTATTCCCTAAACTAATAAAATAAGATAAGCCTATTCCTTTTTCTCTCACCCAATCAAGAGCCGCTGAGCCAATTGCGCCAGATTGTGAAAGCAGGGCAATGCGGCCAGCTCTAACCTCAGAAACAGCAAAGGCGGCATTAAGATGATGATAAGCATTAATAAGCCCCAAGCAATTTGGACCAAGAATATTTAAATTATGTTTAAGCGCTAAAGAAATAATATCCTTTTCTAACTTAGCTCCCTTATCTCCACTTTCTTTAAAGCCAGAACTGATAATAATTATATTTTTTAAATCAAGCGCGACACATTTTAAAATTTCTGCTAAAACAAAATCAGCCGGGATGGCAATAATTACTAATAAATCTCTTCTTTGTTCTTTTGATATTTGTGATAAATCGCTATAGGCTAAAAGACCAGCGATTTTCTTTTCTTTTAAATTAATAGGAAAAATTTTTCCTTTAAAGCCACCACTTAACATATTATCCAAAATTTGCCGGCCTATCTTTGCGTGATTATTAGAAGCACCAACAAGGGCGACTGCTTTTGGGTTAAAAAAAGATTGTAAAGACATAATAATTATTTATCATTTAAAGTTGTTAAGGCAATTATCAGCCAAACAAAAACTAAAATATTTAAATTAAAATAAGCAATAATAATATTAGGAAAAATAATTTCTAAAATAAAAGAGAAGATTAATAGGAAACTAAAAAAATAAAATAATTCACGCCCAACAATCCTTCTTAAGGTAAAATTGCCATAAGGTTCTTGAAAAATTTTATTTTTAGACCAGTTAAAAATCATAATTATTTTATTTTACGGCCACCAAGACTTAATTTTCTGCCACAATGTTCGTCCGTTTAATTTTACTTCTAAAGAATATATTTCTAAATTATCATTAATATCATCTTCTGCTTTTAAACCAGGAACTGATATCATAAAACTATATTTCCCATCTTCGCGATAAGCATGTTTTACGTCTAATTCGGTTGTAGCAATAATTATTCCCTCTTGTTCAAATGGTTTATTATATTTAGCAATAATATAGGGTGTTTTTTCTGAAACAGAGAAAAAACGATCTATCTTTTTTAAAGAAGGATTAAACAAACCCTCTTCTTGCCAGGAGAAAACACCATTATTTTCTAAAACTGTCTCTCCTTTATCAAGTTTTATTTCCTTTATGGGTAAAGTGGATTCTGTTTTAAAATCAAACTGCTTATAAGCTTCTTCTAAAGAAAATAGAGTCCCTGCAAAACTTATCGTCTGCCGACTAGCGGGACTAAGCGCTTTTATCTGCAAGTAATTTGAATCGGTATAAAAAGTCATTGGGCCTTCATTTTCCGCCAATCTAATTTTATTAATAAAAACAAAACGATTTAAAGATGAGGAAATTCTTTCTATTAAAACATCTTCACTCACTTTTACCTCAACTCTATATACTCCCGCTGACAAATTATTTTCTTCTAAAATTAAACGTTGGCTCTTTTCTGATGATAAAACATCCGAAGATAAGCTTCGACTAGTTATTATCTTGTTATTAGATGATAATATTATTTCAACTGGACTAAGCTGAGAAGTCGTAGGCGACATAAAAAAATCAAATTCCAAATGAATTTTTTCATCTTTTAAATAAACATAAAACTGATGTGGTCCACGCAAAACTTTATTTAAAACTACTGGCAAGGATTTTTGATAATTAGGTAAATGGTATGAATATTTAGGGGTATAATTATAAACAGCTAAACATTCATTTAATGGACGAGTACAGCCTTTTATTTGTCCTATCTTTAGATCTTCTTGAAAATCCAAAAAAGAATCATAATTTTTTTCCATTTGTAAGAATAGAACACCATCTTTATCTTGCCTGTTCATTGCAAGACTTAAATAATCCAAGGTTTTATTGCTAAGTGGTTTTAAATCATAACGCCAAACTAATTTATCAACCAAAACTCCAGCTTCCACTATGGGGGTGTCTATTTGCAGTTTATTTTTATAAACAATGGTAATTTCAGCCTTATCAAAAGTGCGAGGAGTAAAGATAGAAAAATAAAGCGGGTCGCCTATCATAGAAACTCCATCTTTAAAATTTTGATCCGTCCTATCTATTGGACTAAAGTTATAAATAAAACCCTTCCCATTTAAAACAGAAAGAAATGATTTTTTTTGAAAATAATCCCGGTAATAAGTAATTTTTCCCCCTGGGACTATTTTTAAATAAAAAAATGAGGCCAATAATAGCAAAATAACGATGCCTAAAAAACATCGCAATTTTAATAAAAACGGCCATTTCCCCCAAAATAATTTTTTCATAACTACCTTTATTTTACTTTATTTCTGCCTTTCTTACAACAAAAAAGAGGTTTAAAATATTAACCTCTTTTTTTGCTATTTTTCTAAAAAATTATTTATTTATCGCCATAATCAGCTCTTTTCTTTTTTCCTTTATAACCAGTTCCTGATGGAATCAAGCAACCAATAATAACATTCTCCTTAAGACCTTCCAAATAATCAATTTTACCATTAACCGCGGCATCAATCAAAACACGAGATGTTTCTTGGAAAGAGGCGGCTGACAAGAAGCTATCTGTTGTCAAAGAGGCTTTAGTAATACCAAGTAATAAGCGTTCGGCTTTGGCGGGGTGTTTTATACTCTTATTAGCTTGAGCTAAAACTTCATCTTCAATTGTTTCTCCTGGTAGCAAATGCGTATCACCCGCTTCTTTTACAAAATAGCGAGAGAACATCTGACGGGCAATAATTTCTATATGCTTATCATTTAAAGGTTGTCCTTGAGAAGAATAAACGTATTGAATTTCTTTAATAATATATTTCTGAGTTTCTAATTGGCCCCTTAACTTAAATAGCTCTCTTAAATCCAAACTACCTTCAGTTAATTGTGTTCCTTTTTCTACCTCATCACCATCCTTTACCATAAGCATGGTTCCCTTTAAAATAGGATATTCTTTAACTTTATCAACCTGTTTAGAAATGCCTATATATTTATCGTCAACCTTTATCTTTCCTGAGGCCTTGGCTCTGACCACCTCTCCGCCAATACTAAATAGCTCTAAGTTTTTTGTGGCCTGATCACCATCTTTTACCAAAACCTTAATTTCTAATTTCTTTTTGTCTTTGGCAGTTGCGCCAGTTGCTAATTTTATTTCATTTATCTTCTCAGAAAAATAATATTTATCCTGATCTTCTCCTTTATAAACAATACTCAAAATTTTTGCTTGAGGATTATTTACTAAAATTTCTTTACCATTTTGATCAGTAATAGTTTTCTGAGCAAACTCAACTTTTATTTTTCCAAAAACATCAGAAATTAAAGCTTTGCGTTTAGGACTACGAGCTTCAAAGATTTCTTCAACTCTTGGCAAACCTTGAGTAATATCATCCTGGCCAGCCACACCTCCTGTATGAAAAGTTCTCATAGTTAACTGTGTACCCGGCTCACCAATAGATTGAGCAGCAATAATGCCAACCGTTGCTCCCATTTTAACAGGTTTATTATAAGCCAAATCCCAACCATAACAATGAGCACAAATTCCCTTATGCATTTTACAACTCAAAACTGAACGAACACAGACATCTTGCACATCTTTAGTTTTTAACATTTCCAGTTTTTCTTCATCAATTAAATCCCCTGCTTTCAATAAAGTTTTCCCTTTAACATCCTCTAGGTCTTTAGCTAAATAACGACCAATTAAACGACGGAGGAAATCGTCACCAGTTTTTTCAACTTCAACTCGATTAATATCCATGCCAACAGTATCGCCACAATTTTCTTCGGAAATAATAACATCTTGAGAAACATCCACTAAACGACGAGTTAAATAACCAGCGTTAGCAGTTCTAAGAGCGGTATCAGATAGCCCCTTACGAACACCGTGAGTAGAAATAAAATATTCTAAAACTCCAAAACCTTGTTTAAAATTACCTTTTACCGGCAATTCAATAATAGATCCTGAAGGAGAGGTAACTAAACCTTTCATGCCCAAAATCTGAACTGGTTGTGCCCAAGAACCACGAGCACCAGAATCAATCATGGAATAAACTGGTAAAATATTAAGTAACCCCGCCTTACAAATGTCAGCCACCTTATCTTTAGTATTGGTCCATTCTTCAATAACTTTTGTATAACGTTCACTTTCTGTTAACAACCCTTCTTCGTATTGTTCCTGAATTAAATCAACTTTTTTATTAGCTTCATCAATTAAACGATCTTTTTCTGGTAAATTAGGCAGGTCGCCAAAGCCCCAAGACAAACCAGATTTAGTAATAAAAGCAAAAGCCCGATTTTTTAAACTATCAATAAACTTTACTGTTTCTTCTTCACCATAAACACGCAAACACTCCCTGATTAAATCTTTTAATTTTCCTTTTCCAACAACATCATTTAAATAACGAAGTTTCTCTGGCAATAAGGAGTTAAAAATTAAGCGCCCTATTGTTGTTTTAAGCATTCGCCCATCATATTTAATATTGATAGGCTCATGCAAATCTATAAAATTATTATCATAGGCAAGTGTCGCCTCATCTTCATTATAAAAATAACGTAATTCTTCTATTGACTTTGAATCAAAATCTTTATTTACTAAAGTTAAATAATAAGTTCCCCAAACAATATCCTGACCAGGGGCAACAATCGGATCGCCGGTCGCTGGTTTTAATAAATTATGAGTTGAAAGCATTAAATGTTCTGCTTCAAAACGAGCTTCCTTTGTTAAAGGGACATGAACGGCCATTTGGTCACCATCAAAGTCAGCATTAAAAGCAGTACAAACCAAAGGATGAATCTGAAGAGCTTTTCCTTCAATTAAAATAGGACGAAAAGCCTGAATACCTAAACGATGTAAAGTTGGAGCACGATTTAATAGAACAAAAGATCCCTTAACGGTTTCTTCTAAAATATCCCAAACTTCATCGTGGCCAGCTTCAATATAACGAGAAGCACTGCGAACATTGTGAACAATTTCTCTTTTGATAAGTTGGGAAATGATAAATGGTTTAAAAAGCTCTAAAGCCATTATCTTCGGCAAACCACATTGATCTAAGTTTAACTTTGGATTAACAACAATAACTGAGCGACCAGAATAATCAACTCTTTTTCCAAGTAAGTTTTGACGAAAACGACCTTGTTTTCCCTTTAAAGTATCCGCTAAAGACTTAAGTTGTCTTTTTTGGCCAGTAGAGGCAGTAACAGTTTTGGTATGACGAGCACTATTATCAATCAAAGCGTCAACGGCTTCCTGAAGCATTCTTTTTTCATTGCGACAAATAACTTCTGGAGCATTTAAATCAATTAATTGCTTCAAGCGATTATTACGATTAATAACTCTTCTATAAAGATCATTTAAGTCAGAGGCGGCAAAACGACCACCGTCAAGCGCAACCATAGGACGTAAATCTGGTGGCACAACCGGCAACACTGTTAATATCATCCATTCTGGACGAATGTTATTATTACGAAAACTCTTAAGTAATTTTAAACGTTTAATTAATTTTTCTTTTTTAGAATCAATCGCTCCTTCTAATTTTTCTTCCAAATTCTTAATACTAGCTTCTAAATCAATTTTTTCTAACAACTTTCTAATTGCTTCCGCCCCAATTGAAGCTTCAAAAATATGACCAAATTTCAAACTTAAATTTTGATATTGTTGTTCTGATAAGATTAAAAGAGGTTTTAAATCTTTCAAATCTTTTAAAGTGGCAGCAAAATCCTCTTCTAACCGAGCTAAACGATCAGCCTTTGCTTGTATAGCATCTTTTATATCAGCTTCTGAACCCTTTTCTTCTTTTATTTTTTTAAGTTGATTATTGTGCTCATTATCAATACTCTTTAATTTTGATTTATACTCTACTTTAATTTGTTCAATTGTCGCTTCTTTTAAACTTTCGTCAACGTCAGTAACAATAAAGCTAGCATAATAAATAACTTTTTCTAAAGACTGAATGCCTAAATTTAAAAGTAAGCCAATTTTAGAAGATAGGCCACGTAAAAACCAAATATGGGTAGCTGGCACTTGTAAAGTAATATGCCC
>CAZQJT010000009.1:16321-19916 GCA_964593665.1 uncultured Gammaproteobacteria bacterium
GCGTCAAAATCGCTTGTTTTTATTGGATTTAACATATTTTAATGATTGCTAATAAATTAAATTAAAAACCCCTTATTCCTGAGTACTATCTTCTTCTATCGTAGCGATAATCTCGGGTTTGTCATAATCCAAGGACTCTTCTTTTTCTGATTCTAAATCAGCATCAGTCAAAACTTCAGATGCTGGCATTTCGCCTTCACCTCCCAAAAGTTCAACGTTTAAAGCTAAACCTTTTAATTCTCTAATTAAAACATTAAAAGATTCTGGGACATTTAACTTCTCAATCTCTTCTCCTTTAATAATCGCTTCATAAGCTTTAGATCTTCCTGGAACGTCATCAGATTTAATTGTCAGCATTTCTTGTAAAGTATGAGCGGCACCATAACCCTCAAGTGCCCAAACTTCCATTTCTCCAAATCTTTGTCCACCAAATTGGGCTTTACCACCCAAAGGTTGTTGCGTAATTAAAGAATATGGACCAATAGATCTTTGATGTATTTTATCTTCAACCATATGGTTAAGCTTTAAGACATATTTATAACCAACGGTAATCTTATGGTCATAAGGATCGCCAGTTTTGCCATCATATAATGTTATTTTCCCGTCTTCCGGCAAGCCAGCTCTTACCAATTCACTTTTTATTTGTTCTTCTGTTATACCATTTAAGGCCGGAGTCATAACACGATAATTTAATTTCTGAGCGGCAAAACCTAAGTGAGTTTCAAGTAACTGTCCCAGGTTCATACGAGAAATAATACCTAAAGGAGAAAGAATAATATCAATAGGTGTTCCGTCTGCCATATAAGGCATGTCTTCTATTGGGACAACTTGAGAAATAACACCTTTATTACCATGACGACCAGACATTTTATCACCAACTTGAATCTTTCTTAAATTAGCCACTGAAACTTGAATAGATTGTAAAACTCCAGCTGATAATTTATCACCCTCTTCTCTGGAGAAAACTTTTATATCAACAACTTTACCGTGTTCACCGTGTTCAAGATATAAAGAAGAGTCACGAACATCTTTAGCCTTTTCACCAAAAATAGCTCGTAATAATTTTTCTTCAGCAGATAAAGTTGTTTCACCTTTCGGCGTAATTTTGCCAACTAAAATATCACCGCTGGATACCTCTGCTCCGATTCTAATAATACCGTCTTCATCCAAATTCTTTAATTTTTCTTCACTAATATTTGGAATATCATTAGTAATTACCTCTGGACCAAGTTTGGTGTCACGAACGTCAATTGTGTAGTTTTCAATATGGATTGAAGAATAAACATCTTCTTTTACTAAACGTTCAGAAATAATAACCGCATCTTCATAATTAAATCCTTCCCAGGTCATAAAAGCAACCAAAATGTTACGACCTAAAGATAATTCGCCATTATCAATCGCTGGACCATCGGATAAAATTTCTCCTTTTTTAACCTTTTGCCCGACATCAACAACTGGATGTTGGTTAATACAGGTTGATGAATTAGAACGTAGAAATTTATCTAAAGGATATTTATCAATTGTTCCTTTTTTATTTTGAATTTCAACCAAAGACGCTTCTGAAGTTACTACAATTCCTTCTTCTTGAGCAATAGCAACGTGACCACTATCACGAGCAGCTCGTGCTTCAACACCAGTTCCAACAATAGGCGCCTCTGTTTTTACCAAAGGAACAGCCTGACGTTGCATGTTTGTTCCCATTAAAGATCTTTGTCCGTCATTGTGTTCCATGAAAGGAATTAATGATGTGGCAATAGAAATAATTTGATTAGCAGCTACTCCCATAAAATCAATTTTATTAATATCTTCCATTCCTGGCTGGCCAAAACGACGAACTTCAAATCTATTAACAACAAAATAATTATTGTCATCAATTGGACAAGTAGCATCAACAATAATATATTTTTCTTCCTCAAAAGCGTCTAAATAAACAATTTCATCAGTAACTTTCATTCCTTTTTTATCTTTTACCACTTTGCGATAAGGAGTTTCTAAAAATCCATAACTATTTAAACGAGCATAAGATGCTAAGTGACCAACCAAACCAATATTTGGGCCTTCAGGAGTCGCAATAGGACAAATACGACCATAGTGAGTGGAGTGTACATCGCGAACATCAAAACCAGCCCTTTCTCTAGTTAAACCGCCTGGACCCATAGCTGATAAACGGCGCTTATGTTCAAGTTCGGCTAAAGGATTGGTTTGATCCATGAATTGAGATAACTGTGAAGACATAAAAAATTCACGAATTACCCCAATAACTGGTCGAGCATTTATTAATTTAGAAGGAGTTAAAGAAACAATGTCGCTTGTAGACATTCTATCTTTTATTATTCTTTCCATTCTAGCTAATCCAACACGAAAACGATTTTGAATTAATCCGCCAATAGCTCTAATACGACGATTACCAAGATGATCTATGTCGTCTTCTGGCTCTTTAGTGATATTTAAACGAATAACTTCTTTAATAATTAAAACTAGGTCTTCTTTGCGTAAAATTCTGTTTTCTTTCTTATTGCTTGCTAAATCAAGATTAAAACGACGATTTAATTTATAACGACCAACGCGACCAAAATCATAACGATCAAAGCGGAAAAACATGGAATGAATAAGTTGACGAGAATTTTCAACTGAAGCTAAGTCTCCTGGACGTATGCGACGATATACTTCTTGTAACCCTTCAGCTTCATTTTTAGCTGCATCTTTTTCAATGGTGGCTTCAATAAAAGTCTGTTCATCTTTGTTCTTTACTAAATCAACGTCAGCGAATAATTTTTTTAATTCTTCATCACTCTCATAACCAAAAGCACGAAGCAAAGAAGTAACGGCAACTTTTCTTTTACGATCTATTCTTACCCATAAAACTTTGTTTGAATCACTTTCTATTTCTAACCAAGCACCGCGATTTGGAATAATTTTAGCACCATAGCATTTTTTGCCTTTTACAAATTCGGCGGTAAACATAACACCGGCACTTCTAATAAGCTGAGAAACGACTACTCTCTCAATTCCATTGATAATAAAAGTTCCTTTATCGGTCATTAAAGGCAAATCGCCTAAAAAAACTTCCTGATTGATAGCTCTTTTTGTTTTCTTATTAAGTAAACGGGCTTTTACGCGTAGCGGAGCTTCATAAGTAATGTTTTTTTCACGACTTTCTGTTTCTGAGAACTTTGGCTCATCTAAATAATAATCCTCAAGATATAACTCTAAATCACGACCAATAAAATCAGCGACTGGATTTATTTCATCAAAAAGCTCCAGCAAGCCTTCTTTCAAAAACCAATTATAAGAATCTTTCTGAATCTCAATTAAATCAGGCATTGGCAAGATTTCTTTTAATTCAGAAAATGATTTTCTCTTAGACATAGAACTTATATTTAGTATTTATTTATTTAAAAATAGTCAAAAAATAAAAACGAAAAATGTTTATTTAACAAAAAAACCCCAATCCCAAATTGGCTTGAGTTTCACGTTTATTAATTTATCTATTCTTGTGATAAATCACTTTTTTTTAGTTAAAAAAGTGTTAATGTTTTTATAATATGATAATAAAGATTATTTGTCAATACACAGTTTTTCCCCAGATTCTAAG
>CAZQJT010000009.1:20016-23946 GCA_964593665.1 uncultured Gammaproteobacteria bacterium
ATAATATGATAATAAAGATTATTTGTCAATACACAGTTTTTCCCCAGATTCTAAGAAAGACTAAGTAAAATCTCTTCTTTTACAACCTCTCTTTCATCCCAAGGAATTTTTTTGCCACTAGATATACAAATATGCTGCTCTGCTCCCTTGCCAGTAAACAACACTAAATCACCAGTATTAGCCAAAGAAATAGCTTTCTTTATTGCTTCTCTTCTGTCTAGTATTTTAAATAAATCTTTATTTAAAATTTTCCCAGCCTTCTCTGCTCCAATTGCAACTTGATCAATAATAAGCTGCGGATCTTCGTCATAGGGATCTTCATTGCTAACAATTACTATATCAGCTTTTTGGCCGGCCATTTCTCCTAAAATTGGTCGACGAGATTTATCTCTTCCGCCGCCAGCCGATCCAAGTAAGTGGATAATTTTATTATGTGGTAACAGAGAAACTGTTTGATATAACTTTTCCATGGCTCGAGGCTCAAAAGAATAATCAACTAAAGCAATAAATTCTTGTCCAGCCCTAACAAGCTCTAATTTTCCAGCTAAACTAGTAACATTTTCTAATCCTTCTTTAATCTTTAAATTATCAAAATCTTGATTTAAACCAATAGCATAGGCAAGGCTGGCGTTTAAAGCATTAAAAGCTCCTAAAAGTTTTAGATTTATTAATAAATCACCAATTTGAAAAGATGTCCCGTCTTGATGTTGACTAATATCGCTCCCCTTTATCAAAACAAAGTCTTTTACCATAGCCTCGCTACTAAGCCCTTTTATAAAATCCTCTTCTTTAATTTCTGAATTAAAAGAACAAGCTATTTTTGCTTCACTCCAAAAATTTAAAAAATAAGAAGAATGTTCGTCATCACCATTTACTATAATTGTTTTTAAAACCCGTTTTAAATCAAGTTTTTTTAAATTACTAAGCGGTTTTATAACTTCGCGGTTATCATTTATATACTTTGTAGAACAATGTTTTAAATGTTTAAATAATTTTCCCTTTGCCTTTTTGTAATTATCAAAGTTTCCATGCGATTCAATATGTTCTGGATAAAGACCGGTAAAAATCAAAATGTCATAATTTATAAAACGATGACGAAATTGTTTAATTCCTTCAGAGGTTGTCTCAACAATAGCATAGCGACAACCATTCTTAGTCATGCGATGAAGACTTCTTTGAATAAAAAAACGACCAGGCATGGTCATCTTTTTATCATTTAAAACTTCCTTGTCTCCATCTGAAAAAACAGCTGTTGAGGTGAATCCAGTTTTACAACCAGCAGCTGATAATGTTTTAGAAATTAAATAAACAGTTGAGGTTTTCCCAGCCGTACCAGTAACACCGATAACTATCATTTTCCGACTAGGAAAACGATAAACAAGAGCAGCTAAAAAAGCAATCGTATAGTGATAAATAGGTTGTAAAGCCTTAAATAATTTGTGTGGTAAAAGTTTTTTTATTTTTTCTAACATATATTCGTATTATAACAGATTATAATAAAAGTAAACAATTATAAAAGCCCTTCTCAAATTGAGAAGGGCTATACTAGTTTTCACTAGTTATTTATTTCACCACCTTGACGGTTGATTGGCCGTTGGCAGTAAAAATCTTGATTAAATAGATTCCCTTTGACCAATCACTGGTCGAGAGAGTTAATCTCTCTTGAGCGTTAATTGATTGGGAATGAATTTCTTAGCCACTGAGATTTAGAACCGAAACACGTCCAGTCTCCATAGAATTGATATTTACATAATCAATCACAGGATTCGGATAAACTGAAATTGTTGGCTCATTTTGAAGATGCGCAAACAGTCTGGTCACACCGTTTTTGATTTTCACAGTTTCAACGCGAATGTCTGTTGCTTTGGCCGGAAGAATAATTTCTTCACCAATCTGTCCAGTGTACTGAATCATCTTGCCATTTACATCACGGGCAGTGACATTATAAACATCAGCGCCAGGAGCGTTAATGGTTACCTTACTATCACCGGAGACAGTAAAGGTATTATCAACAGGAGCAACCGCTGAGCGTTGGCTGCCAGGCATACTCTCTGACATCAATTCACCAATTCCCAAGCCTTGTACAAGCGGATCATTGGGATTGTTGAGCCAGATGTTTAATAATGACACCGAGAGGAAGTCTGGCTGAGAGAACAGCACTCTTCCAGCGCCATAATTAATACCTTTATTGGTATATCTGTTTTCTCTTCCTTTCCAGCTTCCGAAAAGATTATTCTCAACACACCCTGAAAGCATTTCTAAGTCATCGCGATCAACGACGCCATCGCCATTAACATCACAGCGAATAACATCGATTACCTTAATAGTCTTCCTGACATTGTCATACCCATTCTGTAAATTGACTAAAGCTAATTTGGTAAAAACTAAACATCTATTAACTCATGTAGATAGGAAAAGCGGCTATCTTCTGCTTGATAAATTAGAAAAAATCACAGCTCAAGAAACAAGGATTATTACCGAAAGAAGATTTAATGATTTAGCGAAGAATAAAAAATACTCAATTACTTATGATAATGGTCCCACTTTTTCTGACTACGAATTAACTGAAAGACATACTGGATTAGATATTTATTTCGCCTATCCCTATCATTCTTGGGAAAGAGGGACTAATGAAAACTGTAATGGTTTAATCAGACAGTTCTTCCCAAAAAAATCAGCTTTTGCTACTCTTAATTTAGAGGATCTAAAAAGGGTCGAATATTTACTTAATAATCGACCCAGAAAAAGACTTAATTATTTGACGCCAGCTGAAGTGTTTAACTCTGTTTAGCTATAAGGCAATGTTGCACTTTGGATTAGAATTTAAGCTCAGGATAACAAAAACCGCTCGGATTCCGACGAGCGGCTTTGTAAATTTTTACTTTTAAACGGTGTGCTTTAAGAAGCTTTAGAAAAAGCAACTGAAAGCTATATAACTAATAATACGTAATAACAAAGAAATTGTTACAGCGTATCTTTACTATTTATTATACAACAAGCTAAATTATTTTGCAAAGATTTATCTAGCAAAAAACATTTCGTCGTCATCGTCTAACATCTTCGGCTTGTTTGAAGAGTTCTTTTCTTCTTTCTTTTCTTCTCTTATCTCCTCCAAAATTTCATTTTCATCATCTATCGCCTCCTCAACTTCATCCGGAGTTAATTCTAGCTCCTCAGCAATTTCTTCTTCGTTATTATCTTCATCTTCAGATAAATTTTCATCAATTTCTTCTTCCTCTTCTTCTTTCTCAGATGTAAAAACTAAAGTATCATCATTACCCTCATCGCCAGCTAAATAATTATCTGGGCGACTAGAGTTTTTTCTGTCATGAATAGGAATACCGGAAATCATCTCACCACTTTCTGCTTCATATTCTTCTTGACTAATTAGAACTTCTCGTGGTTTAGCACCATTTGAGGGGCCAATAACCCTAGATTCTTCAAGCATGTCTAATATCTTAGCAGCTCTACCATAACCAATTGACAAACGTCTTTGCAACATAGAGGTTGAAGCTTTACCAGCCTTAACAATTAATTCCTTAGCTGCTTCAAATAATTCGTCTTCATCTCCGTGTGTTCCATCTAAACCAACCCCAGCATTACCACCGACCTTTTGTCTATCAGTTACTCCTTCTAAATATTCAGCTGGACCGCATTTATCCTTTATATAATTAACAACATCATTTATTTCGCCATCACTTAGATAGGCACCCTGAATTCTTTTTGGCTTAGAAAATTCAGCACTTGAAAACAGCATATCACCTTGACCTAAAAGTTTTTCTGCTCCTGAAGAATCTAAAATGGTTTTAGAATCAACTAGCGAAGCAACTGAAAAAGCGATTCTTGTTGGTACATTTGCTTTGATAAGTCCAGTAATAACATCAACGCTTGGTCTTTGTGTAGCCAGGATAAGATGAATACCAATCGCTC
>CAZQJT010000010.1:0-1521 GCA_964593665.1 uncultured Gammaproteobacteria bacterium
GCTGATAAAACGGCCAAATAAACTAATTGCGGATACTGAATGGGAAAATAATAGAAAGGTAGCCATTCTTGAATATTTGTTAAATAAAAAGTCTGACTATACCCCCCTAAAAAAGAATAAAGTTCCTTTCCATATGGAGTAAACAGGGTTCCGGCAAATGTTATAACTGATACTAATAAGAATATAAAAACATCTTTTTTTCTTTTTCTTAAAAATAAAAGGGAAAAAACAAAAAAGAAAAACAAAAGAGCAAACCCAAGCAGAAAACTACCATGCACACAAGACCAGAGATAGAAAAGAGGAATTAATAAAAAGAGCGGCTTTATTTTTTTTTGATAATAAAAAGCAGAGATTATTAAAAGTTCTAATAAAAGAAATAAAACACCAAATTCTTGCATTCGTACCCCAAAACTAGGTAAAGAAGCAAAAAGGCCAAGTAGTTGTAAAGACAAAAGTGTGGCGAAGGAAGTTTTTGGAAAAAAATGACGGATAAAAAGATGAAGGATGGCTAGAGAAAAAATAATTATCAAGGAAAATATGAGACTCAAGCTCAAATAACCAAAATTACTATATATTTTAAAAGATGCCCAATCACTTAACCACTCGTGGTCAACCCAAGAGCCGGTGAAGGTATAATTATAAAAATTTTCTCTAGGAACATCTTTATTAAGAGAAATTTCTTCTCCAGCTTTCAGGTGCCAACCTAAATCGGGATCTAAATAATCATAAGAATTTCTAAATAGTAACAAAAAGGCTAAAATATAAAAAAGGAGCAAAAAAAGAAATTTCCAGTTAATTTTTTTAAAAAAATTTGTCATAAACTAAAAATCTTTAGCTTTATTTTTTTATTGTAACATGTGCAAAATTATTTGTCTTGTTTTAAATTATGTGCTAAAATCAAGGAGTAAAGTAAAAATTATTAAATAAAAGAAGGGGGGTGAATTATGAAAAAAATATCAAAATACTTAACTGCTTTTGCTGTTTTAGCTTTATTAATCGCTCCGGTGATGGCTTTAAAAACATCAGCTCAAGTTACTGACTATGACTCAACCTTTGGAATTGACGTTGTTGATAATAGCTTAGGTGGTGCTTTAGGCAAATCAAACACTGATCCAAGAGACGTTGTTACTAGAATTATTAATATCGCCCTCGGATTCTTGGGCATAATTGCAGTAGTTATTGTTCTTTTAGGCGGCTTTAAATGGATGACCGCAGGCGGTAATGAGGATAAGGTGGAAGAGGCAAAAAAGATACTTGGTGCCGGTGTTATCGGCCTAGTTATCGTTTTAGCAGCTTGGGCCCTAGCTTCTTATGCTATCGGTATAATTTATAATACTACCCAGGGAGTATAAATACTATTAGGTGATTCTCATCGCGATGGGAGTCACTGCTCTTAACTTAATTTTAAAATTAAATTAAGAGCAGTGAATAAACTTATTACTTCTTTATGTCAAAAAAAATTGCTCTTGCTTGTCTTTTTCTTCTCATTTTAGCTGGAACTATTTTTGTTTTTAAAACCAA
>CAZQJT010000010.1:1621-9877 GCA_964593665.1 uncultured Gammaproteobacteria bacterium
GCTTTTGTTGGAGAGTTTGTAACAAAAAATATACTTGGATAGACAAACTTGAAATGAAAAAAAATATAATTGCTATAATAGCAAAAAAAAATTGCTTTTCTCTAAAATCATCAACAAAAAACAAGTTGTTAATTGTTTTTTTTATCTTATTTACAACACTTTTGGTTATTGCTCCAAATATTGAAGCTTATAACTTTATAAACGACAGTGGATTAAATAAAACTGGCGTAGAAGCTGGTTATTCAGATAGCACTAAAGAGCCGGAAATAATTATTGGACAAGTTATTCAAGCTGTTCTTAGTTTGCTTGGCGTTGTTTTCTTGGGATTAATGATTTTTGCTGGCATAACTTGGCTAACAGCACAAGGAGATGAACAAAAGGCCTTAAAAGCAAAAAAAATAATAGAAGAGTCTATCTTTGGAATAGTGATTGTCTTAGCCGCCTATGCCATCACTTATTTTGTTATTGAATATTTTATAAAAGGATAATTTTCTATGAAAAAGATTATCACCACAACTATTCTCTCTTTTTTATTCTTTGTCCATCCAATTTTAGCTCAAACTGGAAATACACAAACAGGCCCCACCGGAATAGGAACAGCTTTTGAAAACGCTAAAGAAGTAGCGGAACAAGGTTCTTTTGATAAAACTGTAACATTTGACAACATGGCTGGGGATATAATACAGCTAGCCTTATCTATTTTGGGTGTTCTTTTTGTAATTTTTATGATTTATGCTGGCTACCTATGGTTAACAGCGGCTGGAAATGAACAAAAGGTTTCTAAAGCGAAAAGAATAATTTTTCAATCTATTATTGGCCTAGTTTTAGTTATCGCTGCCTACACCATCACTTATTTCATTGTTTCAACTTTTGAAAATCAAGTTAATTTAAATTAATATGAAAAAGCATTTTAAAACCTTATCATCTTTACTTATACTAACATTTGTTTTAACCATCCCTTATTTTGTTTTTGCTCAAAACACTAGTTCTGATAATGGAATATTAAACCGCTTAGACAAAGTTGCTAATACCGGCGGATATAATGTTGGAGAAAACGTTGACATAACTACAATTGTTGGATTAATAGTTCAAGCTGTCTTGGGATTACTAGGGGTTATATTTGTAATACTAATGGTTTATGCTGGATACACTTGGATGATAGCCTCTGGTAATGAAACAAAGGTTGGCAAAGCTAAAGACATGCTTCAAACGGCAATTATTGGCTTAGTTATAGTTTTATCATCATGGGCAATATGGTCGTTTATACTCAGCGGACTTATTGGTTAAATTTTAGTCTTACTAATTTGATTATATGAAAAAATTTTTATCTTCTTTATTTATCGTTTTTTCCATTCTCGTCACCTTTAATCTCGCCTCAGCTCAAATACTAGAAGGAGATGCCTTAAAATTAATGAAAGAAAATGCTGAAAATGTTAGTATTATTGGTGGGTTTGCAACTGATGCTAGCGTTGGCTCTATAGTAGCGGCTGTAATAAAAGCTGTTTTAGGTTTGTTGGCCGTAATATTCTTAGTTTTAATGGTTTTTGCTGGATTTAAATGGATGACAGCTCAAGGAAATGAAGATCAAATTAAAAAAGCACTAGAAACTATAAAAGCAGCTGCCATAGGCTTGGTTATTGTCTTGGCTGCTTATGCTATAACCTACTTTATTTTTACTTACCTTCCTTTTGATGGCCCTGGGAGTACTGGGAGCACTATAGTTAGTCCCTAATTAACAAAAATCATTTAAATAAAAAATAAGGCGATTTTTAAATCGCCTTTTTTGTTACCTAATCACGACACACATACCAGTGAACAGGATCGTTAAAAACATAATGAACGTCGCTGTTTACCTTAAATGCAGCCTGATCTATTAATTTGCCGTTTATATATATACGGCAATAATATTGACCTGGTAGTAGATAGCGTTCGTTTTGTTGTCCCGGGAGTAAGAAGTCAGATAAAACAACTCGGCCATCAATTCGGCTGACTATGTTAAACTGTATCCTTTTATACCGGCTTAAATTGCAGATTCTGCCTTTATATCCAAGGATACTATCAGCCATCACCGGAGACTGTTTCATCTTTTTAAGCGTTAAGGCGTAATAATCTCTGATTTTTTCAACCTCAAGATTATTCTTAACCCTTCTTGCTTGAACATTATTTAAAGCCTTATACTCCTCATAAGTACTTTTTGTGACAGAACAGGAAGACAAGGTTACAATAATGACCATCAAAAAAACAAAATATTTCTTCATTCTCTTTTTTCCGCACTTACCCTAAAAAATAGTCTCATGCGAAAACTCCTTTTTTTATTTGGTTAATATTAAAGTTCAAATATTTCAAAAAATTGTATCATTTTTTGTTTTATTCGTCAATAGATAAAAATTGTTTATAGCTATTGACATTTATATTTTCTTGTGATAGAATTCGTAGTTAAGAAATCCCTGCTTAACTAATATCAAGATATATTAATGTAGGGATTTTTTATTTGAAAAAACCAATTAAATTATATATGAAACAGTTAATTCAATCCTTAAGGGAGGAAATAATCCCTCTCAGTAGCCGGCAAAACTTGGCGCTTTTTGTTGTTATCGCTTGTATCTTCCAGTTTTTATTCTTTTTCGCCCCAACTCTAGCCGAGGCAGCTGTAAAAGAAGCATTAGCAGAAGAAACTGAAATGATGGTTAGCAATGGTTCGATCTTTAAAAACGAAAACATTGATGAAGAAGCCGCCAGATTTATGCCTGAAAACCAAAGTTTTGGTGTTCTTGAAAATGACAAAAAAGAAGAAGTAATTGAAATTACAATAGAAGATTTCTCTAATCTATCTTTTTTTGGACCAGAAGAAGAGCCAGAGCCTCAGTACCGGGTTAAAAAAACCAGTTTCCACGTTTTTACTGCTTATAATTCAGAAGTTGCTCAAACAGATGATTCTCCTTGCATCACTGCTAACGGCTTTAATCTTTGCGAACATGGCATAGAGGATACCGTTGCTGCTAATTTTCTTCCCATGGGAACAAAGATTAAGATTCCAGAGTTATTTGGAGATAGAATCTTCGTTGTAAGAGACAGAATGAACAAAAGATATTCAGATAGAGTTGATGTTTGGATGCTTAATAAAGCTGATGCCATCAAATTTGGAGTTAAAAAGGCTAAAATAGAAATTTTAGAAGAAATTATTTAGCCACTTGTTCTGAAAAATCAAAAACGCCCGTTTTTATACGGGCGCTTTTTTTATCCAAAAATTTTTAGAAAAACAAACCTAATACGCCTTTTCGCCAACGTAAATTTTTCTCTTTTTTAGAAATAGCTATAGTAGTAGGAATAACTGTATCAGGATTTAAAGAAATACTATCTATTCCTTCTTCAACTAAAAATTCAGCAAAGTCGGGGAAATCACTTGGTCCTTGACCACAAATACCAACTTTACGTTTATATTTTTTTGCAGTTTTAATAAGCATGCTTATCAATCTTTTAACTGCTTCATTTTTTTCATTGGAAACACCAGCGACTTCCAGACTTTCACCGGAATCTCTATCTATTCCTAAAGTTAACTGAGTCAAATCATTGGAGCCGATGGAAAAACCATCAAAAATCTGACAAAACTTTTCTGCTAAAATTATATTAGCTGGAATTTCCGCCATTACATATATTTCCAGACCCTTTTCTTTACGCTTTAAACCAGCCTGAGCCATTATTTCCTGAACCTTCACCCCTTCTTCAACTGTTCTACAAAAAGGAATCATTACCTTTACATTATCAAGCCCCATTTCTTCCCTTACTTTTTTAATAGCTCGACATTCTAATTTAAAGGCTGGTAAAAATTGTTTTGAATAATAGCGAGAAGCGCCACGAAAACCTATCATTGGGTTAGACTCCTGCGGCTCATACTCTTTCCCGCCTATTAAATTAGCATATTCGTTTGTTTTAAAGTCACTTAATCTTACAATTACATCCCGAGGATAAAAAGCGGCAGCAATTCTAGCCACGCCTTGTGCCAGACGATCAACAAAATATTCCGTTTTATTACTATAAGTAAAAGTTAAATCGTCAATTGCTTTTTTTACTTTAGCATCTTTTATTTTTTTATAATTTACAAGAGCCAGGGGGTGAATTTTTATATAATTGTTAATAATAAACTCTAATCTAGCTAAACCAACACCGGCGCTAGGAATAAGCGAATTAGAAAAGGCTAGTTCTGGTTCGCCTATATTCATCATTATTTTTGTTTTAGTTTTTTTAAGCCCCTTTATATTTGTTTTTTCAATTTTGAAAGGTAATATGCCGTCATAAACGAAGCCTTCTTCTCCAGAAGCGCAATCAACTGTTATTTTTCGTCCTTTTTTCAATAACATTGAAGCGTTACCCGTCCCAACAACACAAGGAATGCCTAACTCACGAGAAACAATCGCAGCGTGACAAGTCCTACCACCTTTATCTGTTACTATAGCTGAGGCTATCTTCATAATTGGTTCCCAATCTGGGTCCGTCATGTCGGTTACTAAAACATCTCCTTTTTTAAAGGTGCTTATGTCTTTTACATCCATCATTCTACTAACAACCCCAGCACCAATTTTATTACCAACACTTTGTCCTTCAGTAATTATTTTTCCCTTTTTTTCTAATTTATAACTTTCAATAACTTGCCAATCTTTCTGACTTTGAACTGTTTCTGGACGAGCTTGAGTAATAAAAAGTTCATTAGTTCGACCATCAAGAGCAAATTCAATATCCATGGGTCGATTATAATGCTTTTCAATTATCATCCCCCATTTAGCTAATTCCTTTATTTGTTTATCATTTAAAGATGGTTTATATTGATCGGCAACAGGAATTTTTATATCTTTTACTGGTTTTTTTCCTTTTAAGTTATAGACCATTTTTATATCTTTTCTTCCTAGTATTTTGGAAATTATGGCGCCATTTTGTTTAAAAACATAAAACTCATCAGGCGTAACCTTGCCCTGAACGATGTTTTCTCCTAAGCCAAAAATAGAATTTATTAAAACTGCATTATTAAATCCTGATTCCGTGTCGATGGTAAACATCACGCCAGATGAACCCAAATCAGAACGAACCATTTTTTGAACACCAACTGATAGAGCAATTGAAAAATGATCGAACTTTTTATCAACACGATAAGAGATTGCTCTATTGGTAAACAAAGAGGCAATGCATCTTTTTACTGCCAATAATAATTCTTTTTCTCCAACAACATTTAAAAACGTTTCTTGTTGACCAGCAAAAGAAGCGTCAGGTAGATCCTCAGCTGTAGCACTAGAGCGAACAGCTACATCTAATTTTTTCGTTTTATAAAGAACTGAAAGTTTTTTATAAGCAATTAAAATTTCTTTAGAAAAATCTTCCGGTAAAGACGTATCCATGATTAATTTTCTAATAATTGCCCCTCTTTTCATTAAATCTTTTACATCTTTAGTGTTTAATCCTTTTAGGGCTTCTTTTATCCTCTTCTTAAGACCACTTGTTTCTAAAAAATGTCGATAAGCATTAGCTGTTGTTGCAAAACCATTCGGAACACGAAGACCTTTCTTTGTTAAGTGACTATACATTTCACCTAAAGAAGCGTTTTTGCCTCCAACTTCAGGAACATCTTTAATCCCTAATTCAGAAAAAAAACGAATATACTTTTTGTCTGGCATAAAAAATTTTATTATGATTTAATGTTCTTATTATAACACAATCTTTACTTTATAAAAATAATCATTTAATATAGTATTAGCCTGTGGAAACAAAAAAGCGGACGTGGCGAAACTGGTAGACGCACTTGCCTTAGGAGCAAGCGGGGCGACCCTTGAGAGTTCGAGTCTCTCCGTCCGCACCAAAATTATTTTATAAAAACAGCTTTTAAAAGGCTGTTTTTTAAAAAAATAAAGATTGCGACAAAACCAGAAAACTGATAAAATTTAATTATAAATAATGCTTTTGGGGTTTTTATAAAAATATGATTAACCATCTTCACTCTTTTATTCCTTCTGAAATCATTTTTTCTATCGGTTTTCTACAAATTAGATGGTATGGGCTTATGTTGGTTTGCGGAATGATTGCCGCTCTTTTTTTAAGTTTAAAAATTTCTAAATATTACCAAATAAAAAAAGAAATTATTTGGGATCTATCTTTTTGGCTTATTGTAAACGGTTTAATCGGTGCTAGAGTTTATGAAGTATTTTTAGAATGGCCTTATTACTTAAATCAACCAATTAACATTTTAAAAATTTGGGAAGGTGGATTAGCTATCCACGGTGGAATAATAGCTGGACTTATAACCATCTGGCATTTCTCTAAAAAAGAAAAAATACATTTTTGGAAACTAAGTGCGCTGTTTGCTCCTGGATTAGCTTTAGCGCAAGCGATTGGTCGTTTTGGAAATTATTTTAATCAAGAATTATTTGGAAAACCAACAAGCCTTACCTGGGGGATTCCTATAACTTTAGAAAAGAGGCCTCTTGGTTTTGAAAACTATTCTTTTTTTCACCCAACTTTCTTATATGAAAGCATAGGGTTAATTATAATTTTCTTAACTTTAGGTTTAATAACAATTTACATAATAAAGAGACAAAAAATAAAACAATTTTCTTTTATTTTGCTAAGTGCTCTTTATATGATACTATATTCATTGTTAAGATTTTCCCTAGAATTCATTAAAATTGATAAAACGCCACTTTTTCTTTCCTTGCGTTGGCCACAATTTATCAGTTTATTATTTATACTTTTCTCTTTTATACTGTTAATAAAAAATTATCATGTCATCAAAAAAACCAATTAAAAATCATTCAAACAAGGGACTTGTTATTCTCTATTTTACTGGCCTTATTATTGCAGCTTCAGCTGCTTTGCCTGCTTATGTTCAATCAAACTTTCTTAATCAATTTATTAGTCTAGAAACTTTAAGTATATTTTTTGTTATTGCTAATTCATTAACGATTTTAGCAATTACTATTTTTCCTAAGGCAATAAAAAAATTAAGCAACTTTTTTTTAACTCGATTTATTTTAATACTTTACGGATTATCCTTGCTCAGCTTAGGTTTATCAAATAGTCCAATCTCTGCTCTTTTTTCTATAATTCTTTTTACAATTTCTAGCAATCTATTGTGGATAAACATGGATATACTTGTTGAAACATTTTCTAATAATTCATCTACTGGGAGAACTCGCACTATTTATTTTACTTTTATTAATTTCAGTTGGATAATATCGCCGGCTCTTTCCACTAAATTAATACATCTAGGTGATTATTCTCTAGTTTTCTTTGTTGCCGCTTTTTTAACTATTCCTGTTTTTCTTATTCTCGCCTCACAGAAAAAAATCTTGAAAAAAGAAGCTAAATACCAATATGAAAAAATTGGTACAGCTATAAGAAAAACTTGGTTAAATAAAAATTTACGTGGAACTTTTTTTATCGCTTTATTATTACAAATTTTTTATAACACTGCCGTTATTTATCTTCCTATTTATCTACACCAAAATCTAGGTATTGACTGGAGTCAACTGGGAATAATGTTTTCTATTATGCTTATTCCTTTTTTAATCTTTGAAATACCAGCGGGAATAATTGCTGATAAATATATAGGAGAAAAGGAAATTTGGTTTTTTGGTTTTTTTGTCCTTATTCTATCTCTTCTTCTTTTCTTTTTTGTTAAAACAACTAATTTTTGGACGTGGACTATTATTTTATTCTTAAGTCGCATTGGAGCCGCTTTAATAGAAGCAATGAGAGAATCGCATTTTTTCAAATTAGTGGACGCTAAAGATGTTAGCTTTATTAACGTTTTTCGCATTGCCAAACCCTTGGGTTATATTATAGGCCCACTAATAGCAATAGCTGTTTTATCATTTTTACCAATACACTATATTTTTCTAATAATAGCTATAATTTCCTTATCTGGATTCTATTTCATTTACTCTATTCAAGACACAAAATAATAACTATCCGTTGACTTTAGTAAAATTATCTTATAATATAATCTCAGTTGATAAAAAGGCGGGTATCGTATAGTGGTTATTACCTAAGGTTTCCAACCTTATGAGAGGGGTCCGATTCCCCTTACCCGCTCAGAAAAAAAGCAGTCCCTAAAGACTGCTTTTTATAAATTCTTTTATTTATTAAATTATCTTTTCCGTTCTTTTTGTAATAAAAATAAAGCTAAAATCAAAAAGACAAAATGTAAAAACCAGTCCGTTGGATTAACATTAAAAACAAAGAGTTCTTTTACGTTTAAAATTAAATTTTGTC
>CAZQJT010000010.1:9977-11091 GCA_964593665.1 uncultured Gammaproteobacteria bacterium
GCAGTTGGCCACCAACCGTCTTTTTGCAAACGACGAGAAGAATACAGAAGTGTTTGCCCTTTTATCATCCGAAATTTACCATAACGAGATATACGGTCACAGTAATCATAATCTTCGGCTAACAAGACGGTAACATCAAAACCACTAATTGCTTCATGAGCTTCTTTTTTAGCCAAAAGAGCGGCACCAACAGAAGCCGGCGAAAAATACTGTCTAAAAAAACAGAAAAAATTAGCTATTTTAGAAAAAATAATATAAGAAGGTGAGTTTGGATTAAAAATAAAATAAAAGCCCGCTCCAGATAATCCACGTTTATTAAACTCTGATAAAGAATTTTCTAAAAAACCAGGTTGCAGAACAGTGTCAGCGTCTAAAAACAAAAGTGTATCTCCGCTGGCGACGGTAGCACCATTATTGCGCTGCCAAGAAGGATGCTTGTGCTTATCATCTTCAACAAACAAGCACCGATACTCTTTGGCTATTTCCTTTGTTTTGTCTTCTGAGCCGCCATCAGAAACAATTATTTCGTAATCCAAATAAGATTGTCCTTTGATCGATTCTAGTAATCTAGGCAAATATCTTTCCTCATTTAAAGTAGAAATTATTATAGATAACATTAAAAAATAATTAATTTATTAAAATAGCAAAAATATTAATCAAAAATTGTTCTAGCTAATTCCCAATAACTTCTATCGCCGTGCTTATATTGATAATACCACCACTCAACTCCCCAAATATAGCTCTTAGTAAAATCAACATTGATGGCATACTGCAAATTAGCCTTAAATTGACGTAAATTAAAAGATTTATTTGCTTCTTCTTCTGAAAGATAAATCATATTGCCATTTGGTACCCAAGGCTCAGCCTGTAATTCAACTATATAACGATTTTCAGGTTCAATATTGTTTAGATAAGCTCTAAAACGATAAAACCAGGCTGGAATTGGATAACGAATATAGCCGGTTTCTTTACCCCAAACAACTCGATAAAGAGTACTACCAAAAATATCAGCATACTTTGCCTCTTTATTCCAAAAACTTAATTCACCGGTTGCTGAAACCATAACAGGGCGACTGTCTTGTGATTTCACTAATTCTAGTTCACGACGAAAAAA
>CAZQJT010000010.1:11191-23065 GCA_964593665.1 uncultured Gammaproteobacteria bacterium
TAAATCATTTAAAATAGCCAAGTAAACTTCTTTCCAGTCAAGTCCTAATTCTTCTGAGAACTTAGTGGAAAAAGTGACACCAAAAAAACCTGGGTCATGCTCCAAGTCAGTTTTTAAAGGATAGTGACTGGCAATTTTAAAAAGATAAATTAATAAAATAAAAAGAAAAAGAATAAAACATAAGCAACAACGTCGCCAATTTATTTTCTCTACTAGTTTTTTATGCCTCCTTAAAATAAAATCAAAGAAAGATTTAAACATATTAAATTAAAATAAGATAAAGCCCAAAGCTTATTACTAAAACTGCTAATAATTTTTGAGAAAATATTCGCCAAGAAAATGTTTCTTTAAGCAATCTTGGAGCCAATAAAGCTAGCCCTGTGCTAATTATTAGAAGAAAGGCATACTGAACTCCTTGTAGTGCATTAACTAAAGCCACTGGTCCTAAGAAAATAGCATAATTTTGTAAAATAAACCCCAAAGAACCAATAATTTGATTTATAACAATTAAAGGATTATTTTTATTTTTACGCGGACCTTTAAATACCTGTAAAACATCACGCCTATCTACTCTTCTAATTAAAAATAATAAAACGAATAACAAAGCTCCTAAACGAGTCCAAATAAAAGTACTAACAAAATCTTGAGCGGAATATGCATATTTAGTTAAGATAAAATAAGAAGCATAAGCGAAAGAAGAAAGAAGGGCAAACATTAAATAACCTGATTTTATATTCTGTTTTATTTTTAATTTAACTAAAATACGAACTAAAAAATTACGTTGTTTTGGCAAAAGAGCAATTATGATTATTCCCACAAGCAAAGTTGCCATTCCTAGTAATTCATTGTTAGAAAATTGTTCCTTAAAAAACAAGATTGAAAATATTAAAGAAAAAACGGGCGTCAACCCGCCAATTAAAACCAAGGTTTGAGAGGCTTCACCTCGTCTTAAAGCTTCATATAGAGACCACAGAGCTAAAGCAAAAATAACTCCTGATAAGATATTAATAAAAAACCAAAAAAGCCCTGGCCAATCTAAAAACCAAGGCGCCCCTAAAAATAAAATACTGCCAAATAAACAAACAACAAAAGCGTAAGCTTTGCTGCTTGGTAAAACATTATCTACTAAAAATTTATCAAAAAGATTAGCAACTGCTAAGAAAAAATAAGCCGATAAAGCTACTGCGATCCAAGACATAATCTTTCTTTTTATTTAAGAGAATTAATAATTTTTTCTATATTATAAACGCCCATTTGTTCGGCATTTAAAAACCCGTCCATGGCTGCTCGAGCTAAACGTCCAGAATTTAACATATCAGGTAACCACTCACAAATGTCTTCAGGTGCAAAACTATCAATTCCAGCCCCAATATTAATTAACCACTCTCTATTAAAATCTTCTTGCGAACCCACTGGACTAGACATCACAATAGGCAAACCAAGGGCGCAGTAAAAAGAAAGCTCTGACGGCTTAGTCCATAAAATATCAGTTTCGTGCAAACAATTATTAAACAAACGAAAATAATCGTTTTTTTCAGAAGCAAAAATAATTTGTACTCCTTCTCCTTCTATAATTCCATTTTTTTGCAAATTATCAAAAAAATACTGTCTTACTTCTGGACGAACTCCAGCTATGAGGTTTAATTTTATTTCTTTAGCTTTTATTCGCGAAGCTAGTTTTTCTAAAATAGTTGCACCAATTTCTTTTTGAGCGCCAGCTCCGCCAACAGCAAAAGTAATAGTTAGTGGCTCTTGTATTTTTTCATCTTTGATTTCAAAATAATTAGAAATTAAAGATTGATACTTTTTTCTATATTTAGAAAGTGGGTCTAAATTTAATAAGCGACGAGCTAAATCTTTTTTCAAAATCTCCTTATTTTCTCCAACATTTTCCTTAGGAAGAGGAAACCCGCTTATAATAAGACTTTCTTCTTTAACTCCATACATTAAAAATCTTTTTTTCAATTTATTATTAGGTAAAAGAAATTTTATACGACTATTTGATGGATCAAGTGGCGCCCAAGCTCGAGAAGCATCAGCATCGCAGACAACAAGATAAATATTTCCAGGATAATTAAAATATTCAGCCATGTAAGCTGCTACAAAAAATGTTGTTACAAACGGCAAGCGATTAAGAGCTAATTTCTCCATTAAATCCCGTCCTAAGCCTTTTTTTAAAGATTGTAAATAAAATTTTTGTTGGACGCTTTGTTTTGACAAATCACGAAATGGATAATAATTATCAATTTCCTGAAACTCGTCCATAACCTGAAAAACCAATTCCCCTAATAAGGGTATTTTTTTAAAACGTGAAATTTTTTCGTAAGACTTAAGGCTATTTAACCAATACTTTTTTTCCCAATCCGGCATTTCTGGATAATTATTAACATTAATAACTTCTCCAACGCTTAAATCAAGTAAAGGATAGGCTGCTCGCTGATGACCATACCCCATATCCGCAACCACTAAATTTATCTTTTTTGTTTTCATACTAATAGTATAACAGAAACTAATAGTCTCTCGCTACAGCTTCTTTACCTTCTTTAAGCTGTAAATATTGATAGGCGCTAAGAGCGGCTATTGTCCCTTGCCCAGTGGCAATTGTTATTTGTTTAAATTCTCCTTCACTAACATCACCGGCTATAAAAAGACCTGGCGTTTTTGTTTCCATCTTAGCATTTGCTAAAATTTGATTTTTTTCATTTCTATCAACAAAATCGGCCACTAAATCAGTGCTAGCAATTCTACCAATTTCAATAAAAACACCATCAACTTCAATTTCTTTTTCTTCCCCGGTTTTTACATTATAAATTAGAACACTTTCTACTTTTTCTGTTCCATTAATTCTTTTTATTTCCGAATTTGTAAACATTTCTATATTTTCTTTTCCCTTAACCTCTTTTAACAAAACATCAAAGGCTCTAAATTTATCATTACGATGGATAAGATAAACCTGACTGGCTATTTTTGATAAAACTTCTGCTGCATCTAAAGCAGAATTACCGCCGCCAATAACAATAACTTTTTTGTTTCTAAAAAACGGACCATCACAATTAGCACAATAAGAAACACCTCTGCCACTTAATTCTGTCTCACCAGGAACAGCTAAGCGGCGTGGAGACAAACCCATGGCAACAATAACTGTCTTGGAAGAAAAACTTTTTTTATTAGTATGTAAAACAAAGCTCCCTTCAGATGTTTTTTCTATTTTTTTTACTTCATCATTTTCCATTTCAACCTTAAATTTAAGTGTTTGTTCTTTCATTTTATCTATTAAATCAAAAGCTGAAATATTATCAAAACCGGGATAGTTTTCAATTTCACTGGCCCAAACTAATTGTCCACCTAATTCTTTGCCGATAATTAGTGTTTTCATTTCACGACGCGCAGCATAAATACCAGCTGTCATTCCGGCTGGACCTGATCCAATAATTATAACATCGTACATAATAAAAAATTAATTTAAAAATAATCTATTTTAATTATACGATTTTTAAAACCTAAAAGCAAATAATTATTTCTTATTTTTGCTTAAATATTAGTTAGGAATGAATAAGTTTATAACACATTATCCACAATTTATCCAATCAATTAATTTGGCTAATATTAGCTAATATAGAAAGATAAGTCCACATAAACTTGGACTTATCCCCCATTTTTCTTTTCATTTTAATAATTTTAAAATATTTTTCATAATAAAAAATAATTGCCCTTTTATTATTTTAATCATGCCTCTTAATAAAAAATGTTCCTCAAGGAACATTTTTTATTATCATCTTTCCAATAGATTTTAAATTAAAATAGAAACAACCACTCTGACTTCTATTAACTAAAAATTATTTATCCTAAAAAATTAATCCAAAAACAATCCTGCAAGTCTGTAAGCATGTGGAGTAAAAGTCCAGCCGAAATTATTCTTATATAACCATTGGGGGCGAATAAAAGAAGAAAATAAATAAATATAGCTAAAAAGGAATGAAGGGGATGAAAACCAATACTACACCTATTTGGATCAAAGACTGGATTCGCTAATAAATGATCTAAATCTACTAACATAGTTAATATCATAATAAACCAAGCCACTTTCCATTTTTTTCTAAAAAAAATCCAAGCAACAAAGCCTGGCAACAACAAATGAAAACTATAATGAATAACAAATTGTAGAACATGGAGAAAATCAAACATTCGTTTTAAAATTTTCTATGTTAAAATGTGGACCATAAGGGACTTGAACCCTTGACCTCTTCCATGCCATGGAAGCGCTCTAGCCAACTGAGCTAATGGCCCATACCTAATCTAAATAACAAATTGTTCCTTGAGGAACAATTTACTGCATAATCCATTTTTTATTCCAAATACAAAAAAATAAAGCTAGAATCTCTAAAATTATAGCAAAATTAGAGACTTTGTCAAGAAATTGATTAAATTAAGCCTTTAATAGTATTTTGGCTAATATTAAAGAAATAGTGTCCCCGCCGGGAATTGAACCTGGATCTAGAACTTAGGAGGTTCTTGTTCTATCCTTTTGAACTACGGGGACTAAATAATCAACTTATCTTTTTAAATATTTATACTTTTTTATTCTACCTTAAGTCTTCAAATATTTCAATCTTCATAATAAAAATAAGCATGTTTCTGTTATTTATCTTTGACAATTACATTATATTGGCCTAAAATGAAACTATAAATAACCTACAAATTAATAAAATCATATGTTTAGCAAAGAAACTAAATTAGAAAAATTTAAAGATGCCGAAACGGTAATTGGCGCTTCTATAAAAGTAAAAGGAAATTTTCAGGGACAAGGAAACATTGTTATAGAGGGTTCTCTTGAGGGCTCTTTAAAAACAAATGCCAATGTTTTTATTGGCGAAAAGGCTAAAGTAGTTGCCAACATTGAATCAAAAGACGCTATAATTAATGGAGAGCTAAAAGGAAATGTAAAAACTCATGGTTATCTCGCCTTAGGAGAAAATGCTAAAGTTTTTGGCGATATCCAATACGGAGAAATGTCTATTGAAAAAGGAGCTATTATTAATGGACAACTCTTGTTATTAAATGAATCTAGTAATCGTCATGAAAGTAAAAAGGCTCAAGAGGAAGAAAATATTGAAAAATAATTGTCAGAAAGAAAAAACATTATGTACGTCTACATTTACGACGATTATTTAAATAAGGCAAAATACAATCGCGCTATTAACCGTTTAGAAATTCGACTAACCGATTTAGGCTTAAACGGCAAAATAATACGTTTAGGTGGGATAAAAAATATAAAGGGAACAATTCAGAACGAAATAAAATTAGGCGCAAAAACAATTGTAGCTGTCGGCAATAATCAAACAATTAACAAAATCATTGGGGCTGTAATTGATGCAGAAATATACGGTGATTTCCAAAAAAATACCCTTCTTGGCTTAGTCCCAATTGGTAACGACAATTCAATTGCCGCTTCTTTTGGTATAAATAATATTGAAGAAGCTTGCGATATTCTTCTAGCAAGACGTATAAAAAAAATTGACCTAGGTTTAATTGGAAATTATTACTTTTTAAATCAAGCCTCTATCCAGAGCCTTGGAACAACAATTTCTATTGATGACTATACTTTAGAAATAACAGAAAAAGGAGAAGTGCGTATTATCAACCTGCTTAGCGATCCAAAAGAAAAAATAAAATCAAATCCTAATGATGGCAAATTAGACATCCTTATTAAAACTCGCAAAAGAGATGAATCAATTATTACTGTTAAAAAATTAAAAATTAATAATCCAAAAGAACAACTAATAATTGATGATGTTGTTGCAGTTAATACTCCTGTAGAAATCGGGATTATGAAAGACAGAGTAAATGTAATAGTTGGAAAAAACCGTTTATTTGAATAAAATAAAAAAGACCGACTTAAACGGGTAGGCAAGAAAATTTCTTCTAGGCATTTTCAAGTGTAATACCGGAAAAACCCTAGCAAGAAAATCCCCATGCTTGTCGTGCCTGACCCGTTTAAAGCGGCCTTTTTAAATAAAAAATACTTTCAAACAACTAGTTAATATAGCATAGTATTCTTTTGCTGTCAATAGTTTTATCCACAAGTTAATAACAGTTAAAAAACCGCCTTCTTTCTAAAGAAAGCGGTTTTTTATTAAACTTTTATCACTACCGGTAAAACCATAGGACGACGCTTAGTTGTTTTAAAGAGAAATTGCCCAAGGTCATTTCTAACCTTATTTTTTATATAATCTTCATCAGCAGCAGTCATTGGGTTTTTATCTTTTACTATCTTTTTTACTCTCATTCTAGTCTTTTCAATTAAATCCCTATTTTCTTTCATGTAAATAAAACCACGAGATATAATATCAGGATTTCCAATTAAGGCACCTGTTTTAGAGTCAATAGTGGCAATAATAACTATCATGCCATCTCCGGACATTAAACGACGATCACGTAAAACAACCTCTGAAACATCGCCAACACCAAGACCGTCAACCATAATATAATCAGTATTAGCCTTTTCTTTTAAAACAAGCGGTTTTTGATTCTTTTGAAATTTCAAAATATTACCATTGTCTAAAACAAAAACTTGACTATCTTTAAAACCATTGCGCAAAGCCAATTTTTTAGCTTCCACTAACATATAATGATTGGCGTAAACTGGCAAAAAATAATCTGGCTTAATCTGTCCAAGAATATTTTTTATATCTTCAACATTAGCATGTCCACCTGAGTGAACGTCCATAATACTACTATGGATAACATTATCACTTAATCGATAAAGTTGATCTTTTATTTTTTGAATAGTTCTTTCATTCCCAGGAATAATGGACGAGGAAAAAACTATAGTATCAGATTTTTTAATGTTTACATAACGATGATTACCATTAACAATTCTAGCAAAGACCGCATTTGGTTCACCTTGGGCTCCTGTACAAATAATAACTATTTTATCTTCTGGATACTCATGTATCTGTTCAACAGAGATAAGGGTATTTTTATGAGCAGGGATATAGCCTAATTCCTGAGCTATTTTTACATTCATTTTCATTCCATAACCATCTAGAGCCACTTTTTTACCAATTTTCTCGGAATAAGAAATAAGATTAGAAACTCTTTCTAGCTGAGAAGCAAATGTGCCAATAATAACACGTCCTTTTGCCTCCCTTATTATCATTTCTAAATTATTTAAAGTTGTTTTAGCAGGAACCCTTTCTTTAGAATAAGCAATCCCTAAGCTTTCAAGCATTAAAACACGAGGGGAGGTCAAAGTCGAAAGATGCTTATAATCTATCGCTTTTCCATTTTCAAGATCATTTTCCATCATCCAGTCTCCGGGGTGGATAACTGTACCGTGAGGAGTTTCAATTATAACCCCAACAGCGTCAATAATTGAATGTTCAACTTGAAAGAAGCTTATTTTAAATTTTCCTAAACTTATTTTTTGATTTAAAGAATCTATTGTGATTGTTTTTAAATTTTTAGTTGTTCCTTTTTTATAGTCTTCTTGACGGTGTTTTATCATCGCTAAGGTTAATTTTCTTCCTATAATAGGTGGGTTGCCAAGTTGTTCTAATAAAATTGGCGCAGCACCAATATGATCAAGATGTCCATGACTAAAAATAACGCCACGGATATTTTTTGTTTTATTTTTAAGATAGCTAACATTGGGAATAATATAATCAACACCTGGCATTTCTTCGTCAGCAAACTGCATCCCCATGTCTAAAATAATAATATCTTCTTCATATTCAAAAATAGTACAATTACGGCCAACTTCTTCTTGTCCACCTAGAGGAATAATCTTAAAAGAAGATTCCTTGTCTTTATTTATTAAAATTGGTTGCATCTTATTTTTAAAATCATCTGTTCTGACTTTCAGTTCGGGTTGGAACGATCTTGTTTTTGAAAAATTTCTTTCTTTTGTGTCATTGTTTCTAGAAAAAGGTTTTTTATTAACAAAGGGCTTTTTAAAAGAAGTCCCTATTACTGGATCTTTTTTTAAAAAGGCATCAAGGCTACTATTACTAGTAGTTAACGACGGTTTGTTGATATTTGTTTTTTTATCAACTGTTTTTTTATAAACAGGATAGTCGTTAAATTTTTTAGGCTTAACAAACCTTTTCCGACTATCAGCCGGAGAGTTTTGTTTTACAAACATAGTTTTTTTGTCCGCTTATCTTTCTTCGTTTATTTTTTTTCTAAAAATTAGATAATAAACAAGAGGTAGAAATCTGCGGAATTAATTTTATGAGTTATCTGTTCTTGGTTTTTTACTTAAATTTTACCAAGACAGTTTTATTTTAGTCTTTAAATACCAATGAGAAATACCAGCAAAGCGATCAGCAGACTTAATAATCATAGAACCATTAAAACCCTTGATCTGTTTGCTTTGTACATAAGTATAAGTTGGTGAATAGAGAAATATAACTGGTAAATTACTAGCTATATTTTCTTGAAATTTATGATACTTTATTATTCTTTCTTCTGTATTTGTTATTTCACGAGCAGAAACTAAAAGGTCGTCTGCTTCAGAGTTGCTATAATTAGCAATATTTAATCCACCTGATTTTATTTGACTTGAATGCCAAAAAGAATAAATATCAGGATCTCCGCCAACAGATTCTCCGTAAAGAAGAGTTTCAAAATCTCTGTTTTTTATAATCTCAGAAGCTTTTTCTCCTGATACTATTTTAAGCTCAACTGAAACACCGATATTCTCCCATTGTTTTTTAATATTTTCAGCAACTAATACATTTCTACCAGAATCAATCACGGTTAAAGTTGTTGAAGCTAATTTATTCTTTATATTTATAGTTGCCTCTCCTGGATTGTAATCATAAGGAGTTATGTCGTGATTATAGGCAAAGCTATTTTTTAAGATTGGTCCATCTGCTCTTTGATAAACACTATCAAAAACTTCTCTTAGTAAAGCGTCTCTATCTAAAGACTGTGCCAATGAAACGCGCGCTGTCTTATCAGCCAGCGCTTTATCTTTACTAGAATTAAAAAATATAGCAAAAATTTGTGGACGAACTAATTCATGTAGAAATAAAGAGTCTTGGGCAAAAAGTTCTTGTCTTTCGCTAAATGGTAAATAACCAAGGCCATCAATTTGATTATCGTTTAAAGCCTTAATAGCTTCTTGATAATTAACAAAAAATTTAAATTTAATATTTTTAATATAAGGTTTATTTGCGTAATACAAATCATTTACAACTAAATTATACTCTTTTAATTCTCCTTCCTTATTTTTTGTTAAAGATTTAAATTTATATGGGCCAGAACCAACCGGCTTTAAATTAAATTCGGATAAAATAGCTCCTGATGGGTTTACCTTACTCCAAATATTTTTCGGCAAAATACCAAAAGTTAAAAGATCTAAAAAGGGGGAATAAGGAGAGCTTAAAGATAATTTTAAAGTTAATTCATCTACCTTTTCAATAGAGACACCATTAAAAGAACTATAAAGAGGAGATCTGTAATCTTCACTCTTTATTGCCTCAATTGTAAAAATAACATCATCAACCGTTAAAGATTCGCCATTGTGCCATTTTACTCCATCTCTTATTCTAAAAGTATAAATTCTATTCTCTGCCACCCCCATCTCTTCCACTAAATCAGGGACTAAAGCGCCATTTTCATTATAATAAAATAAACTAGAATATATAAGACGACTTAAATCATTATCAATATCACGATTTGCAGCATACAAAGGATTAATTGCCTGTGGATAGGAAATAACTCCTTCAATATATTCTCCCCCCGGAACAGGCATATATTCAATATGTTTTTTAAAAAAAACAACACCGAGATAAATAGCATTTATAAAAATTAACAGAAAGCAAATTTTTATCAACAAATGTTCTTTTGGATTTAAAAACCTTTTTAAATGTTTTAATTGTTCTCGATTCGGAATTTTAGAAGGAGATAAATCATAAACCAATTTTTGATCAAGATTTAATCTTCTAAATCTCTTTCTTTTATTTGGAAAACGAAAAAAAGACCGAATCCGATTACCGGTTTTTTTTACCCAACTGATTTTATATTTAAATAAGTTCACAGCAATCTTTTAATTGCCTAAGACTGTCTCGCCTTAAACTTTAAAGAGAATGACCGCCAAAGACAAAAGAATAAAAATGGCAGCCAAAATAATGGTGGCAATAAAAAGCTTCTTTTCTAAACCACGTTTAGTTAGATACACTCCGCCTGAGCCACCAAAAATACCTCCTAATCCGGATCCTCTGTTCTGCATCAGAATAGCTGCCATTAAAAGAATAGCAACAACAATTTGAATTATTTTTATCCAAAACTCCATATTTATTTATTAATTTTAGCAATCAAAGCAGCTAAAGCTTCTTTATCAGAAACTGCCATTTCTGCTAAGACTTTGCGATCAATTTCAATTTTATTAACTTTTAATAAGTTAATAAAACGAGAATATGACAACCCGTATTCACGTACGAAAGCATTTATTTTTATCTGCCATAAAGAACGCATTGTTCTTTTCTTTTTACGGCGATCAACATAAGAATGAGCACCGGCTTTAGTTCTGGCAGTTTTAGCTAATTTAATTAATTTCTTGCGTCCCCATTTATAACCTTTAACAGCTTTTAACAATTTTCTTCTCTTTTTTACATGGGTTGTTCCGCGTTTTACTCTAGGCATATTTTCAATTACAAATATTAATTATAAGGGGTTAACGTATTAATAGTCTTCGTTAAAGTTTTGGTAGCAGAAATATCCAAACGTTTTTGACGAGTTGCTTTGCCGGTATCACGAGCATTAAAATGATCTTGTCCAGCTTTACGTTGTAATATTTTTTTAGTAGCCGTCTTCTTAAAGCGTTTAACGGTCGCTTTATGAGTCTTTATTTTTGGCATAATTTTCAAGATTAAAAAAACAGGCAATCACCTGAATATGAACGGTCTTTACTTTTTGTTAAGCATTATAATAGTAAATCTTCCGCCCTGATTTGTCAAGGGTTGCTCAATTTCAACGGCTAAATTCTCTTTTGCTTGCAATTTAGCTGTAAAATCCTTTACTATCTCAGCTGCCTTAGCGGGATACTGACGTTCCCGACCCCTTAAAATAAGCTCTACTTTTATTTTATTATCTTTTGATAAAAATTTTTCTGCTTGCGAAATCCTCATCTCCCTATCGTGTTCACTCATTTTAAAAGTTAAACGAATATTTTTAGTTTCAATTTTTTTCTGCTGTATTTTCTGCTTATGAGCTAATTTCTGCCTTTCATACTTTAATTGACCCAAATTAACAATTTTAGTAACCGGAGGATTAGCTTTAGGATTTACTTCTACTAAATCTAAATCTGCCTCTTTAGCTTTTTCCACTGCCTCATCTAAAGTCATTACCCCTAAAGCTTCGTTGTTTTCATCAATAACAAAAACCTCGTCAGCCTTAATCTGATGATTTGATTTAAAAACAACTTCTTCCTTTCTTTCAATTCTATGAAATTTAATACGCATGGTCTTTTTTTATTGATTATTATATTTTTATTTATAGCTTAAAAGAGTCCTAAAGTCAAACGAAAAAGATATTTTATTTTAATTTTAGCAAGGGACTTGACAGTTCTTTTTTCTTAGTATAAAATAGCCTTATCAAAAATGAAAACAGAATATTACACAAAAACAAGATATTTTTGTATCTCTGTTTTTTTCTGTCCATTGCGAACTTTAAAAAAGAAATATACAACAATCATGGTGATGGTTAAATTTTGGTGCTAATCGGCATCAATTCAAAAAACAAAATTTTATCCGTTTTAAAAACGGAATCTTATATCGCTAGAAACTTTTTTGTTTCTAGAGAGTCAATCAAATTTTAGAGAGTTTGATCCTGGCTCAGGATGAACGCTGGCGGCGTGTCTAAGGCATG
>CAZQJT010000011.1:0-22846 GCA_964593665.1 uncultured Gammaproteobacteria bacterium
TTTGCTTATTTAGCTTCCGATGAAACAGAGATAAGAGGGGAGGATTTGGAAATAAAAAGTGGGCAAGTTTTTTATCTTTCAGGAGACTTGGCTGGAGAAAAATTTTCTTTACCTGGTTTTGGTTTTGATTTACAACAACATCGTTATTATCCAGAGAAAGAAATTGCTTCTCATTTACTTGGTTTTGTTAGTTATATTGATAATGAAGAAAATGGTCGTTATGGCTTGGAGGAATTTTTTAACTCAGAGTTATTTGGCGAATATGGTTATTTGAAATCAGAAAAAGCGGCTGGTAGTAATACTATCATTGTAAATGACAGAGAATATTCCAAGCCAATAAATGGTTCAGATTTAGTTTTAACAATAGATCGCAATATTGAATTTGTTGCTTGTGAAAAGCTCAAAGAAAGTGTTAAAAAACATGAAGCAGATGGTGGCACCGTCATTGTAGTTGAACCAAAGAGTGGCGCTATAATTGCTATGTGTTCCGTTCCTGATTTTAATCCTAATGATTATAAAAACGTTGACGATATAGCAATTTATAATAATCCAGCTATTTTTAGTCAATATGAACCTGGTTCTGTTTTTAAGGTTGTTACTATGGCAATCGCCATTGATCAAAATAAAGTCTCCCCCAGTACTACTTATAAAGACGAGGGGCAAATAATGATAAATGGCTGGCCTAAGCCGATTAAAAATTCTGATTTTTCAACTAAAGGCCCACACGGAATAGTTGATATGAATTCTGTTTTAGAAAATTCTTTAAATACTGGTGCTATTTTTGCTATGCGTCAGGCTGGTGTTAAAGCTTTTTCTGAGTATGTAGAAAACTTTGGTTTTGGCGAAAGAACCGGTATTGAACTTGGAGCAGAAAGCCCTGGCAATATTGATAATTTGTTAAGGAATAAGGTAAAGGAAATTGATGCCGCTACTGCTTCTTTCGGGCAAGGAATAGCTGTTACTCCTTTGCAAATGCTTATGTCTTATCAAGCCCTAGCCAATGACGGAGTTTTAATGAAGCCTCATGTTGTAAAAGAAATTGTTCGTCAGAGTGGTCAAAAAGAAGTAATAACACCGCAGCCCGTAAGACGAGTAGTTTCTGCTAAAACAGCTGATACGATGTTAGCGATGTTGGTAAATATTGTAGAAAGAGGGCATTCTAGTAAGGCATATATTCCCGGGTATTATATAGGTGGAAAAACAGGAACAGCTCAAATTGCTGGCATGGGTGGCTATAAACAAAATGAATATATTCACACTTTTATTGGTGTGGCACCAATTGAGGATCCAAAATTTGTAATGTTAACCAAGATTGACAACCCCAAAGATGTTATTTACGCTGAAGGGTCAGTTGTCCCTTTATGGAAAGACATAGCTGATTTCATTTTAAAATATTATCAGATTCCTAAAACAAGAAGTTAGAATATGAAAAAAATTCTACAATTCAAATTAAAAATTATTGCCAAATGGTTGCTTAAAAGATACCGGCCTATTGTTATAGGTATTACTGGTTCTATTGGAAAAACTAGTACTAAAGAAGCTATTTTAACTGTTTTAAAAGGGAAAATAGCGGTAAGAGGTAGTATCAAAAATTATAATAATGAAATTGGCTTACCGCTTACCATTATTGGGCGCGAATCACCAGGAAAAAATCTTCTAGGCTGGATAGGTTTATTTTTGCATGCTTTTTACTTATTGCTAATTAAAGATAAGAATTATCCGAAAGCTTTAGTTTTAGAATTGGGCGTTGACCGCCCTGGTGATATGAAGTATTTAACCAACATTGCAAAGCCAGATATTGGTTTGGTAACTAATGTTAGTTATTCTCATTTGGAGTATTTTGGCAATTTGAACAATATTCAAAAAGAAAAACAGGGATTAATAGAATCTTTAGATGCTAAAGGTTTGGCAATTTTAAATTATGATAATGAATCAACTCGTTTAATGACAAATGTTAGTCAGGCGAGAGTTTTAAGCTATGGTTTAAAATCTGGAGCTAATTTACAAGCTCAAGATATTGTTTATAATTTTGTTAAGGAAGGTTATGATTTGTCGGGGATTAATTTTAAATTAAATTACAACGGATCAATTGTTCCTTTAAGTATGAGAAATGTTTTAGCGGAAACAGCCCTTTATTCTGCTTTAGCGGCTACTGCCGTGGGTATTTATTTTAAGCTTAATTTAGTAGAAATAGCTCAAAGTTTAAAAGATTTTTGTTTGCCACCGGGACGAATGAATCTACTGCCAGGCATTAAGCATTCTTTTATTATTGATGATACTTATAATTCTTCTCCAGAAGCAGCCTTAGCAGCGGTGAAAACGCTAGCTAAAATAAATATAGATAAAGAGGCTAGTCGATACGCCGTTCTTGGTGATATGTTAGAAATAGGTGTTTATAGCGAAGAAGGGCATCGTTTAGTAGGGGCCCAAGTTGCTAAAAGTGGAATAAAATATTTAATTGCTGTTGGAGAAAGAGCTCGTGATTTTATAAGAGGGGCAAAGGAGGCCGAAATGGAGGATGATTTTATTTTCTATTTTGACAAACCAGAGGAAGCGGGTAAGTTTTTACAAAACCGTTTGCAAGCCGGTGATGTTTTGCTAGTTAAAGGTTCGCAGGGAGCAAGAATGGAAAAAATCGTTAAAGAATTAATGGCTGAGCCAGATAAAGCCAGCAGCTTGCTGGTGCGGCAAGGGAAAGAATGGACTAAAAAATAGAAAATAGAAAAATTTTTAAAGAAAATCCGCTTAGCGGATTTTTTGTTGTCAATCTGCTAATTTATGTCTATACTGGGTAGTAGATGTAATAAAAATATGAGTGTTTTAATATTAGGAGGAAGAGGAAATTTGGGAACGCAGTTAACAAAAGTTTTTGCCCCCGATTTTGAAACCGTGTCTTGGGACAAGGAAGATTTTGATATTTTAGATTTTGATTTATTATCTAAGGCAATAAGTGATTTAAAGCCTGATTTAATAATTAACGCTGTCGCCTATAATGCGGTTGATAAATGCGAAAATAAAGAAGATTACGTTTTAGCTCACAAGCTTAACGCCAAACTTCCTGGGTTCTTGGCAGAGCTTTCTCGCTATCTAAAAGCGGTCTTTATCCACTTTTCAAGTGACTATGTTTTTAATGGAATAGACGAAAAAAGAGAATTTTCCGAAGAAGAAACACCTAATCCGATTAATAGGTATGGAGAGAGTAAGTTCGCTGGTGAAAGGGAAGTTGTAAAACAAGGAGAACTTGGTCTTAGTTATTATCTTATTAGAACTTCTAAGTTATTTGGTCCCAGAGGAGAAAGTGATTTATCTAAGCCCAGCTTTTTTGATTTAATGCTTAAAGCAGCTGATCTTAAACCTGAAGTTTCTGTTGTTAATGAAGAATTAAGTTGTTTTACTTATACGCCTGATTTAGCGGCAGCTACTAAAAGGTTATGGGAAATTGAGGCTTCTTATGGTATATATCATTTGGTAAATGAGGGTCCGGCAACTTGGCTTGATGGAGCCGAGCTCCTTTTTTCTTTAAAAAAAATACCAGTTATTATTAAGTCAATGCGAAGCGAAAATTTATTACGGGCAGCTCGTCGTCCTAAATTTTCTATTTTAAAAAATAATAAAATTAAAAAATTACGCCCCTTTTCAGAAGCTTTAAGGGAGTATTTAAGAAATTAATTTATGCGTGGAATTATTTTATCAGGTGGTTCAGGTACTCGTTTGCGCCCTTTAACCAAAATTACCAGCAAACAATTATTGCCGGTTTATCATCGTCCCATGATTTATTATCCTTTAAATACGCTTATTAAAGCGGGAATAAAGGAAATTTTAATAATTGTTTCTCCGGAAAGAGCAGGCGATTACTTAAATCTTTTAGGTTCAGGCAAAGAATTTGGTGTGCGATTCACTTATGAAATTCAAGATAAGCCGGAGGGTTTAGCTCAAGCATTTATTATTGGTGAAAAATTTATTGGCGATGACGATGTGGTTATGATTTTAGGTGACAATATTTTTGAAGATGATTTCTCTGAAGAAATTAAAAGTTTTACAAGTGGAGCAAAAATTTTTGCTAAAAAAGTAAGTGATCCTGAGAGGTTTGGGGTTGTAAGGTTTAATCAAGAAATGAGGGCAGAGAAAATTGTTGAAAAACCTAAAGATTTTATTAGTGATTATGCGGTAACCGGTTTGTATATATATGATAGCAGAGTAGTTGAAGTAGCTAAACAAATAAAGGCCAGTGAGCGTGGTGAGTTGGAAATAACGGATGTTAATAATTGGTTTTTAGCTAAAAATGAATTGGTTGTGGCTAAGGTAAGGGGGGAATGGTTGGACGCCGGAACCTTTGATAGTTTATTAAAAGCCCAGCTTTTTGCTAAAGAAAAATTAGCCGACAAGATGATAATTTAATTTTATGAAGTTGGTTGTTGGTTTTATAACTTATAATGAATCTAGTGCTAAGTATTTGGTCGACTTTTTACATAGCCTAAAAGAGGCTTTATTTTTCTTGTCTCAAGAAGATTTTCAGGTTTTAGTTTTTGATAATAGTGACCATAACAATCTTTTAAACAAGGAAAAAATTGACTTTTTTAATGAGCTTAATCCTGGATTTTTAAGGTACATTAGTACTGATAATAATTTAGGTTTTAGCCGTGCCTACAATATTCTAATTAGAGAAGCATCAAGTCTTCAGGCTGAGTATTTTTTAATTATTAACCCAGATATTGTTTTAGAAAAAGAATCTGTTAAAAATTTGTTTGGGATTTTAGAAAGCCGACCTGATTTAGCGGCTGTTAGCCCGAAATTAAGACGATGGGATTTTGCCACTAACACTAAAACAAGAATTATAGATTCTTGTGGTTTAAGAGTTTTTTCTGGTCTGCGTTTTCGTGATTTAGGCCAAGGGGTAAGAGACGATAAGCAATTTGATAAAAATGACATTCTCGCCCCCTCAGGAGCGGCCGGTCTTTTTCGTCTAAAGTGTTTAGAGGATATAAAGGATGAAAATGGTTATTTTGATGAGCGGTTTTTTATGTATAAGGAAGATTGCGATTTGGCCTATCGCTTATTTATAAAAGGACATAAATCAGCTTTAGTTTCTAGCGCTATTTTATATCACGATAGAACTGCCGCCGCTAAAGCGAACATCTTCTCTCGTTTATTTGCCCGTCAGAAAAAAAGTCGTCAGATAAGAGCCTGGTCTTTTGTCGGTCAGCACTTATTATTTATTAAATATTGGCAGAAACAAACGATTTTTAGTAAGTTTTTAATCATTTGTCAATTATTAGCCATTTTCTTTATTTCTTTGTTTTTTGAGCAATTTTTATTAAAAGAATATAAAAAAATCAGGAATTTTAAAAAGGTATTGACTAATATAAAATAATGTGATAAGGTGACTTTAATTACAAAAAGTGCTAATTATTTTTTTTTATGGAAAATGTATTAGAAAGAATGATAAAAGAAGAGAAGTCTGAGGAGTTAATACGACTTGACGCTATTAATATTGTCAATTCATTGTTCTCAGAACTAATGGATCGTGAGCGGGATATTCTTTCCCGTCGTTTTGGTTTGAAAGGAGAAAAAGGCGAAACATTAGAAAAAATTGGCGGTCTTCATAAATTAACCAGAGAAAGAGTTCGTCAAATAGAATCATCTAGTATCAGAAAGATAAAGAAACTGGAGGCCTTAAATGAGTCTATTGAGATTTTGAAGAAAACTGTCTACGATTTATTAGATGAGCATGGTGGTTTACTGCGTCGAGATTATCTTTTAGATATCTTAACGGTTATGGCTCTGGAAATAAAGAATAAAAATAATATTGATAATCCTAGTTACGAACACGAAAGAGCTGTTTATAGAAATCATTTTAACTTCTTGATTTCTAACTTAATGAATGATGATTTAGAATTTGTATCTAAAAATGATAATTTTAATCCTTCTTTAAAGGTAAAGGATGGGGAAGTTTCTTATTTTGAAGAATTGGCAGAAAATTTACTTTCCAGTATTGAACTACTTAAAAAGACATATACTACTGAAGAATTGATTGAATTGTTAAAACAATTAGACACTTACAATAAACACCAAGAAAAGTTTAACCGTGAAAAATCAGCTGATATTTTTCGTGTCTTTAAAAGCAAAGTTTTTCCTGATAAGGCCGAAATTATAAATAGCAATAAAGTTCTATATTCTTTTGTTCAAGCTATTAAAAATCTGGAACAGAATAAATATGGTGACTGGGGCTTGGCTAGTTCTCAAGAAATTAAGCCAAAGACCATAAATGATAAGATTTATTTAGTCTTAAAACATGAAGCGAAGCCTTTACATTTTACAGAAATAGCTCAGAGAATAAATGAAGTTAAATTTGATAAGAAAACAGCCAATCCAGCTACTGTTCATAATGAATTAATTCTAGATAATCGCTATGTTTTGGTAAATCGTGGTACCTATGGGCTTAAAGAATGGGCTTAAAAAAGAGGTATAATTTCATTTTTTAGTTAAAAGAAAATAAAAACCTTCGCTAGTAAGCGAGGGTTTTTTGTTTTTTACAAAAATATGCTAAAATATAATCATTAGAGTAGAAAAAAAAGAGTAAATATGACGATTGATTTTAGCCGTTTACAAGCTTTTATCAACCTACCCGCTGATGAGATTTTTTGGGTTTTTATGGCAAATTTTGGGTGGGTTGTTTTGGGCATAGTTTTTTTAATAGGCGCTCGTGACGTCTGGCTTTTTTATATCCAAGGAAAGTGGAGTGAGAGCCATAAGTTTATTCTTTTAGCGATTGATATTCCTAAAGGAAATGAGCAAACATTAAAAGCGGTAGAAAACATGTTTTCTTATTTAGGCGGAGCTCATGGTTCACAAAATTTTTATGAAAAATGGTTTGAAGGGCAGTACCAAAAATCTTTTAGTTATGAAATAGTAAGTTTAGAAGGCTATACGCAATTTTTAATAAGAACTCCTTTGGAATTTAGGAATTTAATAGAGTCTTCAGTCTATTCTCAGTATCCAGATGCTGAAATATCAGAAGTTGATGATTATACAGAGACAGTCCCTAAAAGATGGCCAGATGAAGAATGGGATATTTTTGGAGCTGAATTTATATTGCAGAATAATTGGTATTTACCGATAAAAACTTATCCAGAATTTGAGCATCAAACTGGACCATTGGAAACACAGTTTAAGGACCCAATGGCATCACTAATGGATTTGTGTGGCTCTCTGCGTCAAGGAGAACAGTTCTGGTTTCAAATGATAGTTATTCCAACTGGTTTTGATTGGATCAAAGAAGCTCAACAAGCAGCTGATAAAATTTTAGGAAGAAAGAAAAAATATAAACCAGGTTTGTTTATCAGATTTTTGGAATTTATTGGCGATATTAGTGAGATATTTTATCCAATTTGGGGGGATGTTGAGAGCAAAAAAAAGGAAGAAAAAAACAAAACCATGATGGATTTAAGTCCTTTAGAGCAAAAACAAATAGAGTCTATTTATAAAAAAGCTTCCAAAATGGGTTTTATGACAAAAATCAGAATGGTTTATGTGGCCAAAAAGGATGTGATGAATAAGGCCAAGGTTTCCAATGGATTTGTTGGTTATATAAAACAATTTATAGCACTTGATTTAAATAGCTTTAAACCAGATTTGAAGAAAACGATGACTAAAACTGTTTATTTTAATAAAGCCCCGCGTTTAGCGATTAAGAAAAGAAAGATTTTTAATAATTATATCAATCGTTCTTCTTATGGTAGGGAACCCTTTCTTCTAAATATTGAAGAACTTGCCACTTTATGGCACTTTCCAATTGAAGCTAACGTTAAATCGCTTTTAGTTCAAAAAGCTCCTGGACGAAAAGCCGATGCTCCATCCTCTCTGCCATTAGCCGAAGATATACCGCTTTCTTCGTCTGCTAATATTTTTAGCGATTTTTTACCAGAGAATAAAAAAGAAATAAATAATGAAAATTTAAAAGAATTAAATGGCGTAACTGATTCTTCGCGATCTACTCCGCCTCCTAATTTGCCAATTGTTTAAAATAAATAAAATGCGTATAGGAATAGATGCCCGTTTTTATGGGCCAATCGGCAAGGGCTTAGGGAGATATACCCAAGAAATTGTTGATAATATTATAAAGATGATTGATCTAAGCCAGGTTTCCGTGGTTATTTTTTTGAGTCCGGAAAATTTTAATGAATTTAATATTTCTCATCAGAATATTAAAAAGGTAAAGATAGGAATGCATTGGTATTCCTGGCAGGAACAGATTTTTTTTCCTTGGTTTATTTGGCGAGAAAAATTAGATCTTATTCATTATCCTCATTTTAATGTTCCAGTTTTAACTCCTTGCCGATTTATAGTTACTATTCATGATTTAATATTGACTCATTTCCCGACCACCAGGGCCACCACCCACTCTCCTTTAGTGTATTATTTTAAAAACTTAGCCTATCGCTTTGTTATTAAACAAGCAATAAGGAGATCGCAAAAAGTTATTACGGTTTCAAATTTCACTAAAAATGATATCTTAGAGCAATTTAAAATTTCTGAAGAAAAGATTATTGTTACCTATGAAGGTGTCGCTAATTTGCACAAAGGGAATGACGATTTGTTTAGTGCTAAATTAAATTATCAAGAAAATACTTTAATTAAAAATGTTTTACAAGATGATTTTCTTTTGTATGTTGGTAATGCCTATCCACATAAAAATTTAGAGTTTTTATTAAGAGTATTTAAAAAATTAAGAGAAATAAAACCAAGCTTACGTTTAATTTTAGTCGGAAAGGAAGATTATTTTTATAATAAATTACGCGATTTTGCTTCTTTGTTTGATTTGTTTAAAGAAAATGATTTAAATAGCCCGGTTGTTTTTGCTGGGTATGTTCCCGATAAACAGCTAGTTGTTTTTTATCAAAAAGCGAGTGCTTATATTTTCCCATCTTTATACGAAGGTTTTGGTTTACCCCCTCTTGAGGCAATGGCTCAATCTTGTCCGGTTATAAGCGCTAACACTTCTTCTTTACCAGAGATACTTGGTCAAGCCGCCCTGTATTTTAACCCTAAAGAAGAGGATGAATTGAAAACGCGTATTTTAGAATTATTAGATAATAAATCACTGCGTCTTGAATTAATAAATAAGGGGTTAGAACAGATAAAAAAATATAGTTGGGAAGAATGTGCTCGTCAGACATTCTCTGTTTACAAGCAAGCTTTAATAAAAAAATGAAAAATAAACGCCTAACAAAGCAAGGGTACTCTCAGAAAGCCAAAGAAGGCCGTTCGCCTTTTGTAGTTGATTTAAGAACTTTTGTTGCAGACAACTCACAAGTTTCTCAAGTAAAAAAAGAAAAAATAAAATTATCTAAAAGAATTGAATTATTTTTAAAAAATTCTCGTCAATCATCTGATAAAAAAATTAGGCCCAATCTAATGCGGCCCAATCTTTTTTCTTCAAAAATTTTTAAGATAAGCGGTCTTGGTTTTTCTGTTTTAGCTATTTTAATTTTTGTTAGTAGGATTTTTAGAAAGAAAAATAATTTTTGGCTTAAAAATTATCGCTCCTCATTAGATAATTTTCAGAAAATTTTGGACAAGAATTTAATTAGCTTGAAAAAAAATAAACATCAATCTTTTTCCGCACGTAATCTTTTTAAAAAAGAAAAAATTGATGCCGAAACAAAATTATCTTGGTATCGTTCTATTTTTTCCTTTGCCCTTATTCTTATCCTCTTAATAATTCCTTTTAAATTATTTTCTTACTTTAACTTACTTAATTTTGATAGTTTAGAAGAAAGAATAAGTAATTATTCAAAAGACGCGTTTAATAATTTACTAGCTGCCGGAAGCGCGTTAGAAGATTTAAACTTACAAAAAGCTGATCAGGCCCTTGAAAAGGCGGCTGATAATTTCCTAAGTGCTCAGAATGATTTATCTTTAATTAGCGACTCTGTTTTATACTTAGCTTCTTTAGCGGATAATCCAAAATTAAAATTAGCAGCCGAAAGTAAGAATTTTCTGAGAGTTGGAGAGCTGGCTACTTCTTTTGGCCGCCAATTAGTTTTAGCAACAGATAGTTTGCTTGATAGTGAAAATAAAGATTTTGCCAACAGATTACAAAAATTTATTGAATATGGCAATTTAGCTTCTAATGAAGCGAAAAAATTAAATGCAGAGTTTAACAAGATAAATAGTAATAATTTGCCAGCTGAATATCGTCAGCAATTTAAACAAATTGCCAAACAATCCGAAGTTATTGCTAAAAGTTTGGAAAGCTTTTTGTCTTCTGCTGTACATTTAGAAAAAATATTAGGAGTTAGCCAGGATAGGCGCTATCTGTTAATTTTTCAAAATAATTCTGAGCTGCGAGCAACTGGCGGCTTCTTGGGAAGCTATGCTATTTTAGACATAAGAGAAGGAGCGATAAGAAATTTAGAAATTCCTGGCGGCGGTTCTTATGACACAGAGGGAGCGATGAGTGTTAGATTAGTAGCGCCAAAACCATTATGGTTAGTTAATCCTCTTTGGCATTTTTGGGACGCTAATTGGTGGCCCGATTGGCCAACAAGCGCCCGACATTTAATGTGGTTTTATGAAAAAAGCGGTGGCTCTACTGTTGATGGTGTTATTAGTTTAACCCCTGATGTAATTGAGGATTTATTGCTTATAACTGGCCCTATTACTTTAGAAGAATATGGTCTCACTGTAAATTCTGATAATTTCTGGGAAAGTGTTCAAACAGTTGTAGAATATAAAAATATTCCAGAAGACTATCAAGTGACTTTAAATTTAGAGAAAGCTTTAGCACCGATAGAATCCACCTTGCCTTTAAAACAGGGATTAGAAACTAATACGGGTAATAAGCCAAAGAAAATAATCGGCGATCTAACAGTTAAGCTTTTAGAAGTTTTACCCGATAAATTAAATAAAGATAATTTGTTAAAGATTGTTGGATTATTTGAAGAAAATATTGCCGCTAAAAATATCCTTTTTTATTTTAATGATGAAGAATTGCAAAAGGAAGCTACGAGGCTTAATTTCAGCGGGGAAGTGAAAGATGCTCCTTTTGACTATCTTTTGGTGGTAAATACTAATATTGCTGGTCAGAAGTCTGATAGAAAAATAGAAGAGGAAATAAAACACGAGAGTGCAGTTGGCTTAGATGGTTCTATTATAAATACGCTTACCATTACTAAAACTCACACCGGTTTAAAAAATGAGATTTTTACCGGAGTCCGCAATGTAAATTGGCTAAGGGTTTATGTTCCGCTGGGGAGTGAACTTATTTCTGCTTCTGGCTTTAATAGTCCCGATCCAGAATATTTAAAAGAAAGGCCAGAGCCGTATTGGCAAGAACATGAATTATTGCAAGGAGAAAATAAGGCTATTTTTGATTCTGAAAGCCAAACTTCTATTTATGAGGAAAGCGGCAAGACAGTTTTTGCTAACTGGTTAATGGTTGATCCGGGGGAAAGTCGCACTATTGTTTTAAAATATAAACTACCTTTCAACTTTTATAACGAGAAAGAATCCTTAAACTTATGGGACAAGTTAAATAATGCATTTAATCCAGAAAGTGGAAAATTGCAGGCCTATAGTCTTTTAGCGCAAAAACAACCAGGAGCTAAGGCAAGTAATTTTAGTAGTCATTTAATCTTTGAAGATGATTATCAACCTCTTTGGTCTTATCCAGAAAACATTATTACTTTAAAGGGCTGGGATATAAGTGATTCTTTGACGGCTGATAAATATTGGTCAGTTTTAGTAGAAAAAAATAATTAATATAAACACATATGCCTGGAAACAAAAAAATAAAAAAAAATCTCAGAGTTGATAAACAAGATTTTTCTAGTCTGTCGGCTTTTGTGGAAAGGCCAGTTCCTAGCGATCAGGAAGTTTCTAGTTTTGAAAAAGCAGTTGGCCACGAAGTTCGCAATCATGAAATCGACAGCAACCTTTCAGAAATATATAGTGATAAAAGAGGTGGTATAGTTGATGTGAAAAAGATGAAAGTTAAAAAGCGCCAATCTCTTATAATTAGATTCTTTAAAAAGCTATCTTTGCTTATTTTGCTTTTAATTTTTTCTTATTTAGCATATTCCTATCTTTTTGATAAAAGTGGTGATAGTAGTGCCCTTGAATTTAAAATTGAGGCTCCCGAAAAAATAATGATAGGAGAAGAATTTTCTTATCAAATAAAATATCATAATCCCAGTAAGATTGTTTTAAGAAAAGTTTATTTAGAGATGCAATATCCGGAAAATTTTATCATTACTAATTTTTCCACTCCACCACAAAGCGGTAATTATGGTTGGAACCTAGAAGAAATAAATTCTGGTGCTAACGGAACTCTAACTATTACTGGCAAATTGATAAATAAACCAGAGTCAGTTAATGTTATTTCCGGGCGCTTAAGTTATGTTCCTGCTAATTATTCAGCCCAATTTAAAAAAGAAGCCTCTGTCTCCACTGTATTGTCAGAGTTAGGCTTTAGAGCCGATTTGGAATATAGCCAAACAGCCTTTGTTGGTCAGGAAAATAGTATCAAATTAATAATTTCTGATTTAAAAGAAAATTTTCTTGGTGATTTTAATTTAAGCTTTTCTTTACCCGAGGAAACAAATATTTTAGTTGAGGAAACAGCCAGCAGCACTGATCAAAAGGGAATTATAATTTCAAAAAGTGGTGGAGTTAGCTGGCAAATTAGTAATTTAAATATTGATTCCGGCCGACAAGAGATACCACTTGCCTATAGAATAGACACTTTAGTTGAAAATCCAGAGATAAAAATACGTTTAGAAAAAAAATTGGAAGACGGGCAAGCTTATACTTTTTGGGAAAAATCTTTCTCTCCAGAACTTGTAAAAAGTGATTTAAATTTAACCATGGAAATAAATGATTCCAAAAATGATGGCGCCGTTAATTTTAATGATAAACTTAATTATAAAATAAGTTATAGCAATCAAGGGAAAAACACTTTTAAAGATGCGGTTATTTTAGTTGCTTTGCAGGGTGAATTTTTCGATTTAAATTCTTTAAAAATGGATGTCAAAGGGGATGTAAATGGGCAGACTGTTATTTGGACTAAAGAAGATATTGAAGCTTTAGCTGAAATTAAGCCTGGGCAAACAGGTGAGATTAATTTTTCCGTTAAAATAAGTGATTTTAACGAAAATGATCTAGGAAAAGAAATGGAACTCATTTCTTATGCGCAATATGGGGTTAATAATCAAGGAACAAAAGGAGATGATAATAAAAGTAATACTATTACTTTTAAAATAAATAGTGATTTAAATTTGTCTGAGTCAATTCGTTATTTTAATGAGGACAATTTGCCAGTTGGCTCTGGACCCTTGCCACCACGAGTCGGTCAAGATACTTATTTTAAAGTTTATTGGACGGTAAAGAATAATTTACACGAGCTGACTGACGCGCGAGTTGTTTTAAATCTACCAGCAAATGTAGAATGGGATGGAAGAAATTTCACAAATGTTGGGAATATTTTTTATGATAGCGCTAATAGACAGATGATTTGGAATATTGGTCGCTTGCCTTTAGCTGTTTATAGAGCAGATGCTGAATTTGGTATTTATCTTCGTCCTTCTGGAAATGATGTTGATAAGATATTAGTATTGTCACCAGGAGCAATTATTACGGCTCACGATATAGAAACTAGCAATGTTATTACTAAAAAAACTGGTGTTAAAACTACTAAGCTTGAGGATGATGATATTGCTAGTTTGAATAATTCAGGCCAAATACAACCATAATACTATGTTTGCTCTTTTAAAAACAAAGAAAAATGGTTTACGTCAGGGATTGCTTAAAACAGCACATGGTTCCTTGCAAACACCCTTTTATATGCCGGATGCAACCAGGGGGTTTATTAAATTAACCAGTAATGATGAGATAAAAAAGACCAGGACATCTGCTTTAGTTGTTAATACCTTTCATTTATTTTTGCAACCAGGTTTAGATATTATTAAAAAAGCAGGTGGCTTGCATAAATTTATGAATTGGTCTGGCCCGCTTTTATCAGATTCCGGTGGTTTTCAGATATTTTCTTTGATACATAAAAATCCCAAGATGGGGAAGATAAACGAGAATGGGGCTGTTTTTAAATCTCCGCTTGATGGATCAGTCCATGAAATAAGTCCGGAAAAATCAATTCAAATCCAATTTTCTTTAGGAGTTGATATGATGGTTTGTCTCGATGATTGTCCGCCTAATGAATTTTCTCGACTTGATTTAGAAAAGGCAGTAGAGAGAACAATTAAATGGGCAAGAAGATGTAAAGATGAATATAAACGTCAAATTAAAAAAAGAAAATTGCGTGGCCTTAAAAAGCCTTTATTGTTTGCAGTTATTCAAGGTGGAGCAGAGATTGATTTGCGTGAGTATTGTGCTCGTGAACTTGTTTCTATTGGTTTTGATGGTTATGGTTTTGGCGCTAGGCCAGTTGATCATGATGGTAGATTTTTAGATGAAGTGTTAAGAAAAACAGCCAGCTATATTCCAAAGGAATCCTTGCGTTTTGCCTTAGGAATAGGGGCGCCTGAAGATATTAGACGTTGTGCTTTGATGGGCTGGGATATGTTTGATTGCGTTATCCCTACTCGCGAGGGCAGACATGGTAAACTTTTTAAATTATTAGCAAATTTTAAATATACTAATATAAACATAAAAAATACTTCTTTTTCTCACAATTTCAAAGTGATTAATAAAGATAGTGGCATAAAAGAATTAAATCAATGTTCACTAGCCTATCTTCATCATCTTTTTCGTCTGAACGAATCTTTAGGACAAAAGTTAGCTAGTTTAAATAATTTGGAATTTTATCAGAAATTTTTAGCAAGAATTAGGAAGCTTTAATGGATTAATTTATAAAATAATACTTAAAATTAAATAAAATGAATATTGAAAAATTATCAACCATCTTACAAATGGAACCTAAATATCGCTTTACGCAGGTAAATAAAGCTTTATGGCAAGATCATATTTCTTCTTGGCAAGAAGCTTCGGCTCTGCCACAAAAGTTAAGAGAAGAACTAGAAAGCAATTGTCCTTTGGAAATAAAAGCAGAGTTAGAAAAGAATGGTGGCCGAAATAAAAGCGTTAAAGCTTTAATTGTTTTAGAAGATGGGGAAAAAATAGAAACAGTTTTAATTAGACAAGATAAAAAAAGGAATACGGTTTGTTTGTCTTCGCAAGTTGGCTGTCCTTTAGCTTGTGAATTTTGCGCAACTGGTCATCTTGGCTTTCGTCGTAATTTAAGTTCTAGTGAAATGATAGAGCAACTTGTTTTTTGGCAACGTTATTTAAAAGCAGAAAATAAAGACGAGAAAGTTGATAATATTGTTTTTATGGGCATGGGCGAACCGTTCTTAAATTATCCTGAGTTTATAAAAACAGTGAAATTTTTTAATAATCCAGAAACTTTAAATATTGGTTCTCGCCGGATTTCAGTGTCTACTGCTGGTATCATAGAGGGGATAAAAAGATTGTCTGGAGAAAAATTACAAATTAATTTAGCCATTTCTTTACATGCAGCTAGCGACGAGAAAAGGCGTGATTTAATGCCGGTTGCTCTTAAATATAGTCTTCATGATGTTTTCCGAGCGGTTGATAATTATATTACTAAAACTGGTCGACGCGTTATGTTTGAGTACTTAATGTTAAAGGGGGTAAACGATAGTGATCAAGATGCCTTAGAGTTAGCCAAGTTAATGGCTAAACCGCTTTATATGTTAAATCTTATCCCTTATAACCCTACTGGTCGCTTCCAGGCGTCTAGTCGAGAAAGAATAGATAAATTTAAAAAAATATTAGAAGACAAAAATGTTCCGGTAACTGTTCGTTTGAGTTTTGGTACAGAAATAAAAGCTGCTTGTGGTCAACTGCGCGGATCGAAATAGATTATGTTTAGGGTTGTAAAAAGAACTATAAAACTAGAAAATGGCGATTTAGATTATTTTTTGCGTTTTAGTTTTAGGACTAAAAATATAAGAATAACTATTAAACCAGATTCTTCGATTGTTGTGAGTCAACCATTTTTATTAAGTGAAGCAAGGACGGAAAAATTTATACGTCTTCAAGAAAAATGGATTCTGGAAAAAATTGAAAAAATAAAAAATCATCCGCCTCTTCTAACTTCAAGGCCAGATAAATTAACTAAAAAAGATTATTTATTAGAAAAAGAAAAGACTTTAAATTTAGTACTAAAGAGATTAGAGTATTTCAATAAGTTTTATAATTTTTCTTTTTCTAAAGTTTCTATTCGCAACCAAAAGACTCGTTGGGGAAGCTGTTCTGGCAAGGGGGCATTGAATTTCAATTTTCGTATTTATCATTTGGAGCAGGTTTTACAAGATTATATTATTATCCACGAGCTTTGCCACTTAAAAGAACCGAATCATTCATCTCGCTTTTGGGATCTGGTTGCCCTAAAGTCACCGGATTATAAAGAACTTAGAAAAAGATTAAAAAAGGGAAATTATTAAAATAAATAAATATAAATCTATGTTTACACTAAAATCATTACCTTATGAAAAAAGTGCTCTAGAGCCTTATATTTCTGCTAAAACTTTAGATTTTCACTATAATAAGCATCATCAAACTTATATAGATAACCTTAATAAATTTATTATAGGCAGCGGGCTGGAGGATAATACTTTAGAAGAAATAATAAAAATGACTGCCGGTAACAAAAAACAGGTAGCAATTTTTAATAACGCTGCTCAAGTATATAATCATGATTTTTTTTGGCGCAGTTTAAAAGAATCATCAAAAGAGATGATCCTAGGAGAAAAAACGAAAATAATGATAGATGATTCTTTTGGTAGTTTAGAGAATTTCTTTTCTGAATTTAAAGCAGCCGCCTTGGGACAGTTTGGTAGTGGTTGGGCCTGGTTGGTAAAAGATGGTTCTTCTTTAAAGATTTTAAAGACAGCTAATGCTCAAAATCCTTTAACAGAAGGAATGTTGCCTTTATTTGTCATAGATGTTTGGGAACATGCCTATTATTTAGATTACCAAAATCGTCGGGCTGATTTCGTTGAAGCTATTTTGCGTAATTTAATTAATTGGAATTTTATTGAATTAAGCATTTAAAGATTATGTATCAGAGTCCTTACGCTAAGATAAAACCAAAAACAAAAAAACCGTATACGGAAATTTTTTTAATTAGACATTGCCATCCTGATTACAATAAAGCCAAAGATTTAGGAGAGGGAAATATGCCTTTATCTAAACAAGGTATAAGACAAAGAACTTATTTGACAAAAAAACTTATTAGCCTGGAGATTGATAAAGATTATTCTAGTGAACTTAGAAGAGCGCAAGAAAGCGCCGCCTTGTATATAAAAAAAGTAAATAGACAGCTTTTTGTCGATGCTCGTTTAAATGAGGTAAATTGGGTTCATTGGGTGAGGGTAAAATATTTTAACACTACTGAAGAATCAAGAAAGAAGAAGATGGCAAATCACAAAGAAGTAGACAGACAGCTTGATAGAATGCAAACCATAGCTCGTCGCACTTTGGCTGATATTTACCGTAAAAATAAGGGGAAGAAAATAGCTTTATTTTCTCACGGTAATTTTATTAGAGCTTTAATTACCGGTATTTTAAATGCCGATGTTATTGGATTTTTGTCTCTGGAAATATTTCAATCTTCAATAAGTAAATTAGTAATTGACAGGGATGGATATGTAAAAATTTCTTATATTAATGACATTAGTCATTTGCCAGCTCCGCCACATGAGGACTTGTTTTCAACTTTAGTAGATTAATTTTTTGAAAATGAAATTTGTTCTGCAAAAAAAAGTATTTTTATTTTCCTTAAGTCTTTTTTTATTATTTAGCTTTTTCTTTTGTACTATTAAAACAACACGGGCTGCCTATGATTTACGTGGTCGTATTCTGCTGCAAGTTGAAGAGCAGGGCAGAGCTTGGTATGTTTATCCGCCAAGTAATCAAAGATTTTATTTAGGGCGGCCAGAGGATGCTTTTAACTTGATGCGTTCTTTGGGTTTGGGGGTAAGTAATAAAGATATAAATAGTTTTCTTTTAAATGGTGCCCCAGTGAGACTAAAAGGTTTTATTCTTTTGCAAGTTGAAGATAAGGGTCAGGCTTATTACGTAGATCCACTGGATTTAAAATTATATTATCTTGGTCGTCCCGTAGATGCTTTTAATTTAATGCGCACTAAGGCCTTGGGAATAAAGAACGTTGATTTGTATTTAATAGAAGAGGCAATTTTAAATCTTGAAAAAACAGATAGTTTAGAAAACACTAGTAATTATTGGCAAAAATTTCCTTTTAAATATAGAAATGAAAATTATGAATTAATTCAAAGCTTTTCCAATGAGCTTTATAATTCCTATAAAAATTCTCCTAAAATCTATACTTATTATAGTAGTAATCCGCCGGTTGATTTACGAGATGCTTTTTATTCCTTGTTTTTTTCTTTTAAGAAAGAAGATAATTTAATAAAAGAATTAGTTGCTAATTTACGAAAATTAGCAATTGAAAATAATTTTACTGAAGATGAATTTTTGGAATTTAGTTTGGCTTTAGTACAATATATTCCGTATGCTAATGATAAGCTTTTAGATAATTCTCTGACAAATAATAATCCTTATTTTCCTTATGAAACCTTATATTTAAATAAAGGTGTTTGTTCTGATAAGACTTTTTTAGGGGTGGCTATACTGCGAGAACTTGGATACGGTGCGGCTATTTTAGATTTTCCGGAAATAAATCATAGTGCCTTAGGCCTTGCTTGCCCTAAAGAACAATCTTTTAATTTTTCTGGATATTGTTATGTTGAAATGACTAATTATTTCCCACCAGGTATAGTCCCTCAGACTATTTCTGGCGGGCGAGCTCAACTTAACGATAATATGGATGATTATTTTTCTGGTCAAAAATTAGGCAAGATGGAAATCTATCAAAAGAGTTTGGGAAAAATTTATCAGGGAATACCTACCTTGCTCAATAAGATAAATCGTTTACAAGAGTCTTATCAAAATTTAAAAACAAAAGAAAGTATAGTTTCTAATCTAGGAGGTGTTTTATCTCAAAAGGAAGAAGAATTAGCTTTAGTTAAAAAAGATTTAGATTATTATTATAGTGCAGGCTATATTAGAGAGTATAACGAACTAGCACTTGAGTATAATATTTTAGCTGATGAATATAATAGTATTTTGGTAGATTATAAGAGTAATATTGAAAATTATAATCTTTTAGTGCAAACTTTTAATTCCTTATCAAAAGAACTGTATCAAAGGTAGTATTTAGCTTGACAAGAAAGCTTTTTTGCCCTATCTTTAAAGACAGAGCTTTGCCTTTATAGGCAAGCTATTGTTATTTATTAAATAATCATGCTCCTTCTTAATTTCTTGTGTAATATTAGTTAAATATTACATAATGGAGCAGTAGTAAAAAAGAAAAAATATGATAAAAATTCCACAACTAGAAGACATGTTGAAAGCCGGCATGCACTTTGGTCATCGTACTAATCGTTGGCATCCAAAAATGAAGAAATTCATTTTTACTTCAAAAAACGGCATTTATATTATTGACTTGAAAAAAACACAAGAGCAAATGCAAGCTGCTTTAGAGTTTATGTCCAAGTTAGTAAGCGAGGGAAAGAGTATTCTTTTCGTTGGAACTAAGAGTCAAGTTTCTGAGCCTTTAAAGAAGATGGCTCAAGAAATTTCTCAACCTTATATTGTTGGTAAATGGTTAGGTGGTTATTTAACTAACTTTGCCATGGTTAAAAAGTCAGTTAAAAAGTATCTCGATTTAATTGAGAAAAAAGAAACGGGTAAATTAGAAAAATATACTAAGAAAGAAAGACTAGAATTTGACAGAGAAATAAAAAAATTAGAAATGCGCGTAGGTGGTCTCACCTCTTTAAATAAACTTCCAGATGCTTTATTTGTTTGGGATATTAAGGAAGAGGAAACATCTATTAAGGAAGCACAACAAAAAAATATTCCAATTATTGCTGTTTGTGATACAAATGTTAACCCAGATGAAGTTACTTATCCAATTCCCGCTAATGATGATTCGACTAAAACCATTAAGATTATTTTAGCGTCTATAAGAGAGAGTCTTCTTGCTAGTCGTCAGAATTCAAAAATTCAATCTGGGGAAAACAAATAAGTTCAATAATTAATCTTTAATAATATGGAATTAATAAAACAACTTCGTGAAATTACTGGTGCTGGTATGGTTGATTGTCAAAAAGCTTTAAAAGAAACAGGTAATGATTTAAATTTAGCAGTTGATCTTTTGCGTAAAAAGGGGATCGCTAAGGCCGCTAAGAGAACTGATAGAGACGCTAGTGAGGGCGTTGTAAAAGTAGCAACAAATAATGAAAAGACTGAAGCTTATATCGTAGAACTTAATTCTGAAACTGATTTTGTGGCTCGTAATGAAAAATTTCAAGCTTTTGCTGATTCTATTTTAGAAGTAATTAAAACAAAAAAACCAGCTAATTTAGAAGAACTTTTATCTTCTCAATTAACAGTTGGAACTGTCTCTGAAGATTTAGGTAGTTTGTCGGGAACTATAGGTGAAAAAATGAGTCTTAATCGTTTTGCAATTATAGAAGGACAAACCGTAGCTGCTTATTCTCATTTAGGAGGTAAAATTGGTGTTTTAGTCGCTTTAGATAAGCCGGGGCAAGAAGAATTAGCGGTTGATCTAGCAATGCAAGTAGCTGCTTCTAATCCTAAATATTTAGTGCCAGCAGATGTTGACCCTGAAGAACTTAATAAAGAAAAAGAAATTTATAAAGAGCAGCTTCTAAAAGAAGGAAAACCAGAAGTAATGATAGAAAAGATTTTAGAAGGCAAGGCAGCTAAATATTACAGTGAAGTTTGTTTGGTTGAACAAGAATATATAAAGGATGATAAAAAAAAGGTTAAGGATATTCTTGGCGGAACAAACATTCTCAAGTTCATCCGTTATTCTCTTCAATAAAAAAAATATTTAAGCCGAAAGAAATTTCGGCTTATTGTTATCTATGATGAAAGCACAGGTACAATTTGCACCCTGGGATAAGTCTTATAGCTTTTCTTTTAATGATTTGCCTATTTCGCTTGGAGATTTTGTGATTGTAGAAACGGAGATGGGTATGGAACTTGGCAAAGTTTTGTCCATTTCTGAGATATCTGAAAAGACAGATGAAACGCGCGAATTAAAACCAATTTTACGTCTAGCTACATATGACGACGTTTCTTTCTTAATGGACTATAAGCAAAAAAAAGAAACTTTAGATTTTTGCCAGGATAAAATAGATTTCTATAAATTGCCGATGAAATTAGTGGATCTTCATGTTTCTCTTCAAGGAGGACGTTTAAATTTCGCTTTTGCAGCTGATGGTCGGATTGATTTTAGAGAATTAGTAAAGGACTTAGCTGCTCATTTTGGTGTTAATATTAGATTAACACAAATCGGTACGCGCGATGAGGCTAAAATTACTGGTGATTGTGGACCATGCGGACGGCCACTTTGCTGTCGTGGATTTTTAAATGAGTTTTCTTCAATTACTTCAGAAATGGCAGAAGCACAGCAAGTTGTCCATCGTGGTAGTGAAAGAATTTCTGGAATGTGTGGACGCTTGATGTGTTGTTTATCTTATGAATATGAAGGGTATAAAGATTTGGCTGGTAAATTGCCACCAATAGGAACCAAGGTTAATGCTGATGGAGTTAGGGGCGTAGTGATAGGCCATCATATACTTAAACAGACGGTTGATGTTAAAATTCCGGCTGATAAACCAGGCGAAAGAGATATAGTAATTGAAGTAGATATAAATCGTCATCATCAGAAAAAGAAAGAGAAATAATTGCGATTGTTTTAGCAAAAAAAGAAAAACGCGTTATCATTAACGTGTTTTTTATATTTTTAAAATATGTTATAATATCAAGGTATTTATTAATTAATTTTTTAAATTATGCCAAGAAAAAAGTTAAAAATAGCGATTAATGGTTTTGGCCGTATTGGCCGTGCTTCTTTTAGAATAATTTTAGAAAAGTATCCTGATTTAGAAGTTGTTGCAATTAATGATTTAACTGATACTAAAACTTTAGCTAATTTACTACAATATGATTCTTGCTATGGCAAGTATCCCTTTGCGATTAAATATACTAAAGACGCTTTGCTTATTAAAAACAATAAATATCCAGTTTTTTCTGAAAAAGACCCAGCTATCCTGCCTTGGAAAAAATTACAAGTTGATATCGTTTTGGAATGTACTGGTCGTTTCCGTGGTCGCGAGGACGCCGCTTTGCATATTAAATCCGGAGCTAAAAAGGTTATTATCTCCGCTCCTGGCAAGGGGTGTAAGTCTATAGTCCTTGGGGTAAATCAAGAGAAATTAAGCAAAAGCGATGATGTTTTATCTTGTGCCTCTTGCACCACTAATTGTTTAGCCCCAGTAACAGCGGTAATTAAAAATAAATTTGGTATTAAAAAAGCTTTAATGTCAACCATTCATGCTTATACCGCTGATCAAAATTTAGTAGATGGTCCTCATAAGGACTTGCGCCGAGCACGCTCAGCCGCTTTAAATATAGTACCAACGACAACCGGAGCAGCTATTGCTGTTACTGAAGCTATTCCTTCTTTAAAGAACAATTTTGACGGTATGTCCTTAAGGGTTCCGGTTCCAGTCGGTTCTTTGTGTGACGTTACTTATCTTTTAAAAAAGAAAACAACTCTTGAAGATGTAAACAAAGAGTTTGTAAAAGCAGCTAAGGGAAAATTAAAAGGTATAATAGAGGCGAGTGAAGAAGAGCTTGTTTCTAGTGACATTGTTGGTAATTCTCATAGCGCAATTGTTGATTTAAAATC